>JAIEPM010000316.1 GCA_019748395.1 Candidatus Obscuribacterales bacterium
ATTCCATTGTTTTGGACGACAGCTCATCGGTGCTGACACCACCTCTGGTGACCTCTGCTTTGCCGTATCCGAAATTTCTTTCCGGGAAAATCGACCAGTCTTGCAATTTTCCGGAAAAATCCGCCAGCGTTTTTGCGGCCAGTGAATTCAGAGGCTTGGAAGCTAAGAACAATTCGCAGAGCTTATCGGCAAAATTACGAGGCAGGATTTCGGCCAGAACGTTTTTGAGCTCTTTGCTGCATTTTTCCTGTCTTAGTTTTTCAAGATGCTCCAGCAAATCGCGCTCCGGGCAGACGTCTATGCGCAAAGGATCCCCCGGTTTCCAGTAAAGGGATGCTTGTAATATTGCCGGACCGCTCAAACCGGTGTGCGTAAAAAGCGTATTCTCTCTGAATTTATGCTTGCCGCAGCTGACGTTGCTGTCGAACGCAAGACCGGTTAAATCAGCAAGCTTACGCCGGTCTTCCGGCTTCAAGTCAAAGCCGACCAGAGCCGGAAAAGTATTTTCTATTTTCAGACCAAATTGACTTGCAACGTCATAACCGAATTTGCTTGCGCCGATTTTGGGAATTGATAAGCCGCCTGTGGCTACGACCAGCGATTGACTTTTAAAGCGTCCTCGAGTTGTTTGCAGCAAGAAAGCTGTTTCGTTTTTTTCTATATTGAGCACCCGAGTTTCCATGAGAAAGCCCGCTTTTGCTTTTTTACACTCCGTGACCAGCATCTCGACAATGGCTTGCGCGGAACCGTCACAAAAAAGCTGTCCGAGTTTTTTTTCGTGATATCGAATGCGGTGTGCTTCCACAAGGCTGATGAAGTCTTTCGGTGTGTAACGCGAAAGAGCCGACTTGCAAAAATGCGGATTAGCCGAATGAAAGTTCTCGGGCTTGGCATGTATGTTGGTGAAATTGCATCGCCCACCGCCGGAGATCAAGATTTTACGTCCGATCTTTTCGGAGTGATCTATTAATAGAACTGAACGACCGCGTTTTCCAGCCTGAATTGCGCACATCATACCGGCAGCACCGGCGCCGATGATAATCACGTCGTAGTTTTTAGTGCCCGTATCTGCTTGACTCAAAGCTCTAGGTCTGATTCTTTCAGGAGGCGCTATCAATCAGCAGGCGCTTCAGTACCTTGCCTGTGGAATTGCGCGGCAGCAGATCTATGAATTCGACAATTCGCGGTACTTTGTATTCTGCCAGATGCTCATTGCAATAAGCTTTGACGTCTTCTTCGCTCAGTTGGGCGCCTGCTTTCAGCACGATAACTGCTTTGACACGCTCACCCATCAGTTTTTCGGGTACACCAAGAACGGCTACTTCAGCCACTTCCGGCATTTTGATAATTACGTCTTCAATTTCGCGGGGGTAAATATTGGCGCCGCCTCGAATAATCATTTCCTTCTTTCGACCGACGATAAAATAATAACCGTCGTGATCGCGATAGCCTAAGTCGCCGGTTGCAAACCAGCCATCGACTATACATTCGGCTGTAGCTTCAGGCTGTTTGTAATAGCCCTGCATGATATTTGGACCTTTAATGCAGAGTTCGCCTACATTTTCCGGACCGCTCGGCAGTTCTTGCCCTTCTTCGTTTATAACTCGCATTTGCACCGTTTGCAAAGCCGGCCCGACTGAGCCTACCTTGCGAACGCCCCTCATCGGGTTGATAGTGGCTACGCAAGAACTTTCGGTTAAGCCGAAGCCTTCGATCAAAATCGATTCAAAAGCAGCCTCAACTTCTTTGATCAGATCATGAGCCAGGGGCGCTGCCCCGCTGAAGCAGAGTCTGACTGATGATAGCTTGTAGTTGTTTTTCTGTCTTTCCATCATCATGAACTGGTACATTGCCGGAACTGCCGGAAGCAATGTCACCTTTTCGCGCTCAACCAGCTGCAGAACCTGAGCTGCGTCAAACTTCGGGACGATAATAAGCTTTGCGCCTTTGGCAAGAGTGCCGAACATCAAAATGCTGATGCCGTAAATGTGACACATGGGCAGCATCGCCATGGTTACATCGTTTTTGTCCAGATTGAACATATCCAGACGTTCCGGAAAGACAGAGAGCATGTTGTGATGAGTCAACATTGCGCCTTTAGGCTTGCCGGTGGTTCCGGATGTATAAACAATCAATCCGAGGTCTTTTTTGGGTTTGAAATCCTGATGCCAGCGCACCGTGCGACCAGCGTTTTTATAACGGGTGAGCTGCTTTATCTCGATGTTCTCGACTTTTTCTTCTTTTATATCGTTTTTGCTGCTTACGAAAATCCTGCTAAGCACGCCATTCTCTCTTTGAGATTTGAGTGCTTCGGCCAGCGAATTCTCATGCACGATCAGCGTGCTTGAATCGGAATCTGAAAGGATATGTGCTATTTCGTCTGCTTTCAGTAACGGATTGATTGGAACAATAGTTGCTCCCAGTCCTGCTACTGCAAAAAAAGCTGCGACATAATCGGGATGATTTGGAAAAAGAATGCCGACTTTATCTCCGGCTTTTACGCCGGCAGCCTGCAATTGTTCGCCGACTGCGCAAACTCGATTGAATACATCGCTGTATGTGTATCGCTCGTCCTGAAAGACCAATGCTTCGCGTGTTGGAAAACGCAGCGATTGAGAGCGGATAATTTCAAAAAAGTGCTCGGACGGGCCACTGGGCAGGGCAGTGGGGTCTGACGCTCTCAAAGCTTCGAGCATTTGCGGGTTCCTCGATCAGCCAAATCGCTGTCAATTATCCCGGTTTCCGCTGAAAGACACTTTAGCTTCATCTAAGTTTAGGAGGGCTGTCGCAGACTCAAAAGCCTTTTACTTAGAATGCTACGACAACAACGTTGCCGCCTTTTTCTTTGGCTTCGATCATGCCTTCGCAAGCTGCTTCCAGCAAGCCATGCGGATCGCAGCTGTGTTTTGGATAACTTGCAACTGCCAGCGAGGCTGTCAGGCTGATCAGCTTGCCGCTGCGCGGATCTTTGATTTCAAGCATAGCGACCCGTCTACGAACGCGCTCAGCCACTGTGGCTGCGCCTTCAGCGTCTGTTTCGTGCAGTACGGCAACCAGTTCTTCGCCACCCCAGCGTGCGGGCATGTCGATTTCTCTAACTGAATTGCGCAAAATTTTGGAAACTTCTACAAGGACTGTATCGCCGACTTCGTGGCCATAGCGAAGATTGATATCACGTAAGCAATCAATATCAATGAGCATCAATGAAAGCGAATATCCAAGGCGAACTGCTCTTTTGAGCGAGTGAGTCAAATGTTCTTTAAATGCATGTCTGTTCGGTAGTTGAGTCAGAAGGTCTGAGCCCATCATCTCCTGCAAGCGCGCTTGCGTATTGGAGAGTTCATGACGAAGCCTGTCTATT
Source organism: Candidatus Obscuribacterales bacterium (assembly GCA_019748395.1). GTDB lineage: Bacteria > Cyanobacteriota > Vampirovibrionia > Obscuribacterales > Obscuribacteraceae > JAIEPM01. The sequence continues at coordinate 3,362 of JAIEPM010000316.1, forward strand.
TCTCTGTCTTTTTCACGGAGCAGCTTCTCGTAATCGACGCTGGCGTTCTGGTTCTTATGCGATTGCCAATCTGCAGGTCGGCTGTTGTGCTGACCTCCATGAATGTTCTGCAGCATTTGTGTTATGCGTGCTTTCATCCCCAAACCCCCACTCTGCCTTTGCTTGTGTACAACTCTGAGCCTCGTGTTCGTATTGCCCGTACGATGTGCAGGTTTCGTAATTCCCGCAAGATGCTCATCAGAAGTAGCCCGGTGAATGGTCATATATTAGCGCCGTTTAGGATTAATTGGAAGCAATGTAGTGGGGAAAACCGCAATATTAATTTATTGCCACTTGCGAAAGTATATGGCTTGTACCGTGTTGAAGCAGTACCAGTGAGTATTTCAGCCTGGGATCACCAACCTGGAAAGTGAGCGTTGCTTCCTGCACAGCGTTGGGTCCGACTGTTTTATTGCGTTCTTTGAGGATTCCCGGAGTGGCGCAATAGGGCAAATAGCTGTGATTATGATTGCAAACAACAGCTATATCTGCCAGTGAGTATTCCTTATTGCTGTGATTTTCGAGAAGAAAACTAACAGTTAAAAGGCGGCTCTTTCTGTCTCCGAAAGGAAAGGGTTGAAAAGATTTCTTCTTGACTACTATGTCAAGATCGCTCAGCTTCGGAGGCGGTGCCTTGGATGGAATCGTTTCCTGCTTGAAGGCCGGCAAAGTAATAGGAGCCGGTAATCTTATTTGTATCTCGTCGCCAGGCAGCGCGCAAAGAATATCACCCTTGCGTCTGAGAGCAGCAGCGATGCCGAGAGCGGCTCCGGCTGCCGCTCCTGCGCCGACTGAAATCCCGTGAGTTGCAACTGCAAGCGGCAGCCCTGTCAGTTGTACTGAAAGCAGCGCACCACCGACGGCGCCTACAGATACATATCCTGTTGTTTCGGCCACCTGTTTAACCACGGTTTTGGCAGTGCTGTCTTTTGTGGACGCGGATGCATCCAGCGGCACAACCCACTTGCCGTCTGGCGAAACCAGTTTGTCGAATTTGATTTCAATATAGCCGTCTTTGCCCATGCGCTTCTGGCTTTGCACGTGTGAAACGTGACCGATAACCTGCCACTTTCCGGGCAGCAAGACTTTGCCGCCATCCTTCAAATCGGTGCTGACTTCCGCTCTTATCTCGTCGCCTTCTTTGCTGAGCTCTGAGTTGAGATTGGCGGTTACCGTCAAGTTGAGAGCGGTTCCCTGTTCTATTACTTCTGTTGAACCATCTTCTTTGAAGGGGCAAACGTCGTGAACAACGCCGCCTCTCAGGAGCGGGCCTTTTGAAGTGTTCGAAACTGCAATTTGCGGCTGCTCAGATCCGGCTTCTGATGAGTCTTTTGCTGACTCGTCTGCAAAAGCTGCTGAAACAAAGGCGGCGTTTCCTGAAAATGACAGCAAGCTCATACAAGCTGCAATCGCAAATTGCAGCCTGGCGCGCTTTCTGAAAGTTTGCTTGCTCTTGGCTGGAATCCAGGCTGTCATGAGCTTCCTCGGAATTGCATGGAAGATACAGACGGAGCATCTTTCCAACAGTTCCTAAGGGTATCGTCAGTGGACGTTCTTTACAAGTCGCTTGTGAACAAAAATGCGCTCAACTCTTCTTGTTCAGGAGTTGTTTAAGTTGATCTAAGAAACCTGCCTTCTCGCCAGCCGGTTTCTTATGGTCTCCGGTGCTTTTCGTGTTGGCTTTGATTTTCAGCTCAACAGCCTTGGCTTCGTGATTTTTCGGGTCGATCTTCAGTGCCGTTTGTACAGCTGTCATTGCCAGTGTTTTCCAGCCTCGACCTAGCTGAATTTCAGCAAGTGTCGCGTGATAAACAGCGTTGTTGGGACAGAGTCTGATTGCTTCTTTAATAGCTGTTTCTGCTTCCGGAAATCGTTTGCGCTTCAGCATATCGACAGCCCGTTCACAGTGTTTTACTGCCCAGGCTTCGCGACTTTCGCCTTTTTGCTCGGGAGCTTTTTCGGCGGCTGCAGCCGGTGCTGCGGCTGCAGTGCCTGAGTCGATGGCCAGTTTATTTTTGGCGAGGTTTCTCAGCGTGTCGTACTCATCTCTCTGCTTGGCGTCGGAGAGAACATCGTGAGCTCGTGTCACTCTGGAAAATTCAGTTTGAGCCTCGGCCTTTTTCTCCGGGTCGTTTGGAAAACGGTCCGGATGCAGTTTCTTTGCGAGTTTGAGATAGGCTTTTCGAATTTCTTCGGGAGCGGCTGTTTCTTCAACCCCTAAAACTGCGTACAAATCTTCTTGAAAATCCAACATGGTTACTTGGTTTCTGCTGCTGACAAAGGGACAACTCGTAAAAACTGCACCGATACACTCAGATGGGTGAAACGGGGACTCGTCCGAGAATATAGACTTGCCTGTATCCATATTCCCATTTTCTGATCATAGTTCACATCCTTTTTTGATGATTTGTGGAGTTTGACCTGATTTCCTCCTCTTGACGGACCGGTTTTCAGTAAACACCGGTCAATAGGCTGAGCAAGTCCTGCTTTTGCGCTCGGCAAGCTGGTGGGCGCCTGATTCAGTGACAGAAATTTGCTGTTTTTGAAAATGCTGGACTTTTGCTATCTGAATCGAGCCCGAACTGCGCATTTTTCCGGGGAACTGAGCTTACTGAGTGGTTCTTATTGTGGCAGGCAGCTGAGAATTCCGGGTCCGCTAAGTCCTGCGCAAAGAGCTTTCAGGGGACCGTTCCTGAAATTCTCCGCTAGTTGAATCTGCAGTTATAAATAAAATCGGAATTTGTGAACAGCGTATAATCCGGCACCACATAATCTACTTAGGAAGCTCGGCTGAGGTCAAGCAGACACTGGCGCAGTTCGATCCGAGAGGTTGGCACGCAATGAATTTAGACAGATTTACGCATAAAGCACGTGAAGCTATAACGGGCTGTCAGGACATTCTGGCGAGGTTTTCGCACAGTCAGGTTTTGCCGGAGCATTTGCTCCTGGCTTTGCTTGAACAGGAAGACGGGCTTGCCGGGAAGATTCTGATCGCCTTGCAGGCGAAGCGGGAAACTGTTGTGGAAGAACTCTCGCGCTATCTGGCCGGGCAGCCGAAAACCTCGGCTTTGTCCATGAAGAAAGACGAGATCGTTGTTTCTTCAAAGCTGATTTCGATGCTGGAAGAAGCCGGAAAAGAAGCGGAGCGATTGAATGATCAATACATCAGCATCGAGCATTTGATGCTGGTTCTTTCGGATGCATCTAAATCGCAAGCAGGCACAATTCTCAAACAAGCCGGTGTTACGCGCGAAAAAATTCTGCAAACTCTCACTCAAATAAGAGGAAAGCAGAATGTCACTTCGCAAGACCCTGAGCAAACTTATCAGGCGCTGGCTCGTTATGGGAAGGATCTCACAGCTGCAGCTGCAGCAGGTAAGCTAGATCCGGTTATTGGTCGCGACGATGAAATTCGCCGCGTTATGCAAGTTCTTTCAAGAAGAACCAAAAACAATCCGGTGCTGGTGGGTGAGCCAGGTGTTGGTAAAACAGCGATTGTTGAAGGTCTTGCTCAAAGAATCACTAAGAAAGATGTGCCGGAAGGGTTGAAGGACAAGAAGCTCATTTCTCTGGACATGGGCTCTTTGATTGCCGGGGCAAAATATCGTGGTGAGTTTGAAGAACGTCTGAAAGCTGTATTGAAGGAAGTGGTCGAATCCGAAGGGAAGATCATTCTTTTCATTGACGAGTTGCACACTGTAGTCGGCGCGGGTTCATCAGGTGAAGGATCTATGGATGCCGGTAACTTGCTGAAGCCGCCTCTGGCGCGCGGTGAACTGCATTGCGTCGGCGCCACCACGCTGGATGAATATCGCAAGCATGTCGAAAAAGACCCGGCTCTGGAGCGTCGCTTTCAGACTGTTTTTGTTGACCAGCCGACAGTAGAAGATAGTATTTCGATTCTTCGAGGCTTGAAGGAACGCTACGAAGTTCATCATGGCGTGCGTATTCAGGACGCCGCGCTTGTGGCGGCGGCCGTGCTTTCTCATCGTTATATCGCCGATCGAGCACTGCCCGATAAAGCGATCGACCTTGTTGACGAGGCTGCTGCGCGCATGAGAATTGAAATTGATTCCATGCCTGCCGAGCTTGATGAGATGGAGCGTCGAAAAATACAGCTTGAAATCGAGCGGGAAGCTCTAAAGAAAGAGCGCGATAGCGCTTCAAAAGAAAGGCTTGAGCGCATCGAGAAGGAAATCCAGGACATTCAGGAATCGGCCGGGGTTTTGCGTACGCAATGGAACACTGAAAAAGATGCACTGAACAGGTTGCAGCAATTAAAAGCCGAGCGAGAGGCTATTAATGTCCAGATTGAACAGGCTGAACGCAATACTGATCTGGCTCGAGCCGCACAGCTAAAATACGGAACTCTGCTTGAAATCGAAAAACGCATTGCTACCGAAGAGGAAACTTTCAAGCAAAAAAATGCTCCGCGTTTACTTTCTCAAGAGGTCAGCGACGAAGATATTGCTGAAATTGTATCGAAGTGGACCGGCATTCCTGTGACCAAGCTTATGGAAGGCGAGGTTCAGAAGCTGCTGCGTCTTGAGCAGCATTTGCATAAGCGGGTGATCGGGCAGGAAGAGGCGATTGAAGTGGTGTCGAATGCGGTGCGCCGCGCTCGTGCCGGATTTAAAGACCCCGAGCGTCCGATTGGCAGCTTCCTTTTCCTCGGACCCACCGGTGTCGGTAAGACGGAGCTGGCAAAAGCTCTTGCCGAATTCCTTTTTGATGACGATAAAGCCATGGTTCGTATCGACATGTCCGAATATCAGGAGCGGCATACAGTCGCTCGACTCATTGGAGCTCCGCCCGGATATGTCGGATTTGACGAGGGTGGTCAGCTCACTGAAGCTGTTCGCAGAAGACCGTACACCTGTGTTCTTTTTGATGAAATTGAAAAAGCTCATGGTGACGTATTCAACGTTCTGCTTCAAGTCCTGGATGAAGGTCACCTCACTGATTCTAAAGGTCGCACTGTCGACTTCAAGAATACTGTGATTATCATGACTTCCAATATAGGCAGCCAGCACATTCTCGATTATCAAGTTCGGGCCTCGCTTGACGGCGACAGCGCTTACGACAATATGAAAGAGCAGGTGCTGGGAGCGCTCAGGCAGCATTTCCGTCCTGAGTTCTTAAATCGTATCGATGAGACTGTGGTATTCCACGCTCTCACTGCCGAGCAGCTCAAGCACATAGTCGGTCTGCAAATCCATATTCTCAACAAGCGTATGGCTGAGCGCAAGATTACACTAGAGCCCACTGAAGCCGCCTCCGACTGGCTTGCTCGAGCCGGGTACGACCCGATGTACGGTGCTCGTCCCTTGAAGCGCGTTATTCAAAGAGAAATCGAAAACACCCTTTCTCTGGAAATGCTTGAGGGCAAATTCAACGACGGCGATCGAATCAAAATCGACGTTGAAGACGACGAACTCGTATTCAGCCGAGTCGCCGATCTGGTCCCGTCCGCAACACCGGCAGGCTAGATTGCTTAATCCGTAACGAAGTCCGCCTGGGGATTGGCTCCTTCAGGCGGACTTCGCTTTTGACGAACTTTCGCGTAATGAATTTTCGAATGCCTCTATCAGCCTTGGGGTAGAGGCGCCGCCGTGCGGCGCCCACGAAATTGCCGGGACTGCAATTCTGAATGCCTCTATACGTATGGCATGCAAGCCGTTAAAGTAAATTACTGCAGTATGCTAGCTCTCTCTAACGGGTATAGAGAACTGGCGGTTTGCTATTGAATTGATAGATGAAGCTATTTCACAAAGGACTATTGCTGATTTCGGTGCCGCTGGCATTTGAGATAGTCTTTGCATTCGGATTCAGCTCGCTTTTGAAGCGATCTATGAATCAGCTGCAGGCTGAGGTGCATGCTCGAGATGTGATTGCGCGCGCTGAGCGTTTGCATGTTTTGATATCCGAGGCTTGTGTTCTGGTTGGGCTTAAGTTCAAACACAAGAGTCCGGAGCTGCAGCAGCGTTATGCTTCGATTTGGAAGGACGCAGATCAGAATTATCTGGTTCTAAAAAAATTAACGAGCAAGAAGAAATATGCTCAAGTAAGGAGGGAACTTGCATACACAAGGGCTTTTCTTCGAATGATGCTGCAGGCAGTTTGGGCCGACAACACGGGTGGTCTGGCTTTGCCTGGCATCGGAGAGCAAATTAAGGCTCAATTTGGAGATGCTTACAAGGACAGGGAAGCTAGAAAGGAAAATAGCGCTGTCGGCAAGCTGATCCGGATGGAGCTGAGTTCCGTGCGGCAAGGTCCGCGCTTGCATGCTGAAATTTCGGACTCATTCAGCAAATTTCTAGTTCTCGGAGTTTGTGGTGATATCTTGCTTGTGCTTGGACTGGCTTTGTTTTTCGGGCAAAGTATCGAACGTCGTTTGCGCAGTTTGATGGAAACAACAAGACGGCTTTCAAAAGGGGATGAGCTCGCGCCGCCGCTGAACGGCAACGATGAGCTGGCTAATCTTGATTTGCTGCTGCATTACACTGCATCAAGCATTATCGAAATGCAAAAATTCAAGCGACAATTGCTCGGTGTTGTCTGTCATGAGTTAAAGGCACCGCTGAGCGCCGTACAAATTCTTCTTGCGCTTGTTGCAGAAGAGAAAGATGAGCTTGAGCCCAAGGCCAGGTCTGCCTTGCAGAGAGCCAGCCGAAGTTGTAATCGCTTGCAGCTTATGGTTACAGAATTGCTTGATCTCGAGTCGATGAATGCCGAGAAAATCAAGCTCAAAAAAATTCCGACGCGTCCCTTAGAGCTTCTAGAGTCTGCTGCGGAAATGGTCGCTGCAATTGCAAAAGACCAGAATATAGCGCTGGTTATTGATGCTTGCCAGGCTGAAGTTCCACTTGATCCGGATCGCATGGGGCAGGTGCTGGTTAATTTACTCTCCAATGCGATTAAGTTTTCACCGAAGGGCTCCGAGGTCGGGCTTAGAGCTTGTGAACATGCGGATCAAATTGAGTTTTCAGTAATCGATCACGGACCTGGGATTCCCGAGGAATTACATGAATCATTATTTGAATTGTTTAGTCAGGGTGAGCAGCCCAAGGATCTAATTATTAAAGGGACCGGAATGGGCCTTGCCATTTCGAAAGCTATAGTTGAAGCTCACGGCGGCACAATCAAGATAATTTCTAGTCCTGGTCAGGGCGCTAGATTCCAGATCCTAATTCCTAAGCAAGCTGTCGTAGTTAAGCTTGAAAATACAGAAGTTTCGACCGCGACGCTTTCGAAAAAGCAATTTCGCATCAGGCATAAAGGCATGCTTTTAATTTGTCTACCGCTTCTGGCTGAAATGCTACTTCTGGGGAGTCTGGCTTATTTCCTTCAAGAGGCTAATTCGCAGCTGCAGAAACAATCGCAAGCACGAAAGGTAATTTCAGAATCGCAGCAAGTTGTAGAGGCTGCAGCCGACTCGGCTGTTATCCAATTCTTTGGCGGCGAAGGACCTGAAAGGGAGTTGTATTATCAGGAAGAGGAGAGCCGTATTCACGCTCGACTTGACTCTCTGATGAAAAGTTGTGCCGGTGATCCAAAAAGACTTGAGTCCGGCAAGAATATTGTCGCTGCTGTCGAACGAATAAATGAACTTCACCATCAATTTCTTGAAGAAGGCCGAAAAAGAGAGCTAACTACCGAAAACGTTGATCCAAATCTGATTAAAGCTTATCTTGATGCCTGGGAAAAACTTTCCGAAGTCGTCAACACTCTTACTGCTTTTGAAGAATCGGCCGAATCTAAAGATGCTGCAGCCTTGAGTTCGATTGCGCGAAATCTTGATCAACTTATAGTTCTTGGTCTGTCCGTCAATATTTTGAGTGCGCTGGGACTCACTATCTTTCTGACTCAAAATATCGGCAAGAGAATCGTCAGGGTTCATCAAAACGCCGAACGGATTTTGAAGAAAGAAGAACTGCTGCCGCCCGTCACAGGTTCAGACGAGATCGCAGAACTGGACAAGGCTTTTCACGATGCCGCGTTTTCCCTGCAACAAGAGCATCAGATTAAGCAAAAGTTGCTGGCTATAGCAAGTCATGAACTTCGCTCGCCGCTTTCTGCTATTTTGATTTCCCTGAATGTTCTGATCGCCGGAGCTGTGGGAACTATAAGCCAGAAGAATTCGCAAAGGCTGTCGCAGGCGGAAGCAGGCACCAGGCGTTTAATTGCGCTGATCAATGATATTCTCGACATTGAGAAAATGGAGGCTGGGAAATTTGAGCTGTCGATTGAAGATCTTCATTTCCAGAATGTAAATGAACGAGCGATTGCCTGTGTTCAGGCTCTTGCCGAGAAAAAGAATATCAGTATCGAAAACCGCTGCGATGACAAGCTCGTCAGGGCTGATGCCGAGAGGCTTACACAGGTGCTAATCAACCTGCTTTCAAACGCGATTAAGTTCTCCAGCCAGGGCCAGGCGATTCGTATTGCGAGTCAAGAAAGCCGGAACGGCGAACTGATAATCACGATTGAAGATTCCGGACGAGGCATAAGTCCCGACTTGCAAGAGCGAATCTTTGAGCAGTTTGTAAGCAGCTCCGGAGATGATAACCCGGAAGGAACCGGGCTGGGTCTGTCGATTTGCAAAGCTATCATCGAAGAGCACGGTGGCTCTATCGGCTGTGAGTCGGAAGAGGGAAAGGGATCAAGATTCTGGTTCTCTCTACCTTTGGCTAAGTAAGCCGGCGCTTTTATTTTGGTGGATTGTATTTGTATCCGAAGCCGTGAACTGTTTCGATGCATTTTTCGAGATTGAAGTTTGCCAGTGCCTTGCGAACTTTTGCCAGGCAAGCTCTCAAAGCAACATCCGAGCCTTCAAAGTCGGCTCCCCAGACTGCTGTTCTTACGGCTTCGGCCTTTACCACCTGGCCGGGGTGTTTGGCAAAAAACAACAACAACTCAGCTTCACGCGGTTGCAATTTGACTTCGTCGGCAGCTCTGCTGAGTACCCCGGATTTAGGGTCAAAGATTAGATCGGCGATTTTGATTTTATCTTCTACGAATCCTACCGGGCGCTTCAACAGGGCTCTGACTCTGATCATCAGTTCGCGCAATTGAAAAGGTTTCGTCAAATAGTCGTCGGCACCACCTGCGAAGGCGGCTTCTTTATCGACAATATCGCTTCTGGACGTGAGAAAAAGTATTGGTTCTGCCTTTCCCTGGCTGCGGTAGGATTTGCTGACCTCTACACCCGAGCAGCCCGGCATGTTCCAGTCCAGAATCAGTAAGTCGAAGGTTGCAATTTCGCACAAGGCTTTGGCGTCGCTGCCGTTTTTCGCCGGGCTTACTTTATGACCTTCACTGCTGAGCGCGTCTACTACTGCGCTTCTCAGGAGTTCATCATCTTCTGCGACAAGAACGCTACTCATAAATCAATTAAATCAGATCTGCTTTGAGTGCAGGGAAAACCGCCGGTATCTGCGTTAGCTTCTCACCCTGTTTTGAAGCTGTCAAGTCTGCTCTTCCATTCCAACGGGCTTAGTTTTTAGCGAGCGGACGGGCTGAATAACGCATAATGACCTCACAGGCAAATCCACTTTTGATTGTCGGCCGAGTGTAGATATAGCAGTTCAATCCGTTGCCGCGATTTGCTGAGATAGAACCTGTGTTGCTGACATTCTCATCAATTGTCCAGCCATTTTGTCGAAGCGCTTCCTGGTACCAGTTGTGCACTATATCAGCGGATTCGCGCATCAGATATTTCAGGTTGTAAGACTCGCCTGTAGGAAGTCCGTTTGAGTGCAGGGCTTCCGTGCTGATGAAGCCCCTGCCCGTGTATGTCGGCACATAAGCCAGGGAAGGGGTGTATTTCATTTTTTCCTGATGCTTTTGCTGCGCCTCAGGTCTGCTTAGCCAGCTTATTAATGTGCCGTCTCCGGCATATGCCGCCGGTAGCACGGCAGCAGCGAGGTAATGCAAACTTGCACTAATTAGCAATAGGCTGAATTTCCGATTTGTTGAGTTCTTAGACATTGGTTGAACCTCGAAAGCCTGAGTCATGTGTAATCGAAATTTTGTTTTGCTGCTTTTATTTACTGAGTTAGTTGGCGTTGGAGAAGAGTTGCAGTGCAGGCAGGCTCGTTTCGCTGAACTTGACCACTCCGAGTAGGTTGTTGGCACCACTTGAAGGTGTGAAACTCGCGCTCAGGTATCCAAAAATTGTTGGTACTTGCGGTTCGTAATCGATGAAAGGCACTTCGTGAATGTTGAAATCGGCTGATGTGTTGACCAGAGATCCAAGAAGACAGAAGGGCAGAGTTTTTATTGGTTTTTGTGGCGAGCCGTCCGGAGATGGGTCCGAGCCCTGGTCGTTTATCCAGAATGGGCGGTCTGTGCTGAGTTCAAACTGTCTTTTGGCATTTAGGTAAATGTAATAGCGTTTGCCTATTTTTATTTTTTTGAGCATAAGTACTGTGTCGATTTCGGCCTGAGTGGCATCGGGTTTAATCTGCCACATGCGATTCTCGAGAAAGCGCTTTAAGTCAAGGGCGGCTAGCGGCGTAACTGAGTGGCTCGCAACCTGCTGCATGAGTTCAAGCACCGAGCCGTCTCTTGTTACCTGACCGGGTACCACAGGGTTGCTGTATGCCAGTGCTGCCGGTGAGGTGCTCACTCCCAGTGAGCTTGGTGAGCCGGGCGGAGGATTGTAGGGAGTCGGCATGTTGAAGAGCGGATCATTAGCGGGAAACTCCGGTGCATGAGGATAGACTCTGGCGCCTGTGATTAGTTCTTTGTTTCGAAGGTAAATGCCTCCGATTCCCTGTGACAAATACAAATTCCACAACTTCATTTTTGAAAGTTCGCCTGCCGTTAGAGGCGAACCGGCTTTGCCGTAGAGGGGAGGATTAAGGTAGCCCGGGAAATAGGCTTTATCGAATTGCCCTTGATGACCGAGCGGCGGTGGTGTGCTGGTGGCATATTCTCCGCAAATAGGAACAAATGTTTTTGGTGATTTTGGATCTGAATTCAGGTCGTTGCAATGACAGGGGCTGGGCTCTTTCTGCCCGGGAATTTGCCGGGCCTGAACTATATTTGCGGCTTCGCCTTTCTGTGTGTATAAACCATCGACGCTTGGCTCTTTCAAGAACGCACCGCCGGGCTGGTTTTTTGCGTAGTTGTAATTGAGCCATTCTTCGAGCCGTCCATTGTTTGAAAAATAACCGGAAGTCTTATCGACGCTGACACCGGTGGCGGTACCGTACCATTCGGCGGTTTTCGTATTCGGCTGGGGGAGCAGGTCGGTGTAATCGGTGTTTTGTTCGTTGCCGCAGTTGTCGATGATCAAATATCCGCGCGGTATGGCTATATCATATTTCGAGCTTGTCGCAGAGAGTTGCAGGCTATTTGCTTCGTCTTTAGAAAGCGGTGCATTGAGAGCTGAAGTTCCGACCAGCGATGAAGTGGTCATGTCAAGATTTAAAGAAGATTTTTGGTCTTTTACTGAAATGGAGGTCTGGAATGAATTGGGCGGTAATACCAGTCCTAGTTGCGCGGTCGGGCTGACCGTATTGGCGGAAAAGGTTTTATTTGATACCAGATGCGGTTGCTCGTAAGGAGACATGGAAACTGCGCAAATATTTCCAACTCTTCCGATTTTGATGGGGTCATAGCCTCTCAATGACCTGTATTTGTTTGTTTTGTCACTTGCGATCGCATTTTTCGGAATTTGCAGCTGCCTGTTGTGCGTATAATTTGTGTAAGGAACTTGCTTGCTGAAATTCTGATTTAATTCGATGTTTGTGCAACTCTGTCCGAGTGACGTAGGCTCAGGACGCACATAGGAAACTGCATATGTATTGCTTTTGACCTTGTAGTCGAGATTGGCGCTGGAATCGGCATTGGCCAGCATACGAAGTGAGTTGGATTTTGCAAGCGGCAAGAAAGATTGTGCCACCCATGAATCATCGCTTGAGCCTGGATTGCTCAGTTTATCGGCTAAGTCGGAACCGATGCTCTGAGTTCCCTGCAGAGATTTGATCAACTGTTTGGCGTTGCGAATACCCTCCGCAGAGCCGTCTGCTTCAGCATTTAGCGCTACTAGAAAAGCCTGTCCGACTGCGCGGTTGTAGCTTTGGAGATTGATGCCTTTGGTTTGGGCGTCAATCAGTCCTTCAAAAGGCGAACGCTGTGCCGGAATTTTGCTGATGATATCAACCGTGGGGGTTTTTACTCCGATTTTGGCCACGCTTAAAGTGCCTGAATCAGCGGCGTTTTGTAACTCGCGCTGACCGCCCATAAGTTTCATCAGGTAGAAGAATCCTACCCCAATCATTATCAAAGTGATTGTACTTACAACAACCATGGATAACGCGCCGCCCTGCGTGTTTCTCATTGAGCCTATCCTCCAGAAAGAAGGCATCAAAAATCGGGCGTTCCATATTGTTTGGAACACTGAAATTTTCGATGCAGAGTCTAAGCGGAGCTTCCGGGTCGCAGACCTTGATTCTGAGCTGCAAGCCGCAGTGAGAGTTCCGTTAACTCTGTTTTATCAACGAATTGTTGGGGATTTGTTGGCGTGTCTTAGCGCTTCGGTTTCTGGTCTATGGTTATGAGATTTGTGGAGTTTTGAATACCCAGGGGGCGCAGGTTGTCGCCCAGAACAAGTCTGCCTGCACCTAGACCATCGATGTCCAGAACCGGCACAAAAAGCGGCGTGCCTGCCGGATCTTGAAACTCATCGACTGTTACTTTCATGCGCGGCGCAGTGCTTCTGTCCTGCGGATCGCTTTGCAGTCTGCGTTTGAAAACACCTGTCGTGAATCTGCCTGCACTCAAAGCTGCGTCGTAATCGCCGAAAACAATTCGAATAGTGCCGTCGCCTGCATCCACGCCGCCAAGGGCAGGGTCAAGAACGACTTCTCCGAATTTGCCGAGCCTCCAGGCCGGGTCTTTCGGGTCGATAACAGTGCCTGTGAGTCTTGAAGCCAGAGAGCCCAGGTCTTCCACCGGTACGTTCACCACCGGTCTGTCTTTTGCTGCTTTTGGCGGCTCCAGTTTCTCAAGTGGATTGATGCGGGTCAACGGCGCAACTGGTACAAGCGGGTCGATTACCATCGCCTCCACCGGAGTGGCAGTTGGAATTTCGCTTTCAGTCGCCGTTTCGGCTGGTTTTGGCGCTGCTTCCGGCTTTGCTTTTGGAACGCTCACCAGTTTGTTTGTGATTGGCACAAAGCCATCAGGTCCCAGATGCACAAACTTAGCGGTCGGTGCAATTTCGACCGGTCCGGGGGGCGCCTTAATAAAGATGCGCTCGATGCTGTTTGGACCTTTTATATATAATCCATCGCTTTTGACAGTTGCATTCAATTGGTGATTTAGATTCATCCGGCTACCCTCAGGCATTGAAGCCGCTTTTTCGAGAAGGGCCGGTGCGATCTGAAGATCTCCTGAATAAACCAGATCGCTTGCTTGAATTTTAGCTTCTAGACCAGGATTCAATCTGGTCCAGATTCCTTGGGACTCCGGCTTTGGGTCAGCCCAGAGTTTGCCTTCAGCGTCGCGTCTCAGTTTGAAATGAGAATTGGCGTCCAGTTCTTCGCCGACCAGAATTTTAGTGGCGTCAAGCGGCTCCAGTCTCGGCAGACCCAGCATTACAGCTTCTGGAGCGCTAAGCTCGCCTGTTGCCGGTTTTTCGCCGCGGCTCAGCCTGAATCCGTTTTCGCCTTTGGGTTGCAACCAGACGGCTCTGTCGCTTGAGCTTGAGCGTCCTGGAAAGACGTCATTTGCATTGAACTTTGCGGCAAGCGGCTCGCAAGTGGCAATCAGCCCCAAGCTGCCGGCCAGTTCTGCAGGCGCTGTGAATTCGTTGCCGTGTCTGAGCAGCATTGGTCGAGTTTCACTGTATGAGGCAAAACGCTCGCCAAATATGCCACTAAATGCCCCGTGTAACTTTTGCTGCACTTTAAGCATTGTTTCAGCCGGTGCCGATGAAGTGAGGCGTTTGCCGTAGAATCCGTCGAAGTCGGCTTTGCCGTCTACGATACGGAACTCTGCTTGCTTTCCTGCCAGCTCCGGAGCTTTCGTTATGCCGATTTTGTCGGTCATATGTCTTGCCGTGGTGATGCCGTTGGCGTCAGCCGCGCTGAGCGTCCCGATGCCGTGATTGAATCCAGCCATGGCAAAGCCGATGATTGCATAATCGGTGGCGGCGTTCATCATGTTCGAGAGCTTGAGTTCTTTGCCTCTTAAAACTGAATCTGCCACTACGCCTGTGGCTCCGGCGGGGAAGCCGGCCAGACCGTTTACAGTCATGTCTTTCCAGACCATGGCCGAAGTTCCGGGCTTGATGTTCTGGAACATTTTTGCCGAGCCAAGGAATTCGGCACCGTAATTCAACATACCAAACGTAATGGCTTGCGACCCGGCATTGGATACTCGACCCCAGAGCAGGTTCTCTTTAGGGTCGGAAGGCGTGAACACTGCTCCGTAGACCGCGCCAAGCTTCATGCCGTCGACTGCATGCTTCCAGGCTCTTTCCTGGAATGGCATGGCTGCCAGAGCTTCGGTGCTTGGTCCGGCACCGAATATTGCCTTTTTGCCTTTGCTGAGAATGGCGAAGTCTGCTGCCACGCCGAAAGCGGAGCCGAATTTTTGTGCCCAGGCATCGGCCTGACTGCGCTTGGCGTTTTCTTCATTAATGATTGAAACTCGGGGCAGATGGCCTGCCGTGGCAAGCTGGCCCAGTCCATTCCAAACCGGGTCTATTGCGGCAGATTGCACGAAAGACTTTCCAAAATCAGCAAGCACTGTTGCTGGTCCGATTTCCATATGGTCCGTCTTCAGAAGCTCAGCATGTTTGCTGAGTTTGATATCTGTCGACGCTTCTAGATTGGGCATGCCTTTACCTGTGAAATTGAGTGATGGGAATTTCAGTGCGACCTGTATCCTGCCACAGCGATTGTCCTCGGCCCGCCCCGGCCTGTCACTGTGATTTCCACCATGGCGGTGAGGATTCTACGAAGAAAATTAATCTGGAAATTTTATCGGGAGGACTTGCTCAAATAATCAGTTCAAGAAGCCATCATGTCTTGCAGTGTTTTTTTGAAATCTTCCGTTAAAGTATCAACACCTTTCTCTTTAGACTCTTCGTAAAGGGACAGGTATGCTGAAATCTTGATTGCGGCTCCCAGCGATAAGACGCATGATTGGCTGCCTTTGGGACTGATCGCTCCGCAAAGCTCGCCTTCGATAAAATCAAGCATCCGACAGCTTTGAATATCGGAGCTTGAATGCGCTAACATCCGCTCCAGGATAAGGAGTCTCTCAATCCGTTCAAAGTCGCTTTGAATGCTGACTTTTCTGATCCCCGAGCAGTGAAGGGCTTTTGGGGCGAGAGCCACTGAATTTATTTCGGAGTTGCCATCTGCGAAAATGCGCGTTGCGTATAGCTTGGCCATTGGCGAGATACTCTCGTTGTTTTTCATGCCGATTTTTGCCGCGATTTTTTCGAGGATTGCGACTGCGGCATATTCGGCCAGCTTCGCTTCCGGTGCTTCCGGTTCTGGAATGCCGTATGTTTTAAACACAAGATCTAGATATGAATCGATGATCGCATGTATTCGAGACAGAGCATCGCGAGTTTCGGAGTTTCGAATCGATAGAATTTTTTCAAGTTTCTTAAGTGTCGGCAGGACCGCATCGTGAAGATCGCAATCAAGTGAAAACTTAATTGCAGCAGGTATTATGACTACGTTTTCGTCGGGGGACAGTGAGGGATTTTTTGCTAATTCTTCCTCTACTGAAAGCATGATATGAAATATCGCTTTTTGCAAATCGTGCAGATGCTCTTCATCTGCCGTGATTTCAGCTTCCGGGAAAACAATAAGCTTGCGCTTGGCTTCGCGCAGAATTTTCTTCGTTGTTGCTATGCAGTGAAAATCAGCCTTGCCGCGCATCACCGAAAAGCAGCCGAGGCTCTGAAAAAGACGTCCCCGCCAGCCCCCATCCCAATCGAAGCATTCGCGTGCTGCAATGCAATAAAAGACTTCATGCATTTGTTTTGCCAGCATGCAGATGGCAAAAGGATCTTGTCTGTCTGAGTGGTTCAATAATATTACAGCGCGGCGTTTTCTTGAAAAGTCTTCGAGATTGTTTTGACTGCCCTTGACCTGAATCCGGAGATGCTCTCTGAATTTGAGCCAGAAAGGCAGAATCGCTTTGCAGATTGATTCTACAAGGGCGTTTGGTCTCGGTTCTCTAAATTCAAGCATCTTTTCTAGTCATAGTCCCAAGTTTTTAATGCGAATTGCTCGGTTGCGCATTTTATGCAGTAATGCTTCAAGCGATTTCCGTCGTTTTCAGCTTGTTATCCAGTACCAGATACGAAAGTCCGTAAATTACCATGGCTACAAGGACCAGTCCTTTGATTCCGGTAAGCAAGCATAAGTTTTCTGTGAGCCCGCCCAGAGCTACTCCCAGGAGATTGGCCGAAAGCAAGCGAGCCGGGTCTTTAGCTTGCCGGAAGCAGAGCGAGAAAATTAGTCCACCAAAAAAAATAGGCAAGCAAGCAATTAAAGTTGCGATGCTTGCCAGCATGTATGGATGAAAATCGGCGCTTGCCGGTACCTTGAAAAAATAGTCCAGTGAAAGTGCTGCCGCCAGGCATATATAAAAGGGTTGAATCTTGTTGCTTTTCATTTTGCCTGCACAGAAGTTTGCAAAATAAGCCAGTAAAAGTACGCTGAAAATCACCGCCGAACTTACAAGCCAGGTTGCCCCAAAAAACAAGGAAAGTTGTGTAATTGATTTGGTTTCGATAAGCATGAAGGCTTGCCCTAGAAAGAGCATATTCCAGCAAGCCCCATCTCCGATATCTTCTTTCTGTGCTCTGGCTAAAAATAGCGCGGGCAGAATAACCGCAAGTAGCAGGATGGCGAAATGCAAAATCATGCCGCTCTTATCGTATTCCAGATAAAGAAAGGGCCAGTCGTCCGTGGATAAGGTGCTGCTTGAGCGCTCTCCTTCATTTGGCCAGGGACGCAACTTATTAATGTTTTCAGGCGCTAGCTGAATTTTGTCTGCAGCAGGACCAGCCAGAAGAAGCACGCTTTCCCACTCGTCATCGACATAAGCCCTTGGTGCTTTTCCCTGAGCCTCTCTGATGTTTTGATATAACCTGCGAGTAACCGGATGTTTGGCGCCGGTAGCAAAGCTGATGCTGAGCAAGCCTCCGTTATCCAGATGTGCCAGCGCCGACTTTATCGACTCGACCGTATAAACGAAATTATCAACTCGCAAAAACGAAGCTGTAGACAAAGTAGAGCCCGGGTCCAGGTAAGCAAATTCTATAAGGTCGAATTTTTCTTTTGAGTATCGCAAGAAAGTTCTTGCGTCTTCCGTATGCAGGCTGACTCGCGGGTCTAAATAGGGACGATCCGGATGCAGTGTTTTGCCGAGACTGCTGATCACCGGGTCGATTTCTACAACATCGACATGTTGCGCACCATGCTTGAGTGCATAGGAAACATCATTGCCTGAGCCGCCTCCCAGAATGAGGACCTTTTTGTGAGTTTTTGCGCAAAGGAAGGGCACATGCAGGAAGTCAAAATAGTGTTTCAGTATTTCACTTTGCGGAGACTTCGCTTCGGCGCGAAAAGTCTCCATCTTCTCGTCCGGAATCATATGAACGGCAAAGTGAAAGTAGTGATTGTTGGAGTTCAGAACATAGTTGCCTTTGCCTAAGGCGCTGTTTTGTGCTTCTTGCACCGGAATGATGTCCAGTTTGCTATACGGCGACCAGTGGCTGGAGAGCGTAGTCATGCATGCCGCCGCCACAAAAATGCTTGTTAAAATTGGAAGCAATTTGCTTTTAACCAGCTGCCGGGTAATCAGCCCGGCAATCAAAATCCAGACGGGAGGGGGCGAATTGAAAAGTGAAACGAGAGCTAAGAGCAGCGCTCCGGCAATACTGCCGACTAGATTAATCGAATAGGCTTTAAGCGCCGGCAGGGCTCTGAAGCCTTCGCCCAGAGTCGCACCGACATTTACGAAAACAGC
>JAIEPM010000408.1 GCA_019748395.1 Candidatus Obscuribacterales bacterium
TCAGCTTTTATCTTCAAAATGCCGTTTTCGCCGTTTTCAATTCGAAGCGACTCCAGCTGGAATTTGGAGAGTAAAGCTTCCGATTCCTTCCCGAGCTTGATGAAATCGGAAGCTTTAATCTCCAAGCCGTCACTCATGTCTGCCATTGCCAGTTCATAGCTGCGGCTATTCTGCAATTCCAGCACGGTCGCCTTCAGCTCCGGCAGTTCAAGGCGGCTCTGATTCTCCAATGCGCTTGCATTTCTTTGTTCTTGCTTGCTGTTTTGAATTAGTTCGAGCTGCGGATTCATGTCTGATTCCTCAAATGCCTGAGCTGCTTTGCCGGAGCAATGAGCTTTTCGATATCTGTGATTCTAAGTGCAAATTGTTGTCGCGTTGTTGCCGCTCACGACTCTTTGAAAGAAAAGCTTAAGCCTGCTCGACGTTGCTCTTTTTCTCTAGGATGAGTTTGATATTGCTCTCTGATTCTTCTTTGTGGACGCCTGCCTTAACGCAAGTTTCGAATAGTTTTATAGATTCTTCGAAGCTTCCGGCAGAGGCTGTCGCCAACCCTTTTTGAAATAGCGTTTCCGGGTCCCCGGGAAGCAGCTTTAAACGTTGATCGCAAAGGTCCAGGCATTCTTCGTATCGTTCTTGAACTCGGAGAATTTTGCAGGTATTAATAAAAGCTGCATCACAATCTCGATTCAGGTCCAGGGCTTTCTTATATGCCTGCAAAGCTTCTTCCAGCAGTCCGGCTGCATGACAGATGAATCCTTTGATCCAGAAATTCTCGAAGGACTCCGGGTCTAGAGCTGCGGCTCGATCAATTGCAGACAGAGCTTCTTTCAACGCTTCCGTGCTATCTGTGGCAGCTTCATCACTTTCGGCAAGGCTGCAAATTGCAATGGCTTTGAGGCGATATGCTTTTGCTTCCGGCTTTTTTTCGAGAATCTTGCTGAGTTCTTTGAGACAGTCGTCATATTTTTTCGCTTTTAGAAGATCCTGGCAGCGTTCGTATTGATCAAATTTCTTTTTGAGCAAATAAACAATGCTCGCAGTTGCAATCACTGAAGCTGCTATGGGAAAGGAGCCCTGCCTGTACAATGCCTGTCCCTGATCTATTAGCTGAGGATGGATTCCTGCCAATAACATGAATAAATCAGCAAGTCCCCAGAGTAAATAGTTAGCTGGTTTAACTATCCAGAGAATTGCTATCAGTATTATGAATCCGTGCTTGTAAAAGGGTCGCAAGCGTTCTTTCAGTGCACGAGGCATAAAAGGCTCGATGATGCCGAAGCCGTCGAGTCCCGGTATCGGCAAGAGGTTTAAGATCAGCACTAATATTTCAATGTTCAAGAGCCAGCAAAATGCCAGAACCCAGATGAGCGGCAATGTTCCTGACTTTATGACGATAAGCAAAACTATCGAAAACAAAAAAGTAGCAAGTGGTCCGGCGGCTGATACCATGCTTGACCAGAGCGGACTGCGCAAGCGATCTTCTCTGATCAAAACCGATGCGCCCGGCAATCCGATCCCCCCGATCATCATGAACAATGTCGGCAAAATTATGGATAGGCGAACGTCAGTGTAGGCAAAGGGATTCATATGAAGGTAACCTTTGTTCTTCACTGAAGTATCGCCGCCAAAGTAAGCCACCAGTGCATGCGAAAATTCGTGGAAACAAACAGATATGATCCAGCCGACCACAACTATGCCTGCCAGAAAAACCGAGTCATTCATTTTGAAACTTTCTAAAACTAAAGCCTTCGTCAATCATATCTCTAGTTTTGTTTCCCTGTTTGGGCAATATTAAATCTGCATTGTTACTGAAACTTCTCCGGGTGTACTGGGTAATGGAAATTAGTGCCTGGAGTCTAATTTGTGCAAAAGAAACTTATCTCCCTGTTCGTTTTGTCATGGCTGGCTTTTCCTGCGGTGTTTGCGCAGGACGGCAGTTTCGCCGGACGATTTCAGCAGCGGCGCAATGCCGTGTCCGGCAAGTCGGATCGGAGCATGGATTGGGATCTGCGGCAGCCTGAGCGTAAGTCGAGCCTTTTCCCTGATAGCTCCGCAGTTTCTTCGGGTCCGTTATTTCCTGAGCAGAATCAAAATCCGGCAGCCAGACTCAAAACAAATATCGGCTCACTTTCTGCGGCAAATTCAAAGTCTTCGGCTCGACCATTTTCTGGTGTTTCGGCAGCCGGACAAAATTTTCGACGGGAAGGCAAAAGTGCTTTACCGAATGGCAGCCAGCTCAGCCGTGACCCTGTAAACAACTCGCTCAGTATCTCTCGAAAAGATGGTCTTGGGTTTCAGTCCAATGCCGATGGCAGCAAGGTCTTTAAGAGATCAAACGGTCTTGAAACGGTGAGAACCCCAGATGGACGGGTTTATATGAGGGACTCCAAAACAGGACAGCCCACTGGTCGTGAATTGATTAAATAGGCTGTATTTAGTCAGCCTATTTGTTAGGAAGTAAAACCGCTGCTATTCCTTCCGAAAATGGTCCTTGCATAGAGCTTTCCAATTCAATTTGAAGCTCACCGGATTTATCAATATAGCCGCCATTAACTGCGGCCAGACCTTCTGAAAAATCATCTGCCCTTTTGAATTTTGCCGGAATTGCCATTCTGCCGTTTTTGTCGATGTATCCCCAGGTGCCGCCGTCATTGCTTGTTTTGTCCAGTGAAATGGCGGCAAGACCATCGGAAAACTTGCTTGGAGCATTATGCACATCGAGCATGCTGATGAGACTGCCGTTTTGATCGATGATGCCATAACAAGAGTGTTGTCCTGTTACGGCCCGGTCTTTCGGGAGGCTCATCGGTAATTCTATAACTGCTCTTTCTTCGCTGAAATCCCGGCAATTGACGAAGCTTGGTAGTATCGCCATTCTGCCTCTGCTGTCTATATAGCCCCAGTTTCTATTATTGGGATAGATTTCTCCATCTTTGCTGCATCCGTAAAATTCGTGGCAAAGACTTTGTACTTCTCTGCAGGCCAGCCCGCAATGGAATTTATGCACGCCACCTCGGTTGCTTCTGATTACCAGTTTGCCGCTATGATCGATATAGCCGCTTTCAACTCCTGCAAGTCCTTCCGAGAAGCCCCCGGCAGTTTTGAACTGCGCTGCAATTACGAATTTACCGTCAGGGTCGATGAAGCCGAATTTGCCGTTTTCCGCTTGAACGGCAGCAAGACCTTCGGAAAAATCATCGACTATTGGAAATTTCGCTGGGATAATCAATTTGCCTGTCTTGTCAATAAAGCCCCAGTTCCCTTTAGCTTTTTTCTCTGGAGTTGTAGGGAAGAAAACAGCTGCTCGTCCGTCATGGAATGCGTGGACTGCGGCAAATTGTGCCGGGATCACTTTCTTGCCACTGCGGTCCAGGAAGCCAAAAAGGCTGCCTTTGCCTTCTTTGTATTCGGCATAGGAACACATGCCTTCGGAAAAAACGCCGACCGTGCCGAATGGCTCTAAGCGCAGCTTGAATAGAGTTTTGCCGGTCTTATCAATGAATGCGAAAACAAAAACAGCTTTGTCGGCTGCGGCGGCTTTAAGCGCAAGCGCGAGTATCATACTCAAGAGCAAGACGGAAAAAATGCTGAAGTTATTTTTCTTCGTCACCATTTTGCTATTCCCGAGAGACCTTCTGAAAAGTCGTCAGCAAAGCGGAACTGCGCTGCAATTGTAAGTGTTCCGCTTTTGTCCATGAATCCATAGCTGTTCTTGATTTTGATTCGTGATAATCCGTTGGAGAAGCTCCAAACTTCCTCTGCATTCTCCGGTGCTTTCAAAACAACTTTGCCTGATTTGTCAATGAAAGCCCAGCGCCCGCTTTTATCAATAAATCCGCCTTTGCCGTTTTTGAATGCATGATCATAACGATCTCCCTTCCCGGGAATGTGCACAAGTGCCAGATCTTCCTTAAATGCTTCCGCCCAGTCAAAGCGCAGGGGAATCACTTCTTTGCCGCTGTGATTGATGTAGCCGTAGTCCATTTTCCATGGGTCTTCGGCGACTTGCGCTACGACTGCCAGGCCTTCTGAAAATTCGTCTGCCCAATCATACTTTGCCTCAACTATTTGCGCTCCTTTGACGTTGATATAGCCCCAGTCTCGTCTAATTGTTTTGTCTTCTACAAATTTCTGTACCGGAGCCAATCCTTCTGAAAAATCTTTGGCATCGGTAAATTGCGCTTTGATCACGACTTTGCCTGTTTTGTCGATATAGCCAAATGGACTGTACTGGTCCTTTGCTTCCTGCAAACAGACTGCTGCCATTCCTTCGTGAAAGGGTCGTAGCCTGGAGGCTTTTACCGTAATCACTACTTCCCCGTTGTCGTCGATGTAATTTCCGCCACCGGAGCTTCCCCAGAGTCCTTCTCGCCGTTCTGTCGGATAGAAATCATGGTGTGGACTGACTTTGATCTCGCCTTTTTTATCAATCAAAGCAACACTGGATAGATTGAAAACCTGTGCATGCCCGTCGTGAAAAGGCAGTCCTCGCTGCCATTTTGATGACGCTATGAGAGTTTGACCTTCCTTGTTTATGTAAGCTATTTTGCCTTCAGGATCTCCCTGATAAACTGAGGCCAAACCTTCTGAAAATGGACCGGGCAAATTGTAGCAATTGACGAATTCCAGAAATTTTAGAGACCATTTGATTACTAATTTGCCTTTTCTATCTATGTATCCAAGCGTCAAGCCGGGGTTTTCAGCAATATCAATTTCTCTGGAAAGGGATCTTGACTCTTCAGTTCTTCCCAGTTTTATTGCCAATGCCTGATAGTTTTTCAAGCTTTGCAAATAATCTCGATCTTCGGCGCCATAATTGTGCTTGAGTATCGGGAGTAATTCTTTGAAAACTTTCGAAGCATCGCTGAGTTTATTTTCTGCGTAATAGCATTTGAGCAAAAGATTTAAAGCTTTCACGCGAGTAATATGAAAGGCGTCGAGTTTTTTGTTTGCAAGCAAAGCTTGCAAAACTTTCTCGGCTTCGACGTAGTTTTTCGCCTGGAAATTTCTTTGAGCAAGCTCAAGGTTCTTTTCCATGCTTATAGGCGCAGCTATGCAGGCTGCCGTCACAGACAAAAGCAGGTTCATGATTATTAGAGTATTTCGCCACTGCGACATGAAAATTCTCGCTCAACCAGGCAATTTTATCCTGAATTAGATGCGCATTTTGATCTTATGGAAGATTTTTTGATCTGTTCAGCTTGATTTCAGACTAGAAGAGGATTCGTTTTGGGAATCTCTAATGGATTGTTGAAGGGATCGCTCCACTGATTGTCTATCGATTTTTGTATTCTTTCTTTCAGCTTGCTTGAAATCTCTTGCAGAGCAATGTTATCCGGTGCCGCCCCATCGAATCTTTTCGACATTGCCAGATATTGATCAGCCGCCTGGTACATGATTCGGGCTTCTTCGCCGTTATCTCTTGTGCTCATATAGTCGGCTTCGGCATAAAATCCAAGAGCCACATCTCGAGCTGATTTCGCAAGAAAACGGCTGTCGTTCGTCTTCAATGTATCCAGCTGATACTTGAGTCGAACCAGACCTTTCTGCCAGTCACCGCTGTTAGAGCGAAGTTCTGTTTTGATAACTTCGTAAATGCTGTCAATATCGTGGGGTCCGTAGATATTGTCCAGACTTTTTTCAATCTTAGATTGCAGATTTTTCAATTGCCCAAGGTAAGCATCATCCATTGCCTGACCTTCAATGATGAGATCTTTGTGACCGCGCACATATTGCTGTGCTTCCACAAGTGAACCGGCAGACATACGCAACCAGGTGTTGGCTTCACCACCGAAGTCATAGTCATAGCCTTTTAGAATGCGCGGTTTTTTGTCGGCGTGAGAACTTAAATCAATTCGGCTGCCTTCCTCCAGTCGAAATTCTCCAAGTGCGGCCGCTAGAATTGCGGTGCCTCTCATAAAGCTGAGTGGATTTGCTGTGGATTGCTTGCCGAGCCAATCTCGCATGTGCAATTCCAGCGCAGTTTCGTTCTCTTTGCCCAGCTGGATTCCTTTTTCCACGGCCTCGTAAAACGAGTATTCACTGCGAGTGACTTTGTCTCTGTTGAAGGCATTTACGAGCGCTTCGCTGCTTCTGCCGGCGCCGCTTCTAGAAGGCAAATTCGGGGAGTCTCCAGTTGGTATAGGGTTCAACGGATCATCCTTAGGCTGCCGCGGTCGCTCAAGCGGCGGTGCTGGTCTTGGAGCCGATCTCCAGGGTGCATCTCCTCTCTGGTCCGGACTTGACGGAGCCGGTCGCCAGGGGGAAGCCGCATCGCTCTTAGTCGGCGCTTCGGGCTGCTGCGGCTTCTGATTGTCCCAGGGCGAGGGCTTTCTGCCTCCGCCGCTAGTTTCAAGTACGCTTGAAAAGATGCTGCTATCGTTTAGCATCGCCTTTACCCCTGAGGCTAACCCTGCCAGCCAAACCCGCCCAGGAAGTTCTATACAGAGAGCTTTGCATTCTGGACTTGGGACTAGATTGAATTTACTTAAGAATGTCTCCGTGCTTTTCAAGAGAGCGAGGGCAGGGCTCTTGCTTTTTCAATTCCGACTTTAGCGATTCCAGCAATTTGCTGCCGTTAATAGACCCCCAGCCTGTAACTGCATCCCAGCCCGGGCCGGCGTCATAACCTTCGTTATTACCGCTTGTGATGTCGCGAAAAATGCCTGAATTCCCGTTTTTATAGAGGTAGGGGTTCAGGTATCCGACTCGTTCGCCCAGTGCCGAATTGAGTCTAAGAACAAGACCGGCGTAAAGTGGTGCAACGGAGCTGGTGCCGCCCATGATGGCTTCCTGTCCTCTGACCCGAATTCGATAGCCGTGTGCCGGATTAGCGTTGCCTGCGATGTCGGGTACGCCCCGCCCGCGAATGTCGTTTTTGTTTGCGTTTTCCGGCAATTTCAACTCGGCTTGAAAGTCTGGAATTTTGTTTATTTCGGAAATGCCGCCACCGCCATTGTTCCATGCTATCTCTTTATCGCCGCTTTGCGAGATGCTCAATTCACTGCCTCCGGTGCCCGTTACAAAAGGATCTGATGCCGGATAGTCGGCGGTGAATCGAGAGGTCGAGTTCTTTGCGCCGGTATCGCCTGTGGCTGCAAAAACAGAAATGCCTTTAAGCGCTGCTTTCTTGAAAGCTAGATTTAAATTCTCTATTGCTTGCCTTGTCCAAGCTGATTCCGGAGCGCCCCAGCTAATGCTGATCGCTGAATTTGGGGTTTCGCCTTCTTTTGTGAAAGAGGCCCGAGTGACGGCATCAACAAATCCCTGCTCGGAGTTGGCCGCAAAGATGAGCATTTGCTTTGCATCCGGCGCTACGACGCCGAGAATCTGGCTGTCCAGTGCGACTTCGTCGTCTGCTGCTCCACCCAATTTCGGTTTTGCGCCGTTGATTCCAACAATGTTTATCTCCGGAACTTTGAGTCCGTGTGCAGCATAATAAGCTGCGTTATCCTTCAAGTCGATGCCTCCTCCAAATTCCAGTATGGCAACTCCCTGTCCGGCTTCTTTAGACTCGTGGGGGAACTGGTAGGCATCAGCAACATCTGAGGGCATATAAGCGCCGCTGATGCGGGGACGGAACAAGCCTCCCTCCGGATCTCGCCTGACTACGTTTGAGTGCGCAAGCGATTTTGACTCAAGCCCAAAGACTCCCTCTATATCGTTGGCTAAATTTTTTGGGACAGAAATTAAGCCGCTTCGCTCTCGCGTAACACCGAGGGGACCTTTGTAGTCGTCCAGTTTTACCTTGAAGGCTTCCTTGAAATTTTTTACTTTGCCTTTGAGCAGAACTCGTCCGGAGTTTGAGTCCAGTTCTGCTGCTGAAAGACCGTTGTCGGCAGCAAATTTCAAAACTCGCGCCATTGCTTGCGGATCTGCTGCAAATTTTGCATTGTATTCGGAGTCGCTGAGCGCTTTAATTTCATGCCTGGCGATCTTTGCCAGCGTCTGATTAAACTCTTCATCACTGGCTCTCGATCTTACAACGATGGTCGCGCTGATTTCCTTCTCCGGATCACTTGGACCGATTTTCCCCTTTTCCGGTGTCTCGATTCTCGTATATAGAAGCTCCGCCCTCTCCGATACAATGCGATAACGCGGCTCAAAAGCTTCTCTGGCCTCATCTTGAAGCTGATTCACGTCTTGCGATTCCGGATCGGTTTCACCGCCTGTGGTGGCGCGCTCGTCTGGGCGGCCGTTGTTTTCGACCAGGGACCTGGCCTCTTTCAGTTCCGATACTTGCCAATTCACCGTTCTTCCCCCTGATGAGATTGCTGATTTGCCTCATTCCGAGCAATCTGACAAGCCTTCCCTTTCCCCCGGTATCGTTTGTATCCTTTGAAATTCAGTCCTGGACGCGATGATTCTTGAAATTACTTAAGCTTTTGGCATTCTTGAAACGACTTAGAAATTTTCTAAGGGTACAGGCGCCGACAAGCAGTCAAAATAGCTCAGTCGGGCAACGGAGTGCTTATATGCGCAAAATCTCCTTCGTATATCCCATAGCTCTTGCCTCTGTTTTTTTAGTATCCCTGCCCGCTCTTGCTGCTCAAGAGGAGAAGACTGAGGGCAATTCTTTCAGTGGTTTAGCCGATTACTATCACCATAAGCTCTATGGACAAAAAACAGCCTCCGGCGAAGTTTTGAAGAAGGAAAAGCTCACTGCCGCTCATCGAACCCTGCCTTTTGGAACCAAAGTTAAGGTAATGAACAAGCGCTCCGGCAAGTCTTGTGTAGTTGTGATTAATGATCGAGGACCTTTCACCAAAGGCAAAGTGATTGACCTTTCACACGAAGCGGCGCGGCAGCTGGGCGTTCTGGAAGCCGGCACGGCTAGTGTTGCCTGTCTGGTTCTGGAAGATACAGAGTAACTTTTTGCTCTCAGTCAGCCTCTGATCGATTTGCGCTGCCTTGCTTTTCGATATACTTCTGATCGGGACGGCTTTTAAGCCGTCGTAATCATTTGTCGCGAACAGGCTACGCGCTTCTATCATTCAATGCTAAGACTCGACCATATCTCCAAAGTATTTCCCAACGGCGAAGCGCTGCGCGACATCTGTTGGGAGGTGAAAGCCGGCGAGCGTTTGGGGCTGGTGGGTGCAAACGGCACAGGCAAAACAACACAGTTCCGCATTATCACCGGCGAAATCGAACCCAGTTCAGGAGACGTTATCAAACAGCCTGGTATTCGCATTGCCTATCTGAGCCAGGAATTCGATATCGTTCAAGGAAACACGGTTCATGAGGAACTTTTGCGCGCGTTTTCCGAAGTACATGAAATAAAGCAGGAAATGCATCATGTGCAAGTTGCGCTTGAAACAGCCGACGAGCAGGAAATGACTCGCTTGCTTCGACAGCTGGAGCGCTTGCAGCATGATTTTGAGAGCAGGGACGGCTACGGCCTGGAATTGCGTGTAGACAAAATTCTTCCGGAAATAGGCTTTACTTTAAAAGATGCAGAGCGGCTGGTCAGCGAGTTCAGCGGTGGTTGGCAGATGCGAATCGGACTCGGCAAAGTCATGCTGCAAGAACCTCATGTTTTGCTTCTCGACGAACCCACCAACCATATCGATCTTGAAACTATTGAATGGTTGGAAGGCTATTTGCGCGGACTTTCCACCCCGATGGTTATTGTTTCCCACGATCGCTTTTTTCTTGATCGCATCTGTACGAATATTGTGGAAATAGAGCGCGGTGTTTCAACCAGTTATCTGGGCAACTATTCGACTTATCTTGAACAGAAGCAAATAAACCGCGAGGCTCAGGAGGCTACTTTCGAGCGGCAGCAAAAAGAACTGGAAAGACAGCAAGAATTTATAGATAGATTCAGAGCCAGCGCCAATCGCAGCACGCAAGCTAAAAGCAGAGAAAGGCAGTTAGAAAAATGGGATCTGGTCGAAGCTCCCGAATCGGAAGAGCGAACTCTGAGATTTCGCTTCCCGCCTTGTGTGCGTAGCGGGCGAGAAGTCGCGATTATCAAAGATCTGACTCATGTTTATGATGACAACGTGATTTTTCTTGGGGCTAATTTATTGCTTGAGAGAGGAGATCGAGTTGCTCTTCTTGGTCCAAACGGAGCAGGCAAGTCAACGCTTTTACGTCTTTTAATGGGCTCTGAAACGCCGAGCGAAGGCAGCATCACTCTTGGTTCACACAACATTGTTCCTGCTTATTTCGAACAAAACCAGGCTGAAGCTCTGGATCTTACAAAGACTGTGCTTCAGACCATCGCCGAGCAAGTTCCGCAATGGAAAGACTCTGAAATTCGCGGGCTCCTGGGACGCTTTCTTTTCAGCGACGATACTGTTTTCAAAAGAGTCGGCGAACTATCAGGTGGAGAGAAAGCGCGCCTGGCTCTTGCTAAAATGATGACTCGCTCTGCGAATTTTTTGATTCTGGATGAGCCCACAAATCACCTGGATATCCCTGCTAAGGAAATGATCGAAGAGGCTCTCAACGAGTACGAGGGCACGGTTATACTCGTTTCGCATGACCGTCATTTTATTTCCAAAATCGCAAACAAGATTGTTGAAATAGTCGATGGCACTTTGAAGCTTTGCCCGGGAGACTACGAATATTATCTTGAAGTGAAGGCGCGTGAAAAGCAGCAATTGCAAGAAGCAAAGGAAGCTGCCGCTCGAGAAAAAGAGCTGGCCGAAAAACGAGCCAAAGCAAAAGAGAAAGAAAAGGCTCGCAAGGCTAAGAAAGCGGCCGAAAAAGCAAATGACGATGACGAAGAATAAGGTCTCTTTATCCGGACTTTCTCGTTGTGTTTTGGCTTTTGCTTTTGTTTCAATTGGTGCTCTGCATTTCATCAACCCGCAAGTGTTTTGCAAAATAGTGCCTTCTTTTATTCCCTGGGTAAAAGAAGTTGTTTATATAAGCGGGCTGGCTGAAATTGCAGGCGGAATCGGCTTGTTGATTTCGGCACTTCGAAATGCCGCAGTTTGGGGTCTGATTTTGCTTTTGCTTGCTGTTTTTCCTGCAAACATAAACATGGCTTTGCATCCTGAAATTTTTCCTGCAATTCCTATTTGGATTCTCTATCTCAGATTGCCGCTGCAAGCTCTGATCATTTTCTGGGTCTGGTCTTGTCGAATCAAAAGCCCGGAAAAGCTCGATTCCTGATCCGAGTCTTTCGCGAACGTCCTTTGGCTATGTATAATAGTCGTGTCATTTGATGAGCGGCTGATGAATAGCGAGTCTGAACCTTCTGAAACTCCGATCGAGCCCGCTTATCCGGCCGGCACTGTTATTGAAAATCGTTTCGAGATCATCGAGCTTTGCGGACAGGGACAGCACGGTTTTGTATTTAAAGCTCGGAATCTACTTAGCCAAGAAACAGTCGCGATCAAAATTTTGAAAACGGCAGGCAGGCACGAGCAGGAGCAGCTTTTACGAGAAGCTAAGATCGTCGCTCAGCTTAAACATGAAGGCATTGTCGCCTGTAAGACCCTGGGCTCTTTAGATGATGGAAGTGTCTATCTGGTGATGGAATATCTTGACGGTATGAGTTTGGCGGCTGTTTTAGAGCGCAAATTGCTTTCATTTCATGAGTTGGCATCGCTTCTGTCGCAAGTAATAGAGGCCCTGTCGTTTGCTCACGAAAATAATGTTGTTCATCGAGACATTAAGCCTGCAAATATTTTTGTTTGTGATTTGGGAAGCGAAAATATTAGTTGCAAGATTCTGGATTTCGGCATTGCTCGATTCTATGATCCGGATCAAACGCAGACTCAAAGTCGCAGTGGCATCCTCGCCGGAACACCGGCTTATATGAGTCCTGAGTGCTGCAGAGGAGAGCAGTCTACGCCTGCGTCCGATGTATATTCATTTGCTGTGATTTTATACGAATGTTTGTTTGATGCTGCGCCTTTTGAGGCGGCAAGCGACGCTGAGCTTATGTATAAGCAATTGCATGAGGAGATCCGCTATCCAAAAGGTGCGAGGGTCTCCGTCCGAATGCAGGAGCTTTTGAGAAAGTGTCTGGCAAAAGTCCCAAAGCAGAGAATTGCCGACGCATCTCTTTTGAAGGCTGAATTCGCTAATGCCGTGGAAGAGGAACTCAGGAATCGGGCAAAAACTTCTGTTTCCAGGAAATTCACTTCGCCTGCTTTTCTCCTGCTGCCGACGATATTGCTGCTTGCAATTTCTCTGAATTTTGTGCGCAAAAAGCAAGAACTGCCTGCAATGAGTCGGCAACAAGCCGACGTCATAGTTCTTGAGAAGGCGGTCAATTTAGAACTCGGTGCTGCTCATGCGGCTAAAGAGCGAGGCGCAAAGGCTGACTGTCGCGCTCATCTGCTGAAAGCTCTCGAGACTGCAGAGCGGCTCTTTCAAAGATATGGAAAAGTTGCCGTACAGCGTCGGCATCAAAGACTTGTTAAGAAAGTTATTGACGAGCTCGCTTCTTTGAGCAGGATTAGTCCTGAAGATAATGATTGGCTTGTCAGGAAAATGTCCGAGTTTGCGGCAGAGTATTTGAATGTTCCAAGTAAACTCGCGGCTCACTTTCATTACCTCCGGCATATTCAGTACCTGACAGAGGGTGATACAAAGAAATCGGATGAAAAACTAAAGCAATGTTTTGCTGCTTGCGAAGATTCAGGCTCTAAGTCTATTTATGCATATAATGCCGGCTTAAATTACTTTGCTTGCGGCAATGTGGCCAGTGCCTGGTCCTTGCTGAAAATTGCTCCAAAGGAAGTTCCATCTGTGGCGTCGATTATCGAGAGTATGTCATTTTATAGGGCTGCTTTGGAGTTGGCGAAGTCGATTTGTGAAGGTCGGTCTGAACTGAACTTAAACGACTTTAGCAGGCATTGTCGATTGCTTGCTCAGCAGGATGCGTCTTCTCCTGGTCCTGTTTGTCTCAAGCTTGCATCGGGCTTATTCTTCAAAAAGAAATATCAGGAAGCCTTGAGCCTCTGCGATCTGGGAATGGAATTCGGCTTTGCCGACATGAGCGATAAACTGGATTTACTTGCATTGAAATCCAGAGTTCTTTTGGCTATGGGAAAAACAACTGAGGCTTTGAAATTCGATCAAAAGCAGCTTGCGCTGATGAGCGGTGACTTAAAAGCGCCGTTCCTGATCAATTCTGCTTTCGATTACATAGCTTTGAAGCAATTCCAGAAATCTGCCGATTCTTTAAAAGAGATGCAGCTCATTGTGGAAAAGAGGGGATTGCCGATTTATCAATGTCTTCGCTACTGGGACGCAAAAATGCGCACGGATTTAGCTGAAAAGGATTTCGCCGCGGCCTTGCTGGATGCGAAAATTATCGAGAAAAGTGCCGGCGCCAGCCGGCGGCAGGACGTCTCATTTATTCGCAGTGAAGCTCTTTCGACGCTGGACAAGTACAGGCTTAAATCAAAGTCCTGATACAATTGTGCTGCCGGAGCAAAGGGAGCGCTTGAAATGGCTGAACATCCAATTATGGTCGTATCTCTCACCGTACCGCCGGAGAAAGTTTCGGAGTTTGATGCTTTTTATCAACATCGCTTTTTGCCGGCTATTTTAAGAGAGTCTCCTGAAGTAAAAGCAATTCGCCGTTATGAAGAAGCCGCCGTGAGCGGCACCTTGAGATGGTATAACAAACAGTTCTTGACCATTTATGAGCTTGAATCAGAAGAAGCTCTGGAGAAAGTCGACGATATTTTTACAAGACCGGCGCTGGTTGACTTGATTAGAGAATTTCAGCAATGGAAAAACAATCATCTTCGAAACTTCAGCAGAATCAGCTATTTGAATTCCTGGACACATGAGCGAAGTCCGCTGGATGGCGCATTCGGCAGCCGTCCGATTTTCATATGGGCGCATGAAATGAAGTCGGAGCTGGATGAATCTTTTCAAGACTGGTATGAAAATGATTATTTGCCTTTGCAAGTAGCGGATATTCCCGGCTGGTCGGCCTGTCGTCGTTACAAGAGCGTCAAGCGAGATTCGCTCCGGAGGCTGAGTATATTCGAAGCAGCTGATGATGAAATGCTCAATCGTTGTCTGGAAGATTTGCGCTCCGATCACAGAGCCCGTGAGAATTACGAATGGCAACGTCGTGTTGAGCAAGCCGTGACATGGCAGGATGCCGCGAGCTTTCGCATAACTTATCGGCGGCCGGGATAAACCCGTCGGAGCTTAGTCGCCTAGATTTACATCTTCAAAGCCGCGGTCGAAGAACGTGCGTTCGATGTCGGGGCTGCGTCCCCAGCCCGAGCAATTTCCTTCGTTGCCGCGATCTCCGAAATTGAGATCTCGATGCTTCCAGGTAAGGTCTCGGGCAAGCCGGTTGCCGTCCACAATTTGTCCTAAGTACCAACCGCTGCGGTCCAGATAAACATCGAAATCTTCCAGCAATCGGCCGATATTTTCTCCTTGCGGCGAATATAATCCAGCCTTGTAAGCAACGGCTACGTGCTCTCCTTTGCTGTTGTAGAGGAAGATTGCCGCCGCTTCCTCCCGGCTTGCTGTTGCTTCCGCTACTGCTGTGGCTGCTTTAACGGCGGCGGGTGCCAGGGCCGGCGTTTCTTTCACAAGCTCCAGAGTCAGCGCCATTGTTTCTTCGTCATCGTCTTCGAACATATCGAGATCGAAAACGCCTTCTTCTGCTGCGGCTTTGGCTTTCTCCGCTTTCTTTGCCAGGCTTGCTTTTTTGTCGAGCTCGGCGTTCTGTTCTGCTTCCAGTGCGGCTCTTTTGGCTTCGGCCGCTTTTGCTTCTTCTGCCAGCCTGGCCGCTTCGGCGGCTTTGGCGGCAGCTTGTGCTTTTGCGTCTTCTGCCGATTTTGCTAAAGCTGCTTGCCGGGCCGCTTCGGCTGCTTTTGCGGCTTGAACTGCCTTTGTTGCTTCTGCTTGTTGTGAGGGATCTTTTGAAAGAATTTCCATCAAAGCTTTGGCTTTAGCTTGCAGGCGTTCGGCCAGTTCACTCTGCCCGGCGTGGCGAACTATGCAAACGTACTGCAAGAGCATCTGCAAAGTTTCAGGATGTGTGTTGCCCCGCTTTGCAACGGTGTCGCGTAAAGTGGCTTCAGCGCTTTTGATTTGCTCTTGTAGTACCTGCTCAAGACCAGCATTGTTCATAAGAGGTTTAAACTCCGGCACTTCCCTAATATGCATTTCCCAGAATGCATGAATCTTATTCCAAACAGCTGAAGAAAACCATCGTTATTTCCCGAATTGACCGCCTGGGGGCTCTTGAAAGCTGCCACTAATAGCGTTCAAGGTGTGTATCCCTTTTTCCTGGCGATCGTCCAATCGGCGAGGGCGGCTTTTGAATTCTTGCCTAGCTTTGCATCGTTTGTTCGAGCTCGATAAACATAACCGCCCATATAGTCCGGCTCTAGTTCAATTACTTTTGTGAAATCTTTTAGTGCCGCTTCATAATCTTTCTTTGCCAGCTCGCACTTGCCGCGCAGCTCGTAAGCATTGAAATCGCTTGGGTCAAGCTCGGCAATTTTGTTGAAGTCGGCAAGTGCTGCATCAAGTTTATTGTTTTCTTGATAAACAATGCCTCTTTGCACGTAAGCCCAGCGAGGCTTAGGGTCTATTTCAATAGCTTTACTGAAATCGGCGACAGCTTTATCAGGCTGTTTGAGAGTTTTATAAAGCATGCCGCGATTACCGAGATATTCCGGATTCTTCGGGTTTGATTCAATCGCCTTGCTATAGTCTGAAATTGATTTTTGCAATTGATTTTTTCCGGAGTAGCACATTGCCCGTTCAAAATAAGCCTGAGCGCAGTGTGGATTTAGTTCAATTGCTTTGCTCAAGTCTTTCAAGGCCAGCGCATCATTCTCGATGAAACGGTAAGCACTTCCTCTTGCTGCGTAAGCATCTGCATCTTTCGGGTGTGTTTTGATGTAAGTGTTCAGGAGCTTTATGGCCGGATGCGCCTCACCTTTGAGGACCATGGCGTTTGCTTTTGTGACGGCTGCATCGGCGCATAGTCCGGCCGGAACCGCACTGAGGCTGAGAAGACCAAAAGCAAGAAAAAACTCTAAAGCTACTCTCATATAGACTCCATTTTGCAAGTTGATTGCATGAACTGTGGATGCTAGCACAATGTTTGCGCTTAAGGCTTATACAAGAGCCTTGAAGAATTTAGTCCTCTTGGCTTTTGATCAGAATCAAAGTGGCTGCTATAAATTCTGTTGCCAGTAAGCGATCATAGGGCACATATAGATTGCATCGTTGGCTTTTCGGTCGAATGTCGGCATATTCGGAAGCACAAGTTTTAGCTCTTGCACCTGATCAAGGCTCGGCCAGGTCGGGTCGCGAGCTGGCGAATCGGCTGAAATGGCTGCGGGTGGGAGCCGACTCGCGTTGCGTTTGGGGCGAATGTCAGGGTAGTGGCAAGTTGCCCTATCAGACAGCTGTCGATCTTGGGCAACTGGCATTTAAATGCTCCTGTCCAAGCCGGAAATTTCCATGTAAACACGGCCTGGCTTTGATGCTTTTGTTTGTCAGGGAGGGCGAGTCATTTGCGGCTGAGATTCCTGAATGGGTTGCTCAGTGGTTACGTTCAAGGCAGGAGCGTGCGGAAAGAAAGTTCTTGAAAGCCGATGAAAGCGAGCTAGCAGTCGCAACTATCCCTGATTTGCAGGCGAAGGTCAGAAGGCAGGCAGAGCGACAGGCTCGTGTCGAGAGCGGTATTTCCGAATTTAGACTCTGGCTTTACGACCGCATTCGGCATGGACTTGCAAGACTTGAAAGCGAGCCGTATCAGGTTTTTGAAAACGCCGCTGCTCGTTTGACTGATGCGCAGGCTCCCGGGCTGGCTCGAATCTTGAGGCAATGCGCCGGAATTCCAAATTCAGGCGAGGGTTGGCAAGAGAGGCTGCTGGATAAACTTTCATTGCTGCATCTGGCAACTGAGGGGTTTTTGCAAAGTGCTTTTTTGCCGGAAGATTTGCAACAGGATTTGCGAAGCATAGTCGGCTTTACAGTGAGTCAAGATGAGCTTCTCAAAGAGGCTACTGCTGTGCGGGACAACTGGCAGGTTATGGGGCAGCGCCTTGAAATTGAAGAACGACTGAAAACACAGCGCACCTGGTTGCGGGGAGAAGAGAGCGGCCGCTGGGCTCTGATTTTGAGTTTTGCTCACGGTGTTCAGCCTCTGGACCAGAGCTTTTCTACCGGCAGCACTCAGGACGCAGAATTGGTTTTCTTTCCCGGACGTATGCAACAACGGGCGCTCCTGAAGGAAAAATTCGGGCAAGCGCAGCCTCTCAATTCATTTCGAGCATACGAAAGCGCGGATGCATTTGCGGATGATTATGCGCAGTATCTTGCTTCTAATCCCTGGGTAGAATCTTTTCCTGCTGCTCTGGCTAATTTGAAAGCCGGATTTTCAGAAGGGGGAACTATGATTGTTTATGATCGCGAAAATTCGATTTTGCCTCTTGCCTCTGTATCTGGTGTTGATTGGCAAATACTGGCATTGTCGGGAGGCTTTGAGTTCAGTCTTTTTGGTGAATGGAACGGAGAACGCCTTTTGCCGCTTTCCATAGTTTCCGATTCCGGATATGCGCGACTTGATCAGAGGTCTTTAGTAAGTGTCGCTTAAACAAAAGATACTGACTAGCGCCTTGCTGGGCACGGAGCAGCAAACAATTCCCGAGCTTTCTGCGGAGGGTAAGCTCGATAGCGTCCTTCAGGCGATTCTCGCTCAGGCAGGCCGTCTTGGAAAGGAAAGAACTTTGTTGCAGGCTTCGGCCGTGCTTGCGACTTACGAAAAGGCCGGTGCTCGTTTTTCAAAATTTCAAGGTGAGGAAATCGAAAAGGCTCCGGCTGAATTTCAAGAAAGAATACCGGAAAAATCCCTGCTGCATCTGAAAGTGATGCTTGATATTTTGCAGGATTTATTGCCGGAATGGCTTGAGCTGATTTCAAAGCGAGAGCTGCGTTTGCCGCATGACTGTCTTGTGGCCATACTTGAACTGGGCGTGAAAGCAGAGTCGATTCGCGGACTAATTGCAGATTGTGTTGGTAGAAGAGGGCTCTGGCTTGCCGCGCTTAATCCCTCCTGGTCCTACCTTCTGCCTGATTTTGAGGCGGGTCTTGAGCTTGAGCAATACAAGCGAGATTTTGAACTTGCGGAGAAAGACGAGCGCGTTGCTGCACTCAAGCGTCTTCGAGAGTTCAATCCCGGCTTGGCTCGAGACTTGCTTCGTTCTTCATGGAAAACAGAAAGTGCCGATGAGCGAATTCGTTTTCTTTCAAGTTTTTCTCAGGGGCTGAGTCTGGAAGATGAAGCATTTCTGGAGGAAGAAGCGCTTGATGATAAGCGCAAGGAAGTTCGCCGTCTGGCGCAAGATTTGCTTTTGAGGCTTCCGGAATCTCGTTTGGCAAATAGAGCCAGAGAGCGTTTACTGGCTTCTTTGAAGATCGAAAAAGGTCCTGATAATTCCGGACGAATCAGCCATCTTCTTTCTCAACAAAAAATGATATGCAAAATCGAGCTGACTGTTCCGGAGCAATGCGACAAAAGCATGCTGCGCGACGGCATCGTCGCCAAGTCGCCGGATATAAGACTCGGTGATCGAGCCTGGTGTTTGCGGCAGATAGTCTCACTGGTTGATCCGCAATTCTTGCTGGATTATTTTGAAATCACTTGCGTAGAGCTTTTGCAGGCAAGCAGCGGCAACGAATGGCAAATGGCTTTGCGGCGAGGTCTGGAGGATGCTGCAATTCGTTTCAAGCACTCCGAAATGGCCAAGCAGCTTTTGCTTGATGATGACAGCGATAATGGCGAGATGCTTTTTGCATGTTTAGATAAAAAAACTCAAGAATCAATACTTTCTCAAATAATTGAAGGGCAGGGCTTCCTTCTGGTGAAACCTGTACAGAACTACTACAACTCTAATGCTCTCAATTTACTACTGCGCATGGACTATCGCTGGTCGCCTGAATTTTCGAAAGTGGTTTTGCGGACTGTGCGTACTCACCTGACTCAAAAAAACAGATTTGTTTTTATGGACCATATAATGCGGCATATCGGCGGGCGGCTGGATCTGGATGTCTGGTCGCTTGTTCAGGATTCATGGGCATCGAGTGCGCAGCAAGATGCGGCGCTTGAAAAAATGTACAATCGTCTCGTTTTTCGTCGTGAAATGATCGACGCTTTGAAAAATTAGTGCAGCCCGGCTGTAAGCAAAAGGAGAAAAGAATGGCTCTTACGGAAAGATCGGAAATTCTCAGGCGGCACGCCGAAGATCAATTTGCAGAAGAACTATCGGAACTTGCAAAATCCGACAGTCGCAGTCGTCCGCCTAACTGGAATCTTTCTCCGGCTGCCGTATCGACATATCTGCTGGGCGGCGTATTGGATAACGGCTTTGAAATTAGTCCGAAATATGTCGGCAAGAGCAGAATCGTGGAAATAGCCATAGCAACTCTGGCGACCGATCGGGCGCTTTTGCTTCTCGGTGTTCCGGGGACGGCGAAAACCTGGTTGTCCGAGCATCTTGCCGCAGCAATTTCCGGCGACTCTACTTTAATTGTGCAAGGCACGGCCGGCACAGCGGAAGAATCGATTCGATATGGTTGGAATTATGCTCGCCTGCTTTCAGAAGGACCATCAATGAATGCGCTGGTGCCTTCTCCGATTATGAGAGCCATGAAAAACGGTAAAATTGCTCGTCTTGAAGAATTGACCCGCGTTCCGGCTGATGTGCAGGACTCACTTATTACGATTCTTTCCGAGAAAACTCTGCCGATTCCCGAGTTGAATGAGCAGGTGCAGGCAATCAAAGGTTTCAATTTGATAGCCACTGCCAATGATCGCGACCGCGGCGTCAATGAGCTTTCAAGCGCCTTGAAGCGTCGCTTTAATACTGTTGTTTTGCCCGTGCCGGATACTCTGGAAGAAGAAGTCGATATAGTCAAACGAAGAGTAGAAGCTCTCGGCAAGGCGCTCGAATTACCGGGCGAAACTCCGGCTATTGAGGAAGTTCGTCGAGTTGTGACTATATTTAGAGAATTGCGAAATGGTATCACCACCGACGGCAAAACGAAAGTGAAAAGTCCCAGTGGTACGATGAGCACAGCTGAGGCAATTTCAGTTTTGACAAGCGGTCTGGCTCTGGCTGCTCATTTCGGCAGCGGCACTGTTATAGGAGCTGATCTTGCGGCAGGAGTTGTCGGTGCGGTAGTGAAAGATCCGGTGCAAGACAAGGTGGTTTTCAAAGAGTATTTAGAAACTGTTGTTAAGGAGCGAGAGAACTGGAAAGATCTATATCGTTCATGTCGTGAGCTGTCCTGATCGATAACTATTATTTTCAGGAGCGTGTATTTGGCAGATAAGGATAAAGTTCATGTTTTCGGGATCCGTCACCACGGTCCCGGATCGGCGCGCAGTCTTTTACATGGACTGCAAGTGCTTGAGCCTGATTGTCTGCTCATTGAAGGTCCTCCTGATGCCAACGATCTTCTGAAGCACGTTTTGCACGAGCAAATGAAGCCTCCTGTTTCGATTTTGATTTATGCGCTCGATGATTTGAGCAAAGCTGCATATTATCCATTTGCTGTTTTTTCACCGGAGTGGCAAGCGATTTCTTTCGCATTGAGTCGCGCGCTGCCTGTCCGCTTTATGGATTTGCCTCAGTCGAACTGGCTGGCTCTCGATCGGGCCAAGGAAGAGCGATCGCTCAAAAGCGAGGAAGAGCATCTTAATGAGCAGCCGCAAGGTAAATCTGCTGCTTTCAACATCAGAAAAGACCCGCTTTCCTGGCTGGCCAAAGCTGCCGGATTCGATGACAGTGAGCGCTGGTGGGAAAATTTAGTTGAGCATCGTCGCCGAGATCTTGAGGTTTTTGCTGCGATTAGAGAAGCAATGACTACGCTTCGTACTGAGCTGAAAGAAGACGAGCTTATCGCCGACGAATATGAGCCGCTGCGAGAGGCCTATATGCGTCAGACTATTCGTGCCGCGATAAAAGAAGGGTTTCAAAAGATTGCAGTAGTCTGCGGTGCCTGGCATGCCCCGGCGCTCAAAGAGTTGCCTGCGGCAAAGGAAGATCAGTCCTTATTGAAAGGTTTGCCGAAAACAAAGGTTGAAGCTACATGGATACCCTGGACGCATGGGCGTCTTTCTTTTCAAAGCGGTTATGGAGCTGGTGTGCATTCGCCGGGCTGGTATCATCATCTCTGGACTTCTGAAGATCTGGTGGCAGAGCGATGGATGTCGAATGTGGCACGCTTGCTCCGTGATGAGGATCTTGACGCTTCTTCTGCTCATATTATCGAAGCGGTGCGACTGGCTGAAGCTCTGGCTTCTATGCGCGGGCAGGCTCTGCCGGGACTTACTGAGTTGACCGATGCCGTTCAGGCAGTATTTTGTAACGGCAATCAATTGCCCTTGCACTTAATTCATGAAAAGCTTGTTGTCGGTGAATTAATCGGTGAAGTTCCGCCGGAACTTCCTGGTACGCCTTT
>JAIEPM010000281.1 GCA_019748395.1 Candidatus Obscuribacterales bacterium
CAGACTTACAAAAACACCTGGCATAATCAACCAATCATGGCGGCTTCCGAAACTCTGGCTGCAGGTGGAGCCGCTTATCTTGCTTATAGAGCGATCTTCGCCGCCCCCAGAACTTTTGGTATGGGAGCCGCGGCCATTGAAGGTATAAGACTCATGAGCGATGTCGGAACTTTGCTGAACAGCACCGACACTCGAGACCGGCTCAAATACGGTATTGCCGGCGTCGCCGATTTATCGGGTACGATTGGCGGACTGGCTCTGATGAGCTCCCGTTACCGCATCGGTGGAGCAATCGGACTTGCCGTCGGTATTGGCGGCCGTCTGGCTGCAGACTTCATTCCGAATCGACTCGTACTGAGTGATATAACGCGTAAAGCTGATAATCTCAGACCGCCGCTGAATCCAAACATCGAAAGATTGCTCGGTCTTTAGGAGTAGCCTGAAATGGGATCTGAATTGCCGGTATTGAAATTGGAACTGCCTATGGCGCTTCCCAACGAAGCTCAGCCGGCGGCGGATGCGGCTGCCAGGAAATTATACGAAGCGTCATCAAGCTCCGTGCTGCAAATTACAACGGATAAAGCACGAACAGGGACTGCTTTTGTGATTGAAGACGGTTCTAAAATCGTGACCACGGCCAGAAATGTGCTTGGTTCTACGGAGCAATTTGCCAGCGGACCGGACGGTAAGCGTTATAAGCTCGAAATCGAAAAGCTTGATGATTTGAGCGATCTTGCCGTTCTCAAAATTAAAAACGGCCAAATTCCAGGTACTAAGGCTCTGAGCTTTGGCGATACTAGGTCTCTTAGCGAAGACGACAAAGTTTTCGGACTGTCTGTTCCCAAAGATTCAAATGCTTCAATTCCCTATATCTCCCCCGGTTATCTTCGCGGTGTCAGTACACCGGCTGAATTGCTTCTTTCCGTCGATAAGAAGCAACTCTCGAATATGGCCAAAAGACTCATGCTCTCCGGAAAGGAGGAACAGATAGATGCGCAGCTCTATATGTCGCAACCGGCAATGGAAAGCAGAATGCACATGCAAGCGGGCTCTTCCGGTGCTCCTGTTCTGAATGAAAAAGGTCAGGTGATCGGCATAAGTATGCTCAGTAATGCCAGAGAGCCGGAGCTGGGTCAAACCCTTGTGCAGCCTGCGGAATCGGCTGCAAATCTTGCTGCCGGAAAAGGTGCGTTTGAATTTAGCTACCGATACAAATCGGCAGACTGGACTGAAGAGTTTGCTTCGAATCTGCATAACGATAAGCTAAAAGCCGCTGTTGATACCGGACTGATTGGCTTTGCCGGCTATCTTGGCTATAGAGGCGCCAGCCGTTATCCAATGCTTGCTTCCTGCGGAATCGCTGCTTACGGACTGAGCAGTCTCAGCACTGATGCGGGGCGCTTCCTGCACAGCACGGAAAGCCGTGACACTTGGAAATATGGACTTGCCACGCTTGCCGATGCCGGCACCGTCGGCGGTGCGGTGCTGACGCTCGCGCCTAAACTGAGAGGCTACGGGCTGGCCCTTGCCGGTGTGGGAATAGCCGGTCGTGCTGCTACTGATTTTATTGCCAATCGCTGGGCTTTAGACGGAACCCGGCGACTTGTCGGTGACCCTAATCGAGCTCCGTTCAGTCTTGATAAATTGATGGGCAATTAAATAAAGCATTAGAATCAGTCAGTCTTTTCCAAGCACCCGGTTGTTGATGTCTTCATGCAATTGCTCAAGCTGCTGGCGTGCAAGACTTTCTTGTCTTGTGGAAATTCTCCCTGTTTTGGACATCATTACGTGCAAATTGCGCTTTTCTGCAAGCAACCTGCCCGTAAAAGAATCCATGTCGAAAGAGCCGATTTGATTTTTTTCGTGGAAGTCAATCAACTCATTTTCAATGCGGGAAATCAGGGACGGAATTGAGAGAGGTGCTTTTTTGACTTGTTGAATATATTGCCTGCCGGGTGGGTTTGAAGAATTCCCGGACTTTTCACTCTGTCCCTCAGAGCGAGCGCGCGTTGGATTTGTCGGGGTCGGCTCATTTCGTTTGCCGAGGTCTTCTTCGTCTTTTGTGACTGTGAGTTTTATTCGACGAGAGCCGAAAAGAACTTTATCCATGAGTTTTGATTCGAGATCTCTAGCTTCCAGGATCATCCAGTGTGCTTGCGCCTCATCCGATGAGGCTGTAAGTTTTTCGCTGCGGGCCTTTAAATCGCTGATAAGCTCTCGATAACGATTTGCTTCTTCGCTTTCCAGCTCTTGCGATTTTGCTCGATAAAGAGAGTCGAGTCGCTCGATCGCAAAATCAACCTGAGCTTTTTTATTGCCGCCCATGAGGGCTGAATCTTTAATTCGGCCGTTAATTTCGTTTTCAAGGCTCTGGGCCGGTCCCAGGAACGCCGAAGCATCCGACCCCTTTGAAATATCCAGAGAAGCGTTTTGTTTCAGCGTATAGAGTCGGCTCTGGAAGTCATAATAGTCAACGTTGTTCAAAATTTGCTGGTTGTTGTTGAGCAGGTCCTCAAGTCTCTGGACAGAGTTGCTAAGCGCGCCGAAGTTCTGGCTGTTTTGACCCGGGCTTTTCCAGCCGCGGGAGCCTTCGTAAGGATAAGCCTCTGCTTTTGAGATTCCGGGGCTTAGAAGCAATGCCAGCAGCAAAATATACAAAGCCGGATTTCTCGGCTTTGCATAGGGTCTTTTTTCAGAGCAAAATGGCAATCGCAGAACCTCTCTTTGCCTTTAATTCTGGAGTATTCCGTATTTTCTGCAAGGGGGGATTGAGTTCCCCGGACTAAACTACTGACAGCTTAGCGCTTTTAGCAGTATTTTTGCCTGTTTTGCTGCTGACATCGAAAGTCTGCGCTAAATGGGAATTATTCAATTTTGTTCGCGTTTATCTCTGGAAAGATTTAGTATTGAACTTGGTATTTGAGATTCCTATGTTTGATCGCTACAAATTCACTTTGCTATCGGGGCTCTTAGTCGGCATGCTCTTTCTGTCCGCTTGTGGTCAGAGCCCGGAAAAAGAGTCAAGCGAAGCTCCGAAAACAGAAGAAAAAGCCGCCACAAAGCTTTCGGACATCGTGACTTTAAGTGCGGAGGCTGCCGCAGGAGCCGGAATTAAGTCGGCACTTGTCGAAAGCAAGGCTGAAGCCGGTGAGATTCAGACAACCGGTGAAATCAAAGCTGATGAAGGACGTGTGTTTCATATTAACTCGATTGTTTCCG
Source organism: Candidatus Obscuribacterales bacterium (assembly GCA_019748395.1). GTDB lineage: Bacteria > Cyanobacteriota > Vampirovibrionia > Obscuribacterales > Obscuribacteraceae > JAIEPM01. The sequence continues at coordinate 3,220 of JAIEPM010000281.1, forward strand.
GTCGAGTGGTAAAAGACAGCGCCGCTCTTGGGCAACTAATCAAAGAGGGTCAGGTGCTGGCTGTCGTCCAGAACCTTGAGGTTTCCAAGGTTTATGGCGATTTCATTCATCAATCCCATCAAAATGAAGTCACTTTGAAAGAAGCTCAAGAGCGTTTAGATCTTTACAAGAAAACATTGGAGCGCAGCAAAAAGCTTTTCGATGAGGGAATCGGGGCACAGAAAGATGTGCTGGCAGCGCAGAACCAGGTGAATCTTACGGAAATCGAGCTCAAGGGCTTGCAGGAACATGCCTTGCATATCCGTTCGGAAGCCGAAGCCATGCTTTCTGCCTACGGCGTAAAAATTACTGATACTGATTCACACGCAATCGAGACCGGCAGCCCGCTCAAAGCCCCTCGTTCCGGGGTGATCATCCAGAAGAATATTACTCTGGGAGACGTTGTTACTGCCGATCAGCCACTATATGTGGTGGCGGATCTCAGTAAGGTCTGGTTGGACGTTGCTGTTTATGATAAAGACCTTGATTCGATCAGCGTCGGGGAAAAGGTCAGCTTCAAAAGTGATAGCTTGGCCGGACGCGTATTTGAAGGAGAGATCAGCTATATTCCGCCGAGCGCCAATAATATGCGCACTTTTACTGCACGTGCCGTTTTTCCTAATCCTGGTCTTGTCTTGAAACCGGGCATGTTTGGACGGGCGGTTATCGTTCGCTCCAGATCAAACCGGCATCCATATTTGCCTGACAGCGCTATTCAAAAATTCGGCAACGAGACATTCGTTTTTTGCGATCTCGGCGACAATAAATATCGTAAACGAGTCGTGCAACTAGGCTCTCGACTTGGGGACGGCTACAGCGCCGCCTCCGGTGTAGAAAGCGGCGAACGTGTTGTTGTCGAAGGCAGCTTTAAATTAAAATCGGAAATGCTCAAGGGTCAAATGGCAGACGGAGATTGACATGGAATCTTTCTTTGCCGGATTGCTCAAGCAACGCATGACTGTGTTTTTGTCTTTTGCGCTGGTTTTTGCCATGGGCTTTGCGGCTTTGAGCAAGCTGCCCATCGATGCTTTCCCTGATCTGGCAAATAACCAGGTGCAGGTCTTGACCGAGGCTCCCGGAATGGCGCCGCTTGAAGTTGAGCAGCTGGTTACGATTCCTCTTGAGTCCATAATGAACGGCATTCCTCGCGTGACGCAGATTCGTTCAATTTCCAAGTACGGACTTTCGGTTGTTACTGTCGTTTTTCAGGATAATGTCGATACTTATTTTGCGCGGCAGCTGGTTTTCGAGAAGCTGCAATCAGCTCGTTCCCGGCTGCCGATTAAGCTCAGCCCGCAGCTTGGACCGGTGAGCACGGCTATGGGTGAGATTTATCAATATCGAGTCGACGGCAAAGCTTATTCGCTCACAGATTTAAAAACCCTGCATGATTTCGACGTGAAGTACATGCTGCGCACCGTGCCCGGCGTCGCTGAAGTCAATACCTGGGGCGGTTTCACCGATGAGTACATCGTTACTGTCGATCCTCGTCGTTTGCAGCAGTTCAATTTGACCATCAAGGATGTTTTTGAGGCGCTGGATCGTAATAACGATAATTTTGGTGCAGGCATTATCGACCATGAGTCCGAACAGTATATCGTCAGAGGACTTGGCCGTGTTAATTCGATATCCGATATTGAAGACATAGTAATTCGCACGGATAGAGCCGTGCCGATCAGCATTAAGAACGTCGCCACAGTTGGGCATGGTACAGCCTTGCGCCAGGGGGCTGCCACCAAGGATGGTTCCGGTGAGACTGTCGTCGGACTTGTGATGATGCTTAAAGGCGAGAACAGTCGCAATGTTATTGAAGCCGTAAAGCAGAAAATTTCAGAGATTAGCAAATCTCTGCCGGAAGGGGTCTCACTTCAGCCGTTCTACGATCAGTCGAGACTGGTGGACCAGGTTATTGACACAGTGAAAACCAATCTGCTTGAGGGCGGTGCTCTGGTTGCGCTTGTTTTACTTTTGACTGTCGGCAGCCTGCGTGCAAGTATCATTGTCGCTCTGGCTATCCCATTTTCAATGCTCTTTTCTTTTATCGGTATGCAGTATCTCGGCGTCAGTGCCAATATCATGAGTCTTGGTGCCATTGACTTCGGCATGATCGTCGATGGATCAATCGTCATGATTGAGAATATCCTGCGAAATCTTTCCGAAGATGCCGGTCAGAGTCCTCAGATTCAAGTAATACAGCGCTCCGTCAAGGAAGTGGCGAGACCCATTCTTTTTGGAATTTTGATAATTACTGTTGTCTATATGCCGATTCTCTGCCTGGAAGGCATGGAATTAAAGATGTTTTCTCCCATGGTTGTCACTGTTTGCTCTGCCCTGCTCGGCTCGCTTCTGATTTCATTGATCCTTGTGCCGGCGCTTGCCAGTGTTTTTCTGAGAGGCAAAATTCAGGAGCGCGAAAGCTTTTTGCTCTCGATTTTACGCAGACCCTATTCATTCAGTTTGGAATTAGCGCTGAGGCATCGATTTCTGACCGTCTTGGCTGCTGTGGTCGCGCTTCTTGCCGCTCTTGCTTCCGCACCCTACTTGGGCACTGAGTTCGTTCCGAAGTTAGACGAGGGAGACATTCTCATTGAGGTACGAGACTTTCCCAGCATCTCTCTGCCTGCCTCAATTGAAAATGCCGAGCGTGTTGAAAGAGTAATTAAGCAAGTTCCGGAAGTGAAAACCGTGGTCAGCCGTCTTGGTCGACCGGATCTGGCCACAGATCCGATGGGCGTATATCAGAATGATTGTTTCGTAATTCTAAAACCAAAAGCAGAATGGCGTCCGGGCTTGACTAAGGAAGGTTTGACGCAGGAGCTTCGTCAAAAGCTGGAAAAAGATAGTATCGGTTCGCAGTTCAATTTTACGCAGCCGATTGCAATGCGCGTCGATGAGCTGGTTTCCGGAGTCCGCTCCGATGTGGCGATTAAACTTTTCGGCGACGACATTAACTATTTACAGGAGCAAGCTCAGGAAATCCAGAAAATCATCGCCACTGTCCCTGGTGTCAGAGACTTGCAGGTTGAAAGATTGTCCGGGGCTGCTCAGATTGTCATCATTCCGGACCGCGAAAAACTAGCTCGTTACGGCGCCAGTATTGCCGACCTTCAAACTATCGCACAGACTGCCATTATAGGGACACCGGTTTCCGAGGTTTTGCAAGGACGTAAGCGCTTCGACTTGCGGGTGAAATTTCCCGAGGGCAGCAAAATGGAACCGGCCGATCTGGGGAATCTATTGATAGAGATTGCCGACGGCAAGCGCGTGCCGCTCAGCCAGCTGGCCAAAATTGAAATCAGCCCGGGCATCGAAACGCTTAATCGAGAATTTGCTCAGCGTCGAATTGTTGTTCAGTGCAATGTGCAGAATCGGGACATCGGCAGCTTCGTTGAAGAATGCCAGAAGAAGCTTGCCAAATCGGTGAATCTCAAACCCGGATATTACATCAGCTGGGGCGGTCAATTTGAGAATCAGCAAAGAGCGACTCGCAAACTAATGCTGGCCGTGCCGCTTTCCGTAATGATTATTTTCCTGCTTTTGACCGCTACTTTCTCTTCTGTTAAAAATGCGCTGATTGTTTTGTTGAATGTTCCTTTTGCTTTAATCGGCGGCATTGCGGCTCTCTGGATTCGGGGAATGTATTTGAGCGTGCCGGCGTCCATTGGCTTTATTGCTCTCTTTGGTGTGGCGGTACTCAACGGACTGGTGCTGATTTCTTATATCAATCGCTTGCTTGAATCCGGTTATGATCTTGCTGATGCGGTGCGAGTAGGCGCGCAGAAAAGGCTTCGTCCTGTTTTGATGACAGCTCTGGTGGCATCTCTGGGATTCTTGCCGATGGCGCTTTCGGAAGGTTCCGGTGCAGAAGTGCAGAGACCCCTTGCAACTGTCGTAATCGGCGGTTTGATCAGCAGCACTCTTTTGACTTTAATTGTTTTGCCTGTGATTTTTTTCTGGGTGCAGTCTCGAAGCGGAAAAAAGGAGCAGGCAAACTCCGCTGCCACGGCTTCGGCGAAAACTGAAAACGAATAAGCGCTTTGATATCGGACTTTCTGCGTTCGGTTTTTTTCATTAATGCTATATTGGATTGAGTCGGAGCCGCAGAAAACAAATCGTCTAATGCCGTTTGAAGAAAGCAAAGAGATTAAAACTGAAACCGAGATCAAGCTCAAAAGAGCCGAGTCCGAAGAGATTGTGACTCACGAATTGAAGGATTCTTCGAGCTCTGCCATGGATATGCATGGGCTAGCTTCAAATGAAGCTGAAAGCTCAGTCAAAAAACTATCTTCTGAACCTGCGCAGGCCGTCCGGATCCTGAAAGAGTTACCCACCGACGAGTTTCTTGATCTTCTGGAGCAGTCTTCGCCCGAACAGTTGCAGTCATTTTTAGAAGCGCTGGCGCCTCCGCAACAGCCGCTTTTACAAGCAGTTCCCAAAATTTTCGGTCATATGCTGGCTATTCCGGATGAGCCGCGTGACGCACTCTCGATAATTGCCTGGTGGGAGTCGAGGCGCTTGCTTTTCAATTTGGTGGTAGGGCTACTGGGCTTACCCACTATATTGATTCTGGCGTTTTTCGGACTGGCGGAACTGCCGCTTTTGATTTCCAGCACTATTGAATATGGATTGCTGGCAAATATTTGCTACACGGCCGGATGGGCCGCGGAGCTGCAAGCTCGCAGCTGGTGGAAAGAACGGGCAAAACACCTTGGGCCGGTTTTGTTCAGTTTGGGCTTTGCTTTTGCGTCGTTTTTGACAATCGCAACAGGATTTGTAGCCGTGCTGATCTTCTTCCTTCTGAGTTTTGCAAGAACCTGACCCACAGGAGCGCGTGCGTCCCGCCCGCTTATTTGATAGAGAGTTCCGCCTTAGCGTGTCGCAGTCCAGGTGGTGACACCACTTCGAGCTTGCACCGCTTTTGGTACCACGTTATCTCTGGAGTAAAAATACTTCGAGTATGGATTTTTCGGTTTTGCGGCCACGCCGCCAACCGCTACTTCTTCTTCCAAATCTTCATCGTCTTCGACCATGGATTGTCTGTAATAAATCTCCGGCAGAATGCTTGGCATATATGCCGGCGGCGGCGGAATCAATTTCGCGCTATGCCCGTAGCGGCTCTTCGTGCGAGATTTGGGGCGAAGACCGGATTTGCTGCTTTTGCTTTTTTGAGACTTTTGACTGCCCGCCTGAGCACTGTCCTTAGCTTCGGCAGCTTCAGTATTGCAAAAGCCCGCAATCAAAAGGGCAAGCATAGTGCTCGTTAACCGCGCAGACATTTGATGTCTCCTTCAGGTGGCAGTTGCGGATTGTACCACTTTATCACATGCCAACCGGTAGTCAGGAGGCGCTTCTGTAAAGAGATGCCCTCTTTCGGCTATATTAGAGGATCTCAAGAATGGCTGCTTTGTATATCTTGATTAGTTATCAGACCGCCGGATTGGCAAGCGGTTGAACGATTCTGACAACCGGAGGATCGAAATTCTCCTCGTTTGCAAGATTAATCTTGAGCTGAAAGTCTGAAGGCGGATCAAAGCAATCAATACAACGTGCTTCATATTCCGAATCGCCGACAAGAATTTGTTCGCTGGATTGCACCGTGCGCTGTGTTCTGCAGGCAAAATCGGAGCCGCACTTACGGCAAACAGCCATGAGTTTATCGACCCGGTCTGCAAGAGCAAGCAGATTGGGCACAGGACCGAAGGGTTTGCCTTTGTAATCGAGATCAAGACCGGATGCAATGATTTTTTTGCGCTGTCTGAGAAGTGTTTGCACGACATCAAAAACTTCGATGTCGAAAAACTGCACTTCGTCTATGCCGATTACCACGGCCTGCGATGAATATTTGAGCATATCCCTGGGATTAGAAACTACAACTGCTTGCGATTGCAAACCGTTGCGAGACTCAACCAGGTCGGCTTTCGAACGGGTGTCTGTTGCCGGTCTAAAAATGATAGTCGGCAAATAAGCAAGACGCGCCCTTTCGATGCGGCGAATGAGCTCGCTGGACTTGCCGGCGCTCATGCAACCGATGATCATTTCAAAACGATATCCACTCAACATAGCAGCCAATATCTTCGCTCTTCCGTGACTCTGTGATGCCCTTGAACCTTCTCATGGTAACCAATTAAACGCAGTTGTGATCAGGGATCTGCACATTCAGATTTCTTTAGATGAGCTCTCAATAATGATCGTTTACATTAAATAAGCGAGCGAAACTTTTATCTGTCCGCAGAATATTCAGACTGAATCAATCATCTATCTAAACTGAAACGCCGCTCAGACCAGCGAGAGCGTATATTCTCGGCTTTGCTTTTCCACCGCAATTTTGTCGCAGGGTTGTATTCCTTGAAGGCAGCGCTTATTGAAAAGCTGCAAGGTCTGACGCAGCAGTTCCATCGAATGCAATAAATTCTGTGCCAGTAAAGCAATCGTTCCATTCTCTGCGCTTTGAAAATTCTGGCAGATTAGAGAATTTGCCGTATCCAGACCCACTATTTGGTAACTGAGCATACTGACGAATTCGGGAATTGAAGTCCTTGCTCCCTGAAAGCTCAGATGATCCGCAGGCAAATAAAGCTCAGCAGGACGCTCCGGTGATTTCATGCTTTGCATAGAACGCAGCTCTGATGCTGTTTTTGCCAGGCTCAGGGCAATAAGCTTCAGTGCCGAGGAGAGTTCTGCAAAGTCATTCACCGACTGTCTCAGCCGTTGATAATCTTCAGCGCCTCTGAGTGCCAGCCCGGTATAGGCGCTCAGCTTTTCGATATGTGCTTGCACGTTCTTCTTGCCGCTTGACGTGGTATCATCGGCGGTGCGAAATGCTCTTTCGCTGAGATTCAATTCAAGCAGTACGCTTCCTGCCTCAAGCAGTCGTTTGCATACTCTGGCAATTTCAGCGCCAAGCCCGTTTAGAATTTTTTCCGGAGCGGCGAAGCTGCTTTCTATACTCTGGCTGTTGCATGATTTATTGTGTCTTTCAAATTCGAGAGCTTTTCTTCGCAGAAGTCTTTCCAGATCTCTTAGCGCGGCTTGCAAATCTTTTTCCTGCAGCAAAAGGCTGATGCGAAGAATTGTCGAAAAGGCATCATAACTGTCGATTCCAATGCCCATATGTTCAAATGGGCGAACAATCTGATAGCTACCCGGCGGCGCTCCCAGAATTTCACCGGCGCGGTTTGCCAGAAACTCGCGTGCATTGGCGAGCAGATCAAGCATGGCGCCTGCCTGCATGAAATTGAGCGGAAACTGGTCTTGCCACTGCCCGGCAAGTGTTTCGTCCACAGCCTGCCCGATGCAACGTCCGATTGCCGGATCTAAAAGACCATTTTCAACATTGGCATGTGCGGCGGCTTTATGAAAGAGCAAAAGACCTTCCAGAAAACGTGGATTAAGTGCCGGCACTTTGATGCTGCTCTCGATTGCCCTAGCTGTTTGAGCTCCCCAGTAAGCGCTTGCAGGCAGCGCTACTTGTCCGAAGGCATCCGCTTCTGTTCTGAGTTCAATTTTTTTCGAGGCCATATGCTGAATTATTAGAATGACTGAATGAGGGGCGATTGCAAAGCAGGCTCTGCATCGACATAGCCAAAGCATAACGGAGAGACACTCAGATTTATTGCTGATAAAGAGTGATTTAGGTTTCTAGGGCTTGGGCGCTAAGCAGGACTTAAATTCCTCCTGCATGGCTTTTCGGGCTTCACCCTCCGGTTGATCCAGCAATAAGCGCGAAATAATTGCCGCCGCTTCCTCTTTTCTGCCCATAGCCAGCAGGGCTTTAGCCCGGTAATAGGGCAATTGCCTGTTGCTGAAATGAAGCTCCTCACATTTGTCGAAGGCTGCCAGTGCCTTTTCATACTCAGCCGCAGAAATATAGGCTCGACCAAGATTCATTCGTGCTAATCCGTAGAGCGGATTTATTTCCACGGCTCTTTTGTAGGATTCAATGGCAAGAGTCAGTTCATTTTGTTTCATAAGCGAGTTGCCGAGATTAGTTCTGATTTCGGCGGAGTCCATGGCGTTTTGCTCGGCTCTGGCAGTCGCATCTCGATAGGCTTGAATGGCGTCCGGATAATTTCCCATTTCGTCATAAACAACTCCAACCCAGAAGTAACCTTTGGCGTCTTGAGGTCGACTTCGGCAATAATGCTGAAAGACATTAAGTGCATCTTGCAAGCGTCCGGCATCAAGGAGCTGCGTTCCGTTTTTCAAAATAATCGGCCAGGGGCTGCGCGCTTCTTGCGGCATATTTTGATACTGCGCAATTTGAAGCTTGCCGCCCTGCGGCTTTTGCTTAATCGGCTCAGCGCTTGCCGACTTCGATATCAGCAGCATGACTAAACAGCAAAAAAGCTGCTTTGCCACGAGTTTAGTTTGAGCTTGCTCTTTGCCAATCATATAAATGAACTGTTCAGGCGCGAATAATACGATTGAAGTATTCTTCGACTCCTTCAATTTCCGCTGGTTGGCTGCGGTAGCCCACATAAGCATCCGGGCGAATAATGTACATGCAAGGGGCTCCGGCTCCGTAACGTTCATGTACGGAGTAATCCGGGTCGCTATAGACAGTGCCTCTAAAGTCCAGTCCTTCAGGCGGGTTCAGCTCGCTCGTGATTACTTTGATTTCAAGGAAATTGCCGTATTTGCCCGCGGCTTCTTGCGCCAGTTTTGAGAAATGCTTGTAAACATCGCTATCCGGCGCGTCTCCCGTAAGTAATAAAAGGGTATGTTTGCAGGTCTTAAAAAGGTCGGCGGTTTCAATTGTATTGCCGTTCGGCTCGCTCATATGAGCATCGGGCGCGCGGTCGCCGGCGTGCGGACCTTGAGAAAATTCAAACCAATCTCCCAGTTTCGGCTCTTCCGAAGCGGTTGTGCTCAAAGCAGCTCGCACGAGACTGCGAGTCGATTCGGCCACAACCGGACTCTTTCTATAATTGATGCCGATTTCGGTGATGAACTTACGCAGTTTTGCCTGCACCGGTTCTTGTGATATCAGAAGCGGTGCCAGTCGATTGCGAATTTCTCTGGCTATAGGGGCTCTCAGTAAATTGACTCTCGTCATCATATCCACTGATTTTAAGAGCTGAGCGGCAACGGCATGTCTTTCGAACTGGTAGCTGTCCAGTAATTCTTCCGTGGCCTGCCCTTTAGCTGCCAGTGCCAATTTCCAGGCAATATTATAGGCGTCCTGCATGCCGGTGTTCATTCCCTGGCCGCCAAAAGGACTGTGAACATGCGCGGCATCGCCTGCCAGAAAAATGCGCCCGTGGCGATAACTGCGCACTTTGCGATAACGAATTTTGAAATTTGCCAGCCAAACCGGATCTGAAAGTTTGATTTTCCAGGGCAGAACTTCATCAACTTTTGCTTGGATTTCGGAAAGTTCAGGTTCTTTTTTCAATTCTTCTTCCGGCAAATTTTCCGGCAATATGACGACGACGCGCCAGCGCGATTTCGGCATCGGAAAAAAGGCGGCGTTGCCTGTTGCCGATGAAAAAGCAAAGAGCTCGCCGGGCACGCCCTTATCGCCCCAATCGACTTGCACATCGGCAAGCTGGAAAGTTTCCTGATATTCTCCGCCTTCAAAAGGTTCATTAACGGCTTTTCTAACTGTGCTGTGAGCGCCGTCGCAAGCAATCATATAACTGCACTTGATTTTTTCTTCACTGCCGTCTGCGCTTCTAATCGTCGCAATTAAATGCTCGTCCATTTCCTGAACGCTGCTCAGTTCTTTCGCCCGTTCAAGCTTGCCGCCCAGCGAATTGAGATGATCTTGCAATAGTTTTTCTGTTTCATACTGCGGGATACCCAGTGCGAACTGATAATGGCTGTCGATCTGATTGAGCGGCAAATGGGCAATTCGTTTTTCTCCGTCGAATATATTTAAAGCTCTGATCGCAAAGCCGTTTTCGACAAACTTATCTGCGCAACCCATAATTCTAAGAAGCTCGAGAGTACGCGCATGCACAACCAGCGCTCGCGATTTGTCGTTGGCTTTGTCAAGTTTTTCAATGAAGCGAAAGCTAACTCCGCGTCTAGCCAGTTCACATGCGGCAGTCAGCCCGGTCGGTCCGCCGCCGACAACCAGAACTTCTACGCTATCCGACTTCGTCATGAGCTGCTTTCCTCTGTTTCTTCTCTAAGTTGCAGTCAAATTCTATCCGAATTTACTATTTGATTACTGTTTCGACATGCAGCCTCGGCAATGAAGAGCTCCCTGTTTATAATGAATCCTATGAAAAACCCATTAGCCGAAAAAGTAGGACTGCTGCCGGAACCACCCGGCTTTTGCGCCAATTGCAATGAAGAGGTCTGCTTGCGACAGCAGCTCATCTCCATGGCTCTGGGCTATGCTGAGCTGACTTATTGTCTCAAGTGTCTGGCTGCCGATACGGCTCGGACCCGCGAGGATGTTCTAGAAACAGTGCTTCCTTTTATATGGAAGCGAGATTGTTTTCTAAAGCCCTGGAATCGCTATGAAAATCAGGACTACTGCCCATTTGCCGATAGCTGTATCCCCAGTACCTGTTTTCAGAAAGAGTGAGAGGCTTTTCATATGGAACATAATTTGGACCTGCGTGGTGTGGCCTGTCCCATGAACTTTGTAAAGACCAGATTATTTCTGGATAAGCTGGCTGTGGGCGAATTGCTCAATGTTTTGATCGACGCGGGCGAGCCTGTGACCAGCGTCTGCCAGAGTCTCACTCAAGAAGGTCACGAAATTCTGGCCGAAAATGAGCAGCCTGAAGGACACTTTCGAGTGACTATTCGCAAAGTATAAAACGCCTCTATTTGACAAATATCCTAATTTCTCGGACCATATCAGAGTTTCCAATAAGTGCGAAGAAGTAGCTAAGATTCCTCTAGGACAAGCTCCCCGAGTACTTTGAAAGGACCAGCCCGAAGATGCGCCACGGCTCATTAACTCTGCTTTCCACCGCTGCCCTGCTTTTGACTTTGCCGGGGCTGCCTGCGCTTGCAGGAGACATATCGGCTGCGCCTCCAGTTTCATACGCGGACAGGCAGAAGCCGGTGCGTGTCAATAAGGTCATTCCGCTCACGCCTGAACAAATACGTGCCGAAATGAAGCAGTTGCAGGCAGATCTGATTCTGAAACCAAACGATGCGCAGTTGCATTACAAGCTCGGCGAGTCTTATCGCAAACAGGGTGATAATGAGCGTGCCGCAGCGGAATATGCTCTGGCTATTAAGAATGATTCGAGTCTCTGGGTTGCTTATCACCAGCTTTCTTTAACCTGCAATGACGATAAGCAAATCGATGAAGCTATCGAAAAACTTTTGAAGCTTGAAACTGAAAAGCCTCGCGAATTACTTTTGCGAGTGGCCCTTTCCGAGCTTTTTGAAAAACGCGGTAATTATTATCAGGCGGCAAGAACTTTAATTGACCTGACTTACGCAAATGCAGTGCCGGAAAAATTCCGTCCAAAAGTCACTTCGCGCATTCATAACATGCTTTCTCTGGCAAAATCGCAGCATCAGGAATCGGAAGCTCCTAAAACAGCAATCGGTGAAGAAGAGCTGGATGTTATGCCGGCCCCGCCGCCTATGCCGGCTCCGGGCAGCAAACGCAGCATTGCACATGCCAAGCTGAAAGACTCAAAAGAAGTTAGAGGCATGGGTCATACACCGCTTCTGCCCTGAGCAAATCTGCTTGCCAATGTAGTTACAATTACAGGCAGTCGAAGCTAGACTGTCAGGAGAACTTTTATGCCATCTTCTAGTGGGCCCGAACGAGCTTTTCTGCTCGCTTTTTCAGCCCTCCTTACTCTGAATTTCGGGCTCAGTTCTTGCGGTTCTCGCGTGAAAACTCCCGAGGGACTTTCAACTTTAAGCACAAACACTCAGGAAGCTCCGGATAAGCAGGCAAATGCTTCTAATGCCGGTGCCGGTGAAAAGTTTGATCCGGCAGTCGACGAAATTATCAGCAAGGAAACTTTGATTGCCTGGCGACACGCGCTTGCCCATGATCAAGTTCCGCCTATGGACAAGAATGAACTGGCGGAACTTCGCCGCAAGGACGAAGATGAGTCAATGCAGATGCTGCAGAATCTGGCCAAAAGATATCCCTCTGCCAGTTTTGTAAAAACAATGATGGGGCAGGTAAAGCAGCATTTCGGCAAGAAGGAGGAGGCTGCTGCATTCTATGAAGAAGCCTCCTTGCAAAACCGGCATGATCCGATACTTCTATTTAAGGCTGCGGAGATGCGACGCAAGGGCGGCAATAATGAGCGTGCCTTGAGTTATTACAAAGAGCTGCTGCTGCTTCAAAACGACTTCCCCGGAGCTAAGCTGGGCATGGCTCGTTGCTTGCTGGCCGACAAAAAGACTGCGGCCGAAGGAATGAAAATTATCGATGAATTGCTGGCTGCCGACCCTCTGGATAAGGAAGCTGCCGCAGCTAAGGCTGAATTTGCAAAAAACTAGAATATAGAGAAGTCGTTGACGCCTAAACACTGAAGAAGCTTTTGTGATAAGAAGGCGCTTATAATGCCCTTCTTGGCATAAGAATCATCCGCGAGAATTAGGAACTCATCCTTCTTCTATCGTAGAATATAGAGCAATGAAAACGTTTTGAAAGCTCTCCGGCTGGGGCTGCGGCTTTTGAAACAATGCTTGCGTAATTGAGGAAAGCTAATGACAAGAGAAACTGTCGAAAAGGCATCGGCGACTATCGAAGAAATCGCTATCGAAGGGTTCGACTTCATTGAGTTCTATGTTGGCAATGCCAAACAAGCAGCCTATTACTACCATAAGGGCTTCGGCTTCGATATTGTGGGCTACAAGGGGCTTGAAACCGGCTGTCGCGACAAAGCTTCTTATGTACTGCGCCAGAAAAATGTAAATCTAGTGCTCACTACCGGACTGACTGCCGACTCTGAAATCGGGCAGCATGTTTTGCGCCATGGTGACGGCGTAAAAAATATGGGCTTCCGTGTTAAAGATTGTCAAAAAGCCTACGAAACAGCCATTTCACGCGGTGCTGAAAGTATTCAGGCTCCGCAAATGCAAGAGGACGAAAACGGTCGTTTCTACAGCGCCAGTATCAGTACTTACGGTGATACCATCCACACTTTTGTTCAGCGTAATGAATACAACGGTGCTTTTGCTCCCGGTTACAAAAGCATAGACAAAAAAGGTGATAGCACGGGACTTCTAATTGTCGATCATATCGTCGGCAATGTTGAAACTACTCGCATGGAATATTGGGTTGACTATTATCAAAAGATATTCGGCTTTTATGTCTACCAGTATTTTGATGCTAAAGATATCAGCACGCAGTACTCGGCTCTTGTTTCCAAAGTTATGGCCAACAAAGCCGGATCAATCAAGCTGCCTATCAACGAGCCTGCGCCGGCTGCCCGCAAATCGCAGATTCAAGAATATCTGGACTACTATACTGCCGGCGGTGTGCAACACATCGCAATCAGCACTGCCGATATAATCAAAACCGTCGGTGAGCTTCATGCTCGCGGCATCGAGTTTCTAACCGTGCCCAGAGCTTATTATGATGCCCTCACTGAGCGGGTCGGCAAGATCGATGAGGACATCGAAGAGCTGTATAAGCTCGGTATTCTTGTAGACCGCGAGTCTGACGGTTATTTGCTGCAAATTTTCACCAAGCCGGTTGAAGATCGCCCGACTTTGTTCTTCGAGATTATTCAAAGGAAGGGTGCAAAAGGTTTCGGTAAGGGCAACTTCAAAGCCCTTTTCGAATCGATTGAAAGAGAGCAAGCCGAGCGAGGCAACCTCTAATTTTCAAAAGAGGCGGGGCGACCCGCCTCTTTTCTTCAGGTCTTTTCTTGAAAGGAAAATCCAATGTCCAGCAAACTGAACTATCTCAGTGGATTCGGCAATCATTTTGAAAGCGAATGTTATGAGGGCACTTTGCCCAGAGGCAAAAACTCACCGCAAAAGGTTGCATTTGGTCTTTTCGCAGAGCAACTAAGCGGTACGGCCTTCACTGCCGCACGTCATGAGAATCAGCGCTCCTGGCTTTATCGCATTCGCCCCTCGGTTTTGCATGGTCGCTTTGAGCAAATCGACAACGCTAAAATCTGCAGCAGACCATTTAACGAGATTCCTGCCAGTCCTAATCAGATGCGCTGGGATCCCTTCCCGATTCCCGGGGCGAAAACCGACTTTCTGGACGGGCTTGTTACTATTGCCGGCAACGGCGGATATGGCAGCTGCAAAGGCAGCGCTGTTCATATTTATGCCTGCAACAGTTCAATGACGGAGCGCTTTTTCTATAATGCCGACGGCGACTTTCTTTTCGTGCCGGAAAAAGGACGCTTAGTTCTTCATAGCGAATTCGGCGTTCTGGAAATCGCAGCAGGCGACATTGCCGTAATTCCTCGCGGTGTCAAATATCGAGTAGAGCTTGCCGACGGCGAAGCGCGCGGCTATATTTGCGAAAATTACGGGGCTCCTTTTCGCCTTCCCTCTCTAGGTCCAATCGGCGCAAATGGTCTGGCCAATCCGCGCGATTTCGAGTCTCCAACAGCTTCTTATGAAGAACGCAGCGGTTCTTTTAAATTGATCTGCAAATTTCAGGGCAATTTATTTGCTGCCGAGATTGCGCACTCGCCACTGGATGTGGTGGCATGGCACGGCAATTATGTGCCTTACAAATATGATCTCAGCCGCTTCAATGTGATTAATACAGTCAGTTTCGATCATCCCGACCCCTCTATTTTCACGGTTCTAACTTCGCCTTCGGAAATAGCCGGTACGGCAAATGTCGACTTTGTAATTTTTCCGCCGCGCTGGATGGTAGCCTCTGATACTTTTAGACCGCCATATTATCATCGCAATGTGATGAGCGAGTACATGGGTCTTATTTACGGGGTTTATGATGCAAAAGAAGAAGGATTCGTACCCGGAGGCGGTAGTTTGCATAATCAAATGTCTGCTCATGGACCGGACAGCAGTACTTTTCTAAAAGCCAGCACAGTAGACCTTTCACCGGTCTATATGGATAAAACTCTGGCTTTCATGTTCGAAAGTTCGCTGGTTTATTCACCTACAAAATACGCGGCAAGCTGCTCTCAGTTGCAGTCAAATTATATGGATTGCTGGAAAGATCTGCCCATCACTTTTAATCCACCGGTGACTCAAAAAGTTTAGTCTTCACACAGTGCTCATTTTTTGCAGTCAGAATGGAAAAATCTGATTGGGAGTTTACTGATAGTGAGTTCGCTTTCCATATTCGAATCCGGTCTTGAGGCATACCGGAGCGGGAAATTTTCGCTCGCGGCCAGTTATTTCAGACAGCTGATAGCCGCCGACCCCTCAAATTGGGACGCATCGTTTTATCTGGCCATGACGCTGGCACAGAATTCGGAATTGAAGGCTGCCGAAGCAATGTTCCGCAGCATAATTGAACTCTGCCCCAACAAAGAATTGCGAGGGCGTGCTGAAATTGCAGTTCGAACCCTTTCTGAAATGAACCGGAAAAAGTGATTTTCGGTCGAACTAAAATGCTGTGTTCAGGTCAACCGTAGAGGTTGATGTCGCAGGCAAAAGAGGATAAAGAAAGCTGCCGCCGCCGCTGCCGCTGAAACCGCCACTGCCTGCTTTACCGCAAGCGTTTCCGGTGTAGCCGCCCAGAACGGACATCAAACCCTGCTGGGCTGTCGGCAACAAAGGAGCATTGACGAATTTATTGCCGATATTGCCTTTGAAAGTCGAAATCGTACCACCCTGAGTTTTGATTAAAGGAGCCGAAGCGTTGCCCCACGGGGCTTCTTGCTTGGTCAGATACTGGGCGTCTTGAGTGGTCGTGCCGTTGTTGTGCGGACCCTCGCCGGTGTCGGCGGTGCTGTTCTGGGCTTGATACTGCATGTACTGCTGGTACTGGTCATCCATGCCGAATTGCTGCGCCATTGCTTGAGGCGCCAAGAGCAGTCCGCCGATAACCAGAGATAAGGTCAGACGAATGGACTTCATGGCAGGAAAACCCCCAAATATGTAATGGTTCTAATAGTAATCAAGATATATGAAAATGGCATGAAAAGCTAGTCTCGGTTAATCAGGGCTTTAATCTTCTCAAAGCCTTACTACGCTTGCTTCTCGGAAATTAGGGCGCTTCCGGCAAGATTAATTCTCCGCCGTGCCCGCAGCGCCCATGGGGGAACGCTCCAGAGCCGTGAGCACAGCATGACCCCCCCGGACCTTGCTGTGCTCACTTTCGACTGGTCGAGGCTTTCTGCCTGACTAGTGAATGAAGATCATGAAGCCGCCGATGAATGCTGCAATCATGCCGCCCCAGATCAAATAGCTTTTGTGATGATCCAGTTCTTGCACCGGGCTTGCTTTACTGAAATTTCTGCTGCTGGAGAACTGAGTTCTTAATTGCACCGTGTCCGTTTGCGATTCTTTGGCTTCAAGATACCAATCGCGCATACGGTTCATTTGCTTCATTTTTTCGTTCTGGACATATGCCTCCACGGTTGGTGCGGTTTTCAGCCCGATTTCGCTGCCGGACTGATGTCTGAAATTTCTGGAGCGATCTTGTACGTAGTTGCTGCTACGCTGTTCACCGGAAATGCTCATTGGCCATCTCTCCCCAAATAGGCGTGCAGGCAAGTCAAAGTGCATGTCTTGCCGACATCTTGTGAGTTTCGCGTGATCTTTTTGTTTGATTAGTAAGTAGAAACAGGCGCGGCAAAAGTGCCGTCGTGTATTACTTTGCGATCGATTCACAATAATGTCAAGTGAAATCTCGAATTTACTCCAGACAGGCACCGCCGACTCATTTTGCGATACCGCGACGGCTATTGCTGTCGTTCATTTATCCTGTAGTTCTCAGTGCACATTAGCCGCTGAGAGATCACTTTCAAGTTCTGCTGCACTTGCGTAACGCTGTTTTAGTTCGATCGCCGTAGCTTTGGCTACAAGTTTGTCCATCGATTCGGAGATTTCGGCTTTCAGGCGTCGCGGATGTTGTGTATTGATTGGCTCCGGTTCTTCTGCTGTTAAAAGAAAAAAGAGTGAAGCTCCCAGTGAATAAATGTCGCTTTGAGTACAGGGCTGTCCCCGAAACTGCTCAGGCGGCAAGTAAGCATGTTTGCCGACCACCGTACCTGTTGCGGTTGAATCTTTCTGCTGTGCGACGTTAAAGTCTACGAGCTTTAAAGTTCCATCTTTACGGAGGATTAAATTGTCGGGAGTGAAATCGCGGTGCACCACAGGCGGTGTCAGGTTGTGCAGATAGCTCTGCATTTTGCACATTTGCAAAGCCAGATTTCTGACTTCCGATTCCGGCAAGGCCCCGGATTTTAATACCTTTTCGCGCAAAGATGAGCCGTCTATGTGCTCAAGAACGAGATAGCCTCTGTGGTCTTCGACAAAAAAATCAATTAGTTTGACAATCTGGTTATGATCCAATTGCCTGAGAATTCGGGCTTCTTTCTCAAAACTTTCAAGACTCTGTCGGCGTATGTTCACATCTACGAATACAGGCAAAATGAATTCTTTCAGAACTACTGTGTCTTCGAGCTCGCGGTCGTAGGCAAGATATGCCGTGCCCTGTCCTCCTACTCCGAGTTGCCTGTCGACAGTGTAGCGAGATTCTCTGAGACTTGCCTTATGCTCTAGGGGCGTCAGGCGCTCTCGCTTGGGCGGTCCTGATAGTGCCTGCAGCCAGAGTTCCGTATAACTGTAGTCCGGGGGAAGCTCTAGAGCCTGAACCGCGGCGGCGTCCCTGTTCAACTCCGGAGACCAGATTTCAACCGCGTCAAGGAGCTTTGCTCTTTCTTCCACGCTTGGTATGCACCCAAGTCTGAGCTTCAAAGCTTTGTTTTTGCCGAAATTGAAACGCAATACGTGATCAAGTGGAGATGTCTTTCCTCCGGGCAGGTCCAGTCCAAGCTTGCTTATTTCCGGCCATCTGATCAGCTTTCCATCGCGATTTAGCAGGGCATGTCTCCATAGAAGTCTGACACCATCTTTGCTCAATCTGAGATGTGTCGGCAGGCTTGTATAAATAGCTGTGCCGACGGCGCCAATGCCGAGTAGCGTGAAAAATGACTGGTAAAGCAGGGAGAAATTAGCGGCTGCGCTTTGCGCGGCACTCAAGGTCGAAGCGCCCGCCATGGCATTGATGCTCTGGATGAGGTAGCCGAGCAGGAAGGTCACAATCGGGACTACGAACATCGTGAAAACTACTGCGACCAGCGTCACATAGGCTGTTTTCCGATCGGTTCTATCTTCCACTCGCTGTGCAAGCCAGCGTTCAAGTTCTACCAGCGGGCGATAACGTACGGTTATTTCTTCTGGAGTTTTTTGCGGCAATTTTCTTTCTGCCTGAGTCGGCAGATCCGGAACTTCACTCATCA
>JAIEPM010000406.1 GCA_019748395.1 Candidatus Obscuribacterales bacterium
GCAGAAAATGCCGGTGGTTCAGTGCAGATGAAAGCTGATTGGGCTGCCAACAAAAATTTTATAACTTGTAAATACGAGCTCAAAAAAGCGGCTGATTCTCCGGTTCTTGAAAGCCGACAGGTGATTGGCTGGGATCCTCGAAGCGAGCAGCCCATATCCTGGCATTTTGATTCTAACGGCGGCTTCGGCTGGGGCAATTGGGTCAAAAAAGACAAGCAGTGGTTGGTGGATGCAAGCGGCATCGAACGTGACGGCAGCAGTTCGTCAGCTACAAATACAATCACGATCACCGACAAAGACAATTTTTCCTTTCAATCAACAAATCGCAGTGTAAATGGAGTCGGTTTCAACGATACCTTGCCCTTGAAAGTTCATCGCGTCAAGTAATCGGCCTGGACACTCCAACTAGCAAAGGTATTGAAAGTGATAAATAAGCCTACTCAAATAATATTGACAGTAATTGTCAGTTCGGTCCTGGCTACGCCGACTTTCGCCCGCGGTGGATTCGGCGGTGGCGGTCGAAGTTTTGGCGGCGGATTCGGCGGTGCCGGCCGCAGTTTCGGCAGTTCCGGATTCGGTGGCGGCGGTCGCAGCTTCAGTGGTTTTGGATCCGGTCGCAGTGGTGGTTTTGCCGGTGGCGGCGGACGCGAATTTAACGGTGGCGGTTTCGGCGGCAGCATGGGCTCACACGAATTCGGCGGTGGCGGCTTTGGCGGATTGAGCGGTCAGGGTTCGCACTCCGGTTTCGGCGGTGGGCAACGTTCCGGCATGGGCGGTCAGGGTGATCGCAATTTCGGCGGACAAGGTGATCGCAACTTCGGCGGGCAGGGATTCGGCGGGCAAGGTGATCGCAACTTTGGCGGGCAGGGATTCGGCGGCCAGGGAAATCGACCGCAGCAGCCGATTTCTTCAAGACCGGACTTCGGCAATCATCAAGCCGGCGACGGCGGTTTTGGCGGACTTTCCGGTTTCAAAAATAATCATCCTGTCAATATGAACCAGAATCAGTTGCATGACCAGGGCAACAATATTCGAAATTCTTTCAATAACAACAATATCAATCGCTCCAACTCATTCAGCAACACCAATAACTACAACGTGAATCGTTATGGTGGTTACGGTGCTTATGGCGGATACGGCGCTCATCCATATGCCAGCGGTTATGCGCATGGTTGGGCCGGTTCTAATGCTTATCACGGCTACTGGGGTTATCCCGGCTGCTGGGGTTGCCCGGGCTGGTCGGAAGCCAGCATGTGGACTTGCATGGGAATCAGCTCTTTAACTACCTTCCTGGGCATGGGTTTAATGGGCGCTGAAATTGCCGGTTCAAGCAAGTCATCGACTGCAGTGGCGCCGGTCAGCACTTCCAACATCACTTATGAAGGCGACAACGTGTACATAAATGGTGTTCCTTCAGGCACGGCTCAGCAATATTACAATCAAGCACAGCAACTCGCTGGGCAGAGTCTGAGCATGCCGTCGGCAAGTCAAGTGCCTTCGGGCGACGGTTCTTATCCTCCGACAGCGCCTGATTATTCGGCGCAGGGAAACACTCAGCAAAATACGCAATGGGCTCCGCTTGGTGTTTTTGCCCTGGCTGAGCCGGGGCAGAAGCAATCAAACATGATGCTTCAACTTGCGATTAATCCCGACGGCGCCGTGCGTGGCAATTACCTGAATCAGCTGACCAACGAACGATCTCAAGTCTACGGTACTCTGGACAAGAAAACTCAACGTATATCATGGACGATTGGTGAAAACAATAACACCGTATTTGATACCAGCTTGCCCGATTTAGTTAAGGACGACAGCCAGGTTCTGGTTCACTATGGGCCTGATAACACTCAAAACATGGCTTTGATTCGCTTGCAACAGCCTGCTGATTCCGGCGATCAGCAAAGCTCGGGAGCAAGCGCTGGAAGCTGATTTAGAGTTTCCTTTAAGAGCTGATTGAAGCTTGTCGCTAAGTGGGAGAAATCGCAGGATATGAGAAGTCGATGCTCGGCTCTTTTGGCTCTTGTTTTCGTGCTTGCCTTTCTCAGTTCTTGCAGTTTAAATAACGGCGATTCCGCTTCTCATAATAATAGCGGCAGCGCTCCCGCCAAAGCCAATCCAGGCAGCGGTCCGATCTTGAAACTTGAGAGCGGGGCAAATGCAAAGTACCCTTCGGAAATTCCGTTTCCGCAATATCCTGGTTCGGAAATCTCTCAGTTTCTAGAAACTGGTGATAAAGAACATGGAGCATCAAAGTCAATTACTTTGAAAACCTCAGACGCACCGGGTAAAACCATTGCCTTTTACAAAAACTGGTTTTCCTCAAACGGCTGGAAGCTAAAAATGGAAACTGCGACTTCCGGAATGTCATCAATCAGCGCGGAAAGCGGAGACCGGCTTGCCTCGATTTTCTCGATGCCGGGCGCTCCTCCGCAAGCAAACAGCATTCAAATAGTCTGGAGCTCTGCCAGGTAGAAGCTCTTTTGCGAATCTTCGGCTTGCTTGCCCGAATTTGTAATTACCATGTATATTTACGCAAGGCTTTAAGAGTCGTGGTTTTGAGCCGTTTCGGGGAATGGACTTGTCAGCAAATCCTTTCGATAAGGAAAAGAAGGCGCGAGAGAAGAGCAAAAGGACTCGAGCTCTTGTTCTTGGCCTCTTTATTTTGGCCTTGCTTATTTTTGGCGGAATCTATTTCTGCTTGAAAACAGAACTGGGTTCTTTGAAAACCGTTTTTGCGCCTGCTAAGCCTGAAAAGGAAGCAACTCCTCTCAGTCCGGCTCCTGTGGATGAAGTGCATCCGGCATTACGATCGAAAGATCGAAATCCCCGGCTCTCGGCAAACTGGCTGCCTTATTTCTTTCGAGAAAAGCTTGTTTATTGCGATTCTAATTATCGGGTTCATGTAAAAACAAAAATCAGTGAGTCTGATGTTGCGGCCGCCGGTCGATTTAGTGATGGCATGGCGCGCATTTTGCTGAAGTCCAAAGACAAGATTCAGGGCAATGAATATATTGATGAGAGCGGAAAAATTGTGATTGCCCCCGATGCTAATCGAGAATATGCCGGTCCATTTTCCGAGGGACTGGCCTGCATTCTCGATGCGCACAGTCACAAAGTCGGTTTTATCGACAAGAAAGGCAAACAAGCTATTCCCTTTCTGTTTTATGTAACTGAAACCGCCAGCGGCGTCGGGGTGCAAAAGCCGCAGCAACTGGAAAATTGCATTTTTGCGGAAGGGCTGGCGCCTGTATATAACGGAAAAGCTAATGCTGCGGATCTTACTCCCTGCTGCGGTTTCATTGACCACCGGGGTAAGTTTGTGATTCCGCCCAATTTTATTGAAGCTTTTCCTTTTGTGGAGAAACGCGCGCAGGTTTGTGTGAGGGATAACAGCCAGCGCCGCAGGCGATGGGGTTTTATCGACAGCAAAGGCAAAATGCAAGTTAAAGCGACCTACATGGAAGTGCAATCTTACTCGCAGGGTCTGGCTGCGGTACTCGACTACCTTGGCAAATGGGGTTATATAGATCTGAACGGCAATTATGTCATTCCTGCCAAATTTTATGATGCCTTGCCGTTTTCAGAAGGTTTTGCGGCAGTCGCGATCACAAAGGATGATAAGCCTCAATGGGGATATATTCGCAAGAACGGTGAGTGGCTGGCTGATGCTCAGTTTGAGCGTGCCGAATCTTTCTTTAATGGCGAAGCCCGAGCCTCTAATGGTTATGATGAAAAAAGCAAAAAATCTAAAGTCGAATTCCGCATTACTAAGCGCGGCAAAATTGAAAAATATGCCGACGGGCTATTGCCCTTTGACGTTTCCAATTTGCAAATTTTGGATGATGACAATCTAGAGCCGTCGTCGGCAAATTGATCCGGTTATTTCGTTGTTTTGACCGAGAGGACCGGTGCTTCGCCTTTCCATGATTTGCTGAACAGTATAGGGGTTTGCAGGCTGCCTCGATCTCGAAGTACCTCGGCTTCAACTTGATCGCGCAAATAAGTGAAAGCCTGATTCAGATCTGCTTGTGAATTATTCTGCTTGAGCCCTTCAATCAATCGATGTGTAAAGACGCTGTTTGCATAATTTTTTGATTCCCAGGAAACCTGTTCGGGTGCAGACGAGCAAACAATAGCTTGCCCTTCTCCGATCGGAATTTGCGCCACGTTGAAATTGTTGTCTCGAACGAGACCCTTTTCACCAGTGCTGGAGCCGCTGTGGCATACATCCATGAGCAGCACCACGCGGTTGCTGTGTACCTGCTCTTTAATCATCTGGGAAAGCCACTGCATCGGTATGCCGGTGCTCAGCAAGGCGTCCGGCTTTGTGTCGTATGCCACCAGGAAGTTGACTCCGCCAGCTTCGTTTTTCGAGACGCTGCCGTGGCTGGAGAAGTAAATTACGACAAGATCGTCCGGGGCTGCTCGGCGACCTAACCAGGCGTCACCGAGTTGTTTGACGATATTGTCTCTGCCGGCGTCTTTATCCGTCAGTACTTTTACATGATCGGCTGCAAAATTAGCATCCTTCAGCAAGTAATTGGAAAAATCGATGGCATCCTTAGCTGCGTATTTCAGGTTTATAGAGGGGTCGGCAAAATTGCTTATGCCTACTACCAGCGCCCATTTCTCTCTGACCGGACGAGTTTCAACAGTGCTTGTAGTCTGAATCGGCATTGATTTCGTTTGTGCCTCTAAGACTTTCTTCAACTCGGGGTGCTTTGCGTAAATTCCGGCAATACGAGTATTCATGGCATCTGCTTCTGTTTTTCGGTTTTCTTGCTGGTAAAGAGCAGCCAGCTGTTTCAATTCTCCAAGAAGCCGCGGGTGCTCGGGACCATAAGATTTCTCTTGCATGGCGAGTGCATTTTTCGAGTACTCTTCTGTTCGACTCAGATCCCCTTGAGCCCTGTATAAATTTGCAAGTTCGGTGTAGACATAACCGAGAATTATGGGATTGGGCGCTTTGTCTTTCGACAAAATATCTATAGCTTCCAGGAGCAGGCGCTCGGATTCCTTATTATTTTTCAGTCCAAGTTCAATCAGCGCCAGTTGTCTGTACGCTGCCGGAAGGTTGTGGGAAGTCGGACCGTCTTTTTTGATAAAGATTCTGATGGCTTCCTTGCTCAGCTTTTCTGCCTGATCGAACTGTCCTTGATCGCAATCTACCCAGGCATGCTTCATCATTGATTCAGCTGCTGCTTCCGACTCCGGACCCAAGGCTTTGATGAAGATTTGAGTGCAACGAAGCGCCTGTGCATCTGCCTCCGCATATTTGCCCTGATTTCTGTAGATGTCGATAAGCTTTGCCAGATCATACGCAACGCTAGTATGATTCGGTCCTGAGAGCTTTTCGTGTATCGAGAGGGCTTTGCGAACATATCCGTCTGCTTCTTCGTATCGGTCTTCAGCAATTGCGAGTTCAGACAATCTGGAATAAACAGTAGCCACGTTACTGCTTTCCGGTCCATCGCTCTTTTCCAGTTTTTTTAGAGAGTCTTTCAATAACTCGCGTGCTTTGCCGGTTTTATTCTGATCGACATATACGGCAGCGAGATTTCCTTCAATGAAAGCAAGATCGCGTTCGCTTCCTTCTTTCTTTTTCAATAAGTCGATTGCTTCTTTGAATTTGGCTTCAGCCTCGTCTAATTTTCCCTGCTGATATAGCGCTCTTCCAAGTGACTCAAAAACGTTGCTTTCCGGAAACGAGCCTTTCAGGAATGATTCTTTTCTAAGAACCAGTGCTTGTTTTAGTAGAACCTCTGCTTCGGAGTTCTTTTCCATATCTAAATATAGAGTGCCGAGCGCGTACATTACCAGTGCTTGCAGCAATGATTTGATTGGACCCTTACCTTCAAACATGGTCATTCCACGTTTGTAAAGCTGTTCGGATTCCGCGAACTTGTCTTGCCTGCGGTAAACGGTGCCAAGTTGCATGACTGTTTGGAAAAGCAGCATGTCATCTTTCTTCTTGCTTTTCTCCCGAATTTCCATGCATTTCTTGAGCAGTGTTTCGGCTTTATCAACTTTTCCTGTGCATGCATAAGCCTGTCCGAGTTCCGTATAGAGTCCCAGCATTTCTTGAGAATCAGGCTTCAAATGCTCTGAGTTTTGCATTGCCATTTCCAGCAATTTTTCGCCTTCGGCATAGTTGTGGAGCTTGTCGACATTTTTCTTGCCTTCTTCAAAAAGAGGGTTGAAAATGGCTTCGGATGCGAAAGCTCTCTGGCAAAGCATGAATAAAAACGAAAGAATAATTGCTTGTTTGTTTGAAAATTTGTACATGGATTTGAAGTCGATGCAGACTCGATATGGCTTGGTTTCCGGCTCTTGAGTGTAAGTTCAGTATATGTTCTTTTCAACTTCTTTCGGGCTTTATCAACAGAATATTTGAACTGTGTTTTCGCTTTTCAGGCTAAGGATTGTGACGTTAGTTTCTTGCCGGACAGCAGTGGGACTCGAGATTTTATCTCTCTGGAATATGCCTGAAAATTAGCTGTTGCGGCTTTCTCATTCTTCAGGCTGAAGACAATCATTCTTTCAGGGAATTAAATACATTTGCAGTGAGTGAAAGAATTTAATCAATAAGACAGGCATCCCTGTAGAACTTCTTTTGATAAAGGAGAATCTTATGAAAAATTTGCTTCCATGGCATTGGGGAGCACGGCGCGTACCGGTTACTCATGAAAGCGATTATCCAGGTATTTATGGTCTTCAGCGAGAAATGAATCGCTTACTTGAGGAATTCTCCAGAGGTATGGAGCGCTCAGGCTTTCCGATTTTCGAGGATGAACAGTTAAGTCAGTTCAATCCTAAGCTCGATTTGAAAGAAACGAAAAACGAACTGATTGTGTCGGTTGAAGTTCCAGGTATGAATGAGAAAGACCTGGAAGTTTCCGTATGCGAAGGATTGCTCATGATAAGGGGTGAGAAGAAAGAGGAAAAAGTCGAGGATTTGAAGGGCTACTATCGAATGGAACGCCGATATGGCGAGTTTAACCGCACATTGCCGCTGCCCTACGATATAGACAGCGAAAAAGTCGAAGCCTTGTTTAAAAACGGCGTACTGAATATAACTCTGCCCAAGCTAAAACAAGCAAAGGCTGAAGCGAAATCAGTTCCTGTTAAAGGATCCTAGTCTAACTTTTTGGTCAAGACCGCCATTCAAAATTTTTGTGAGGGTAAAGATTATGAAAGAGACAAGCTCAGTCAAGGAAAAAGAGCCGCTTAAAACATCATCAACGCCGACAAAACGCGAGATGCATCCTTATCCATTTCAACTCTTGCAGCGCGATATGAATCAGCTATTTGAAAATTTTGCGCACGGTGTTGAAATGTGGCGCCCGAAGTTTGTTGAACCGCTCTTCGGTGATTTTCAAATCAGGCTCGATCTTAAAGACAATGAAACTCAAATTGTTCTGAGCGCTGAGGTGCCGGGAATCGAGCAAAAAGACATAGAAGTTACTGTAACTCCTGATTCCCTAATTATCAGCGGCGAGAAGAAGGAAGAAAAGGAAGAAAAAGAAAAAGGCTATTATCGCTCCGAGAGGAGTTTCGGCAGCTTCCATCGTGTGATACCTCTTCCTTGCGAGGTGGAAAAAGACAATGTCGAAGCTACCTATAAAAACGGCGTTTTGAGAATTGTTCTACCAAAGAACAAAAATGCAATTAAAGAAAGCAAGAAGGTTGAAATTAAGTCGGTCTAGCAACTGTTAAAGCAGTGTTGCAATCACAGCTCACCGGGTTCGCTCGGTGGGCTGTCGATTTGAACTTCAGTTTTATGATTGTGCCGAGGACGGCTAAGAAAGAGCCGCAGAATAAATCTGCGGCTCTTTCTTTTGATCGGGTTGATTGGGCTGGTGATTTAATATTAGGAGAGTTTTGTGAAAAATTGGTGGCATGACTGAGAATCCCCTCGGGCATTGCATTCATTCCTTCGAAAGGATGATGTCAGCCGGAAATGATTCATCAACTAGCGGTATGTGAGAATTTGCCGGGGGTGACATAATTGGTGTCCTGGTTAGTTAGCAGGTATGAATTATGAAAATTGTCGTAGCAATCGATGGAAAGCAAAGTGCAGACTCGGCGCTCGAGTTTATATTGAAATCGAAGTACGACGCTGATTCTGAGTTTCACCTGGTTCATGTAATAGTGCCTGGCTTTGCAGATGCTCCTGTGGCTGGAATTCCTGATGTGGTTGCTGAGGAGAAAGCTGAAGAGCAAGGCGTGCTCAATGATATGGCAACTGTACTCAAGAACAAACTTGGAATTAGCGCGAGCACGGAAATCCTTTCCGGTGAAGCCGCAGATGTAATAGCCAAAGTCTGCAAGCAAATCGCTGCAGATCAAGCGATCGTTCCAAGTCATGCAAGGCATGGTTTCAGCCGTATCTGGTTTGGCAGTGTCGCCGATGAAATTGTCGATGAAGCGCCATGCACTGTTATCGTATTGAAAATGCCGATATCAAAATAGCGCCGGCCGGAAAGCCTTAAAAAATAGTTCCGGCAATCTGAATTTTATCGCCGACTTGTGATTAGCTTTTTTTGGACCATTTGATTTGCTCAAGCGAATCCAGAGCGGATTTGTTTGCTTTCTCGAAGTCTTTCGAAGGACCTTCAATCCAGATGTTTTCAATCTGGTGCTTGCTGCTCTCCTGATTCGCCATGATCAGATGCACTCGCTTGTCCTGATCGTTAAACTTAAAATCTGCAACAAGCACGCGTCTGCCGTCAATGTCCGCACTGCGCAGTGAGAGGTCCGTATAATTTCCGGTGCCCCACGGGCGACCCGGCATCATCATCGGCATGACGTCAAGCGTTTCTTGCTCGTCTAGTTTGTGCGGTGCTTTTTTCAAAACATCATTGATTCTTTGGGTGTCCTCGTCATCTGCTGAAAAATCGCTTCTTCGCTGATAACAGACTTTCGTATCTTTATTAGTATCGGAGTTGAACTGCACAAAATTCTCGCGCTTATCGTGGCTGGCTTTGGAAAAGCCTGACGGCAGCTTTAGTGATTCAACATTACCCTCCTTTTCCAGAGCGGCGCTGCTGTTGTTTTCTGTTTTCATTTTGGGAGCCCGTCCTTTATCCGTGGCATCAGTGGCGCTAGCTTGAGTATTTCCGTAGACTTCACTCAGGAATTTTTCGCCGAAAATTTCAAAACTTGGCGCTTCAGGCTTTGTTTTGGAATCCGTGGATTCTTGCTGAATCTGCTCTGGATTGGTCACGGGAAATTCCTCTAGGCAAGATTTTTATTATTGTTTTTGTACTTAACTCTTGTTGTTTGCACATTCCATGAGCGGAGATCAGTCACTCTTCCAATTACCTGATCGCCTCCGGTTCCCCACTGGTTGTCTGTTACTATTTGCCATTCGCCCGCGTTTTTGACAAGCTTTACTGCAAACATGTGACCTGGTCCAAGAAGCAGCGCTCCGCCATTTTCCAGTAATTGCTTTTGCAATCGCTTGTCGGTCAGGTTTCTGATGTCGCCGTCCGTTATGTCGTTTGATGCCACTCTTACCGGTTTGGCGGTGCGTTCGCCGGTAGCCATGTACATGAGTTCATTGATGCCATGATACCATCCCTCGCGGGTGTTTCCCGATGGTGAGGGGAAGCTTTCCCAGGTACCGCCGTCAAGCTGAGCATGACTTTTCCGCCCGCCCATGTATCCAAGCACATTGTCCAGAATGTAGCCGACAGGGGTGCTCGGCATCGTGCCGATGCCGCCTTGCCAGTAACTATCATTTGGTTTGTCTATAGACCATCCGGCGTTTACTCGGTCGAGTTGCAGCATGTTCTTGGGAATGGTGAATTTCTTGGCAGCGTCGAGGTCGCCTTTGCGTCGATCTAGCGAGTCTTTGCTCTTCATACCGCCATGCACTGCCGTGAATGTACCTGTAAGGCTGACTTCCTTCAGCATGCGAGCCATTGAATCAGGATTGTTCTGCATACCTGTAAGGTTTCTGCCGCTGAGTTCCCAGCAGTTGCCTACGTCCTGAGCGCCTCTTGTCGTGTCAGCGGAGATCCAGAGGAAGTTCTCGACCAGCTTGGCGCGCATTGCTTGGTTGTAAACGGCAGTTGAAGGATTCTCTTCCATCATTTGAGCCAGATGGTCGTAGGTTTTTGCGATCTTCTTTTCCCATTTTTCGGTGATCGCATCTTTGTTGCCGCCTGCAATTGATTGCCTTTCAACAGCAGTTTCCGCTCGTTTTTCGAACTCTTTCATCATCGTTTCGAGTCTGCTTTTGCGTGCAGCATCGAGTTGTCCGTCAAGAGACGCCAACAATCTTTCACGAGCTTCCAGAACTCCACCGGAGAAGCCGCTGCTGCGATTGCTGTCGCTTACTTTGGCGATTTGTTCTTTGCCGTCTGCGGTATTGTATTTGTAGTCACCGTTGGACAATACTTCGACCGAGCGTGCAACTTTCTCTTTGCCGCCTGCCAGGACTGCGAAGAATTCATTGGTGTAATTTCCGTCCGGATTTTTCTTTCGGTTTAAGACTTCCGAGCTTTGCCCGCCTTTGGGATCCGGCTTGCTATCGGTGATTCTTACGAGCAGCTTCTGGTTGTTGACCATTTCGTAGTCAAACGAACGTGACCTGCCGTCTTTTGTGCCGACTCTGCTTATGTTGCCGTCTTTGTCTTGCTCTTCGCTGCTGAAATCAGCTTTTTTGCTTATTTTGGAACCATCTGCTCGGGTCAGTGTTGTAGCCCCTGATGGGTCGATACTCGCGAGCATCTCTTCTGTTCTTAGAGTTTGCCTGCCGCTTGCGGTGGTATCAGTCAGCTCCAGCAATTTCCCCTGGGCGTCGTAGCGAAACTCTCTTGATTCTTTGCCTCGAGTTAGTTTAGTGATACGTTCTTCGCCGTTTTCGGCTTTGACATAATCTATTTCTTTACCGTTTTTATAGGATCTGCTGATTTGCCTGCCGTCCGGACTTTGCCTTTCTTTGAATTGTTCAAACGGTGTTATAACATCCCATACTCCGGCCGCTCTGTCTTTGCTGTCGCGTTGCTTAAAAGTTCCTTCTTTAGTGACTTCGATATCGCCCTGCCATTTCGTGCCGGCGCTGCTGCCGCGCGTAGTGACTGTCCATTCGCCTTCGGCTGTTTTGCTGCGGGTTTGCTGCAGCTTGCCTTCGTCGTCCAGAGTTTCGACGCGATCAATCTTATTATTGGCATCATAGTGCAAGCGGACGTTGCGATTTTCGCCGGGCATATAACCAATTGATGCAATGCGTCCCTTCTCATCGAAAGTATATCTGGCTCCAGGATTCAGCTGCGTACCGTCCGGCATGGTGACATGGTTGAATCCGACCATATCGACAGCCTTAGTGATACCGTTGTCGTCAATATTGATGTCGCGGTATTTGATTCCCGATTTCTTGTCCGATTGAAAGCTTCCGCCGGCGTCTTTAGTTTGCTTGTCCGCATCCCAGCCGCCTTTGGGGTTTAATGTATAAATGGTCCTTGAACTGCCATCCTTGCTGGTGTCGATAATCTGGTTCTTTTTGCCGTCCTGGTAATTTATTTCGACTGTACTTCCGTCTTTGCGAGTCAGTTTCGCCAACGTATAGTCGGCGTTTCTTGAAAATTTCGCTCCATCCGGCGTTGCCTCTGCTGCTGTGACCTTTTCTGTCGCTTTGGGCGCTGTGTCCGCCTTCTGCAGTGTGAGATCTGCAAGTAAAGGTAGTTTGAGCGCGCTGCTGTCCGAGCTTTTGGCATAGCGATTCAGCAGATCTCTCTGGCTGTCAGCCTCTGCTTTGTTAGTCGGCCAGATCTGGGCGCTGTCAGCGCTCTTTTCGGCAAAGGGGCTGGGCGAACGAGTCTCTGGAGAGTCGCCCTTAGGGTCTCTGGGATTATCTTGAACCATTTTCACACCATACGAACTGAAGTCGCAGCCACCGACGGGCAGTCAACCGCACATGACACGGCAGTCATGCTTGGTTTTTTTCGGTCCGAGTTGATAGCGTGCCTTGATGAAAGGCTATTAGACAGATGTGAAATTTTTATGACAAGGTTGCTAAGAGGGCGATCCCGTAATGATAAGCGGGGCGCCGATTTCAGAGAATTTGCTTCTGGGCTAGTGGTGGTTTTCCCATGGCAGTCTAGCTGAAATTAGTGAATTTTTGGTACCTTGTCTTTAGAAAGTGAAGAATAAGTCCGGTGAACGGTTTCAGGATTAGTCTATGACTCTCCATCTTCCACTACCGCCATTTAGCAGGCAAACAGCAATTCAGAAAGTTCGCCTGGCGGAAGACGCCTGGAATTCCAGAGACCCTGAACGTGTCGCGGCTGCTTATTCATCTGATTCTCGCTGGAGAAATCGCTCTGAGTTTTTAAGCGGCAGAGAAGAGATACTGGCATTTCTGCAGCGTAAGTGGACCCGGGAGTTGGATTACAGGCTGATCAAAGAGCTCTGGTCTTTCGACGGCAATCGCATAGCCGTGCGCTTCGCCTATGAGTGGCACGACGATTCCGGAAACCACTTTCGGTCATATGGAAACGAGAACTGGGAATTTGATAAAGATGGTTTGATGAAAAGACGATTCGCAAGCATCAACGATTTGCCGATCGCAGAGTCTGAACGTAAGTTTCACTGGCCGGCTGGTCGACGGCCCGATGAATTTCCAGGCTTAACAGAGCTTGGTCTATAGTTATGCTTCAGCCTGTCTCAAGCACTCAGTTGTTGTGTGCAAAGGTAATAGTAAAGTCCGTGCGCTTTGATAAGCGACTCGTGTGTACCTGATTCAACAATTTGTCCGCGGTCCATCACGAAAATTATGTCGGCATCTTTGACTGTTGATAGTCGATGTGCGACAACGATCATGGTGCGGTCTTTTCGAATCTGTTCCATACTCGCCTGAACCTGCCGTTCAGATTCAGTATCCAGAGCGCTGGTTGCCTCGTCGAAAAGTAAAATCGCCGGATGGTGGAGAATTGCTCGGGCGATAGCCATTCGTTGTCTTTGCCCTCCGGAAAGATTGAATCCTCCCTCGCTCAGCTGGCTCTCGTAACCCATGGGCATTGCCATGATTGTATCGTGAATACCGGCTATGCTTGCGGCTTCGACCAGCTCTTGCATAGAGGCGGATTGTTTGTTGAAAAGCAGATTTTCACGTACTGTGCCTCGAAAAAGATATTCGTTTTGAGATACAACACCGGTTTGTTGCCGAAACCGTGACAGTGAAATCCGGGAGAGATCTATGCCGTCAATTAGAACTTTTCCGCTGTTTGGAACATAGAGACCCTGCAGCAGCTTTAAGAGGGTACTTTTCCCGCAACCGCTGCGTCCTACGAATGCCGCCATTTTCCCGGCTGGAATTTCGAAACTGATATTATCCAGCGCGTTTGTGGCAGAGTTGGCGCTGTAGCGGAAAGTGACGTTTTCTAATCGAATCTGTCCTTTGATGCCGTCGACGATAATTTTTCCGGAGCCGTCGGCTTCTTCCGGATCGTGATCGAGAACGTCGCATAGACGTTCAAGCGCCACGTTAACGTCCTGCAAGCTGCTCCACATTTCGACAATGCGCATTACCGGCTGCGCCACCATCCCGACCATCATGTTCAGTGCCATGAGTTGTCCGATTGTCAGTTGTCCTTTGACCACAAGACTTGCACCTAGATAAAGCAAGGCAATTTGTCCAGCCATTTGAACTACTCTAGACAGCGACTGAACAGTGTTATTCGCGAGCAGCTCCTTAAAGCGGGCTTCAAGCTGTTCTGCCAGCAGGAGCTCCCACTTCCAGCGGGTTTTGTGCTCGGCGGCAGAACCTTTAATCAGTTGAATACTTCTTATCGATTCTATTAGGAAGGATTGGCTCTCTGCATAGCGATTAAAAACCGTGCGACCTAATTGCCTCAGAATCGGTGTGTATATTATTACCAGGAGCGTGAAAACGCTAAGGTACAAGACCATTGCCAGAGCAAAGCTGCTGTTGTAAGAGAAAATTACGGCTGTGTAGATAATCGCAACTACAACATCAAGAATGACCGTAATTCCCGAGCTGGCGAGAAAATCTCGAAGCCTCTGATTTTCGCCGAAACGAGCCATGATATCGCCGATGGTTCTATCTTCGAAGAATTTGTAAGGTAAGCTGAGCAGATGCCGATAAAACTGAATGATAAGATTCTGGTCGAGTCTTATAGCCAGGTAAGATTGCACATAGCCGCGGATAAAGACGATGATCGTCTCGAAACAGGCGAAGATAGCCATTCCCAGCGTCATTGTGTTAAGCAGTGAAATGCTTTGATGCACCACCACTTTGTCTACAATCGCTTGCGTGAAAAGTGGAATGATAAGCATCAATGTTTGATAGAGCAAGGTCGCAACAAAAACGTTTACTAACGACCATTTGTAAGGAAGTACAAATGGCAAAAGACGTTTGAGAAGGTCTTGCTGTTTGGCTGCAGTTCCGAATTGCTGAGTCGGTGCCAGTTCAAGAACAAAGTCTGAGAAGTCTCTAGCGAAATCGGTTGCCGATATCTTTCTAAGTCCTTCAGCCGGATCACCCACGATTGCATGGGTCTTATGTATCTCATATAGCACCACGAAGTGTTCGTTTTTCCAAAAACATATTAGTGGTAATTTCGACTGGCAAAGCCCTTCATAGGTGGCAGACAAACCCCTGGACATAAAACCGAGAGCTTCAGCCGCTTCGGCGAGCGCATACAGGCTGGTGCCCTGCGCCCCCACATTGGCCAGTTCGCGAATTTTATTTAAATCCACCCGCTGTCCGTAATAGAGTGAAACCATAGCCAGACAGGTGGAACCGCAATCCATCGCATTTTGCTGGAAAAGAATCGGGTAGTATCCCAGCTTTTTGCGTACTTTGCTGAGCAAAGTTTCCGCTTTTGCCTGCGTTTGAGCTGCTGCTTGCTGTTGAACTGCGGGCAGTTTATTAATCAGTTGCATTCTTACTGTTTGCCGGGAAAGGTTGGCATCGCGTTTCTTAGAGATGCGTTTTTTGTAAAGTGCCAGCTCGCTTTCAAGTCCTATAAAGTCCTGAAATAACGAAGCCAAGCGTGTACCGTCTACGTAAAGGATCTCGCAAGTGCTTTTTGCTTTCGGCAGCTGCTCGCTTGAATAGTCTGTTCCTTGCGACTTTGCTTCGTACAAATATTGACCTGCGACAATGGCTTCACCATCAGGGCATTCCATAGAGCCGGAGAGAAGCAGTGCAAGTTCACCTGCGCCCATCCAGGATTTTTGAGCGCTTGCGCCGCTAGCCAGTTTTATGCGCTCGGCGCGGTTTAAAAGAATTCTCAGGCTCTCCGGTGAGATGTTTTCAAAATGACCTGTTTGTTGGAGCGTCTGCTGCCAGCCAATCAACTGCAGGTTACGTTCTATCATTGCTTTGAATTCTGCATTTGCAGATAGAAGCTTGTCCAGGTTTTTATTTGCGATTTTCAATAGCTGCGAATCAGCGGAGGCTCGAGCCGTGTAATCTGCGCTGAGCTCAGCTTCTAAACTACCGAAAACTTCTCCGCAGTGATTTAAGGACAATATGGTTTCGTCTTTGCCTTCAATCTTTTGAGTCAGTCGCAGCTTACCTGATAAGAGCACGTATAGATGCTCCGGTTTATCGCCTGCATGAAAAACCGTCGAGCCGAAGCTGACTAATAGAATTTCTGCATTTGAAATAAGCGCGTTGAATTCATTGTCGTTAAGAACCTGAAATAAACTGCCAAGTTGAACCTGACTGCTTATCTTCAGAATCTCCGCTTCGCTCATGATTCAAGCCCTGGGTAAGAAAGGGCTCTTCCGTCAAGAATGCTTTTAAAAAATATGCTGAACAATTCGTCCTTGATTAGCTCTTTGTTTTGCGCGTCGAGTTTAGCAGGACACAGTTCATCGACAAGATAAAGGTGATAACCGCGGGTGCCTTTAAACGGACCGACAACATCACCCTGCTTTGCTCCGAACACCGCCGCTTCGATCTCTGCTCTCAATTGGCAGCGCGATACTCTACCCATGTATCCACAAGCGTGTTTCGTTTCTTTCTCAGTGCTGAATCTTTTAGCCATGGAAAAAAAATCGGCACCTTCTTTGATCTGCGCTAGAATTTCTTCGGCCATATCTTGAGTAGGTGTGATCAGGTGATAAAGCTCCACAGTGTCGAGCTTGAGTTTACTGCCTGCAAAATATTGTGCAAGTTTTTCTTCGGGAAATAAACCGGCTTTCAGAGCTTTCAGCCTGCATTCATGTCGGCAATATTCATAAAATTCATCATCGCTCAACTTGTTTGTTTCAAGCCAGCGACTGATATCATCCTCGGTATAAAGATCGTTCTCTTCCCTGAACTTGTCCATGTATTCGAAGACTTCGTCTTCTGACACTTCGATGCCGTGCTTATTAAACAGCTCTGCCAGCAAGTGGCGTTTCCAGGCGTCGTTGATTAGATGCCAGGATGTCTGATATTTTAACTCTTGCAAAAGCTCTTTGAGAGTTACGGTAATTGAGCCGTCCGTGGCTATGGGGGTGGCGCTTATATCTTCTGCCAAGCGAGATGACCTTATCCGATACCACTTAATTTTACCCAGCTATTATTCTATTTATGCTTTGAGCAGCTTGAAGTTCCGCTAAAGCTCAGCCTTTATCTCCCTTCCAGTGATCCGCCGTCAGCTGTGAAACGGTCGAGCTAAAGGAGTCGGCAGCTGAACCGAGTTCTGAGGCCAGTCCATCCCAGGCTGCGGCTGCGGACTGCATCGGTCCTGCACCCGCCCCGTTGAAGATTCGTGCTGAGTTGATTTCCGGAGGTAAAACCGAAAAATTACCTCCCAGAGGGGTTTTCATTCCCTGAGTGCTATTCAAGGTTTTCAATTTTGCGATTGTTTTTCTGAGCCGCCTTTTCTTGCCTGTATTTTCGGTCATTTATATTGATCTCCACAATTGCTCAGACGCCCTAAGGAAAGACTTCTCAGAATATTTCGCCTTAGATATAAGTAGAATAGCTTAAATTTGTGAGTTTTTTGAGTGGCGCGGACGCCTTCAGTGAAATGCTTGCTGTTTCGGGCATTATTTGTTTGCGGGCAGAACGGGTATTACATTGAGAGAATTGAAGCCGTTTATCATGGATGATTTTTAGCGGCTTGCCTACAGAGCTAGAGGGTTCTAAGTGCCTGATATTCAGCAGCGGTCACCATCAGACTTCGTTGACCTGGAGCATATGCCTCAACGAAGTGCAGCAACTCATGCTTTAGACAGGCATGATACTCCGGTGCGGCTCGCCTGCACGCTTTTGTACGCTACAGGAATTTTCATTGGGCTTATATTGGTCTGGGCTGCTCTGGCCAGAGTCCCGGAAATAGCTGTGGCACCCGGTCAAATTGTGCCTGTGGGTAATTTGAAGCAGATTCAACCTGTGGCTGACGGTGCGATCATGGATGTCTTTGTCAAGGAAGGGCAGTTCGTGAGAAAAGATGAAAAGCTGATCTCGCTGGACCGGGTTCCTTATGCAGCCGAGCTGAGCAAGAGCAAGCAAGATCTGGAAATTGCCGAGTCTGAACTTGTCGAGCATCAAAAGGCGAAAGAGGCTCTTGGGGCTATCATTAAAGACCCTCTTAAATTGCCGATTATTGAAGTTGACATCAACAGTGTCAGTCAGACCATAAACGAGGTGTATAAAACTTACAGGGTCTGGCGTGAAGCACAAACAGATCTTTCGATCAGCCAAAATAGTCCAAACCGGCTTGATAAAGGCAGTGCTTTTCTGCCCATTGATTCCGATATGTCGATGCTGACGGAACGTCTGCGCAATGTCAGTGCTCAGAAGAAAGCTTGTGAGGATACTCTGGCAAAGCGTCGAGTCGAGTTTCTTGCTCGAAAAAACGGATTGATTGTTGAAACAAATTCTCTTGCAGAACAGTTGCTTGTGCTCAAACAGCAAAAGAAAACCAATGACAGTATTCTTGAACATACTAAAGAGCAAGCTGCCAGAATGAAGGAAGCCAGGGACGCTGGTGCACTGTCGTTGCTTGATTATTTGAATGCGATTAAAGCTGTTGAAACTCAACAGCTTGCAATTCTCTCGAATTCAAATGAAATCGTCAAAACCGAGCATTTGCTCTCAAAAGCAAAAACAAGTCAGACTGAGTTTGAAAGCAAATCCAAAGCCGACCTGAGCCAGGCTGCTTCCGAAGTGGAGAGACTCTCCGGTGAAATTGCCGAAGTGACGATGCGCATTCGCGAGCGCCGTCGAAATATGTCTATTTCAGAATCTACTTACTATGCCGCTTTGGAGAAAGCAAAAGCTCTCCTTTCTCAGGAAAGCAATGAAGTTTTGCACCAGATCGCTCGCGTTGAGCAGGCAAAGGCCGGAGTTGCGGCGGCTCAATACAAATATGACCGGGCTGAAATGCGAGCTCCGCTAAATGGAGTGGTGACTTCTCTAAAGCATGGCAAGGGCGATGTCGTCAGCCAGAAAGAAATTTTGATGACGATAGTGCCTTCGAGTGCGCCTCTGGTTGTTGAAGCCCGTTTGCCTAATTCAGACCGTGGCTTTGTTTCCAGTGGACAAGAAGTGAAACTGAAACTAACAGCTTTCCCCTTTCAAGATTTCGGTATCGTCAAAGGCCTGGTCAAAGACGTGGAATGGGCTCCTCGCGATAATGACAAATTGAATGGGTATTACCGTGTCACTATTGAGCCGGAGCGAAGCTATATGGATGCGCGGGGAAAACGCATTTATTTTGCTGCCGGAATGGGCGTCACTGCCGAGATAATTACTCGTCATCGAACAGTTTTGAATATTCTTCTTGAGCCTTTTAAAAACCTGCAGGAAACTAGATGGAATTAGGGCGAGCTGATTTCGCCGCTGCCGCCATATTAACCTTCAGGACCGATGCCGCCACGGCCGCCGTTTCCTCCGAGCCCGCCATTTAATTCATCAGGACCGATGCCGCCGCGGCCGCCATTGCCACCTTGACCGATGAACCCGCCTCTGCCTCCATTTCCGCCGACGCCGCCATTTCCAAATAGCAGTCCGCCGCTGCCGCCGTTGCCGCCGAGGCCGCCATCTCCAGTGAGGGTATCTGTGCCTGTGCCTCCGATTGCCTTCTTCAAAGTAGAGGTGTTATTCATCAAAGCCAGTTTTGAAATAGCTCTTCTTAGTCTTTTTTGTTTGCCACTGTTTTTATCCATACGAGAAATAGCTCCATCAGAGTTCGAATGATCCAAATACTACCTTAAGATTGTGAGGAATCCGGGGGGACGGCTATAGGTTTGACGAGAGGAGTTTGCACTTGTATCTTCCAGCCGGGAGCAAAGACTGCTGTTCCTTTAGCGTTATCGCCACAGTGAGTGTAAGAGCAATTGTTAAGGCGCTTAATCGGCGTCCTCGTGAGCGGATACGGTGACTCTATCTTTTATCTTCGACCAGATGCGCTGAAAAAAAGATAGCGCCGTAGCCGAGCCCAACCTTTTTTCTAAGGCAAATTGCCAAAGCTCCGGTAGAAAAGCCAAGTCCATGCGTTGAAGCGCTAAGCCCGTTAAATGACTCAATTGCCTTGCGAAATTCTGACGTTGTTTTGCGCTGATTTTACCGTATCTGTCCAGGGTCAAATAGTCTTCGTTCAACATCACGAGTCGCTGCCTTAGTTCAAACTGCTTGTTGCCAAAAATGCCGCTTCTTTCACACTTTGATTGCTCATGTAACCTGAACATAGCTAGGGGCTCGCTTAAATGCGCAACAGAACTGAGCGCCAGCGCTCGGTACAATAAATCACGGTCCATGCAATAATCCAACTGCTCATCCACTCCCCCTATCTTCAGCCAGAGTTGTCTGTCAAAGAAAATTCCAGGTTGGTGAAACGAGCCCAGAAATTCAACATTCAAACCGTCCTGGTAAATAACACGCTCAACCTCTCCGCCGTGGCGAAAATTTATTACTGGTCCTGCTATTAAACCGGCACCGGTCTCCAAATAGGCTTTGGCAACTCGCATTAGCGTGCCTGGAAGATAGAAATCATCCGAATTTAACCACGCAACCAGAGCTCCTGTGGCACGGCGCATCCCCTTATTAATCGCTTCGGACTGGCCTGAATCCGCTTCAGAAGAGCAAAAAGCAAAATGAGATTTGTATTTGTC
Source organism: Candidatus Obscuribacterales bacterium (assembly GCA_019748395.1). Lineage (GTDB taxonomy): Bacteria > Cyanobacteriota > Vampirovibrionia > Obscuribacterales > Obscuribacteraceae > JAIEPM01. The sequence continues at coordinate 20,083 of JAIEPM010000406.1, forward strand.
CAGAACGAGCTGCGTTTGATCTTTGCTGTTGCCGTCTATGACTATGTATTCGATCTCTGGATAATTTTGTAGAAGCACTGAGCGAATTGTCTCTTCTACAAACCCACCTTGATTATAGGAAGGTGTGATGATGGAAATTCTTGGATACTCAGGCAAGAGAGGCATTTCACTCTCGTCCTCTAAAGTCCAGGGCCAACCACTTTTGTCAGTTGGCGGCTGAGGCAAATCGTTTAACCTCATTTCGCCTCCTTGGGTTCCAAGGCACTTTTGCTGGCAGTCACTGCTTGTTACTCAAGAGATTGGGCTCATAAAGAAATTAGGATAGCAAGTTAATCCGTAAGTGTACAACAATGAATGCTGAGTTGAGTGGCTGTGACCTTGTGCCCAGATTCTGTTCGACGGTCGACTTACTAATTGAGAGCCATGACCCATTGTATGCAATGCTCCAGCTTACCCAATCGTTAGAGTTCAGGAGCTTCTTCTGTAGTAAGTCACTTGTTTCTAAGTATCTTGGTAATGTGGAGTTTTACTGCAGACTCTCTCTAAGTCGCTTTTCCGCACGAATACGAAATTCTTCCCCGTCAACAAACTCACCACGATCCGCCTCATCAATTCTATTCTGAACTTCGCGCTTAAGCCATTCAAGCTTTACTTTCTCGATGAGCTCATCTTGCTCTTCAGGAGAAAGTTTGTGAACTGGCTTCAGAAACATTTCCCTCCACTTCCAGAGATTTCTCTCTGGCGAGGTACTATCGTGGTATCGGCAAAATTCTCGAATCCCGAAAAGATTAGCCGACGGTGGGATTTGAACCCACGGCCTACGGTTTACGAAACCGTTGCTCTACCGCTGAGCTACGTCGGCATTTTGAAGGCGAACTTCAATTTCCCATTATACATTCTTGCCACCCTCTAGTAGAACAAAGGGCTCTTGCCAACTGTGAGTTGTCGTAAAAGCCTGGCCGGCGCAAGTCGCTGGAGGTTTCTGCTCCTTAATATGCTTTCCGCATGGCGACCTCAGGGCAATCTAAACGTGACATTAATGATATACTTTGCAATCCTGCCAATGTCGATTCGTGTGTGTCTCTGGGGAGAAGATAGATGTTTAACAAGCGGTCTCTGATTCTTGGTGCTTTTACAATTTTGCTGTCTGCACCGGCTCTCTGCCCACTGGCTTCTGCTCAAGGCGGCGGCATGCAGCAAAGCAATTCGCAAGTGACTATGACCGTTTACCAGGTGGTTCGTGAAAGCGACGGCAAGCAATACGTTATTTCAAAGAATGGTCAACCGGTTTTCATTCCTGGTCTGAACATAGCTTCCAATGCTCAGCAGATACAGGTTTATCGCGACGGTAATAACAACTTCTGGTACATCGATAAGAAAGGCCGCCCGACTGCAATTACTCATAATCAACTGCAATGGGTTGTGCAAGAGTTGCAGCAAGGTCAGCCGCAGCAGGGTTCTGTTACCAACAACTATTACAATAACAGCCAGCAATCTTCGGGAAGCCGCAGCGGTGGTTCTGGTCTGGGAACGGCTCTGGCGGCTGGTATTGGGGCTGCCACGGGCGCCGCAATCGGCACTGCGATTTCTGAGCCGAATTATTATGGAGTGCCTTATGGTGCGCCTTTGTACAGAGGTGGAGCCCACGGCAATCAGATGTACTATTACAAGGGCGGAAACCAGGTTTACGTCAATAATACAGTGCAGCACAACAACATGGTGAACCAGTGGAACAGCCAGAAAAACTGGGAGCAAATGTCCAATAGAGTTAATG
>JAIEPM010000434.1 GCA_019748395.1 Candidatus Obscuribacterales bacterium
CATGCCGTCCGCTACGACAAAAACTCTTTCATCGGGACTGACATAACAATTGTCCTCATTCTTAGGACGCTGTTTGCCTTCGTGGGTCTTTGAAGCCACACGCCATTTCAGCATTTCTTCTCTCCGTTTTGCTCTGCCTCTGCGGAGGCGATTGATTTTGGATTCCACTTTGACAAGTGGAGCAATTTCCAAATCATTATTCCCCCTAAAATAATATTCCCTACCACCATATAGAATCCAGTCTCTCGATAGTTTGTCAGAATTGCAGGGTTTTGAGCAATAAGACTTGCTGTTGAAATACTGAAATAAGCTGCGCCGATAAAACCGGTGCTGAAAAGCTGCTTTTTCAAGAGACGCATATCACGTGCTTGTCTAACGCATTTGCGGCAGGGCGCAGGTTTTTTGCTTGTTTCAATTGCTTGAATCTGCTTCTGATAATTATGATTGTTTTGAGCTGAATTTTCATCTCGCTGGCTTACACGTTTAAGCCCGTTTACAGCCAGGCCTGCCAGTTGCATCAAACCTTCAAAAGTTGAAAGAGCTTCCATACCTTCAATTGCAATCAGGCGCTTCACAAGCGGACGCACTGCCTGAATGAAACTGAAATCAGGCTTTAAAGTACGGGCGATGCCTTCAAGTGAACTGCCTGCTCTTAAAATGTAAGCCAGGTTGGCGGGCAGGCGAAGGCTGCGCTCGGTTACGACAATATCGATGTCATGTTCGAGCTGTCTGAAATCCAGGTCGAAAATACTTTTGCCTGCGTAATAGTCCATGAAAGGAGTGAGCGCCCGGGCGATTGCCTCGTGGTTAGTGCCGCTTCTGACTACGCCCAAGTCCACAAGTCCGCGCACCAGCAAATCTGCATCTTTTCTGACTGTGGCCATAACACAAGAAAGCAAGCTGCGGCGCTGTACTTCGCTGATTTCACCAATCATGCCGAAATCGAAAATTATCAGACAACCATTTCGGTCTACGGCAAGATTTCCGGCATGCGGGTCGGCATGAAAGAATCCTTTGATGACAATCTGTTCCAAGAAAGTGCTGATTAAGAGGTTACCGACTTGCTCGAGATCGATGCCTTTGGCTTTTAACTCATTGACCCGATCTATTTTTATGCCTTCCAAGTATTCAAGCGTAAGAACTTTTCGGGCTGAATATTTCCAGATAACTCGTGGTATACGCACTTCCGGTTTGTCTCTCATCAATCGGCGCATGCGGTCTGCGTTTCTGCCTTCAAGCAAATAATCTACTTCCGAGAAGAGATTTTTGCCGAACTCGTCCGACATTTCGAGCCAGTTGTTGAAATCAAATCTGGCCGGACGTTTTGGACCCTCGATTTTGAGTTTCTGTCGCCAGTGATTTTTCCAGGCATCAAAACGCAAGCCGCTTTTAGCTGCAAGTCTCATCAGTCCCAGATCGCGATAAAAATCATGACTTAAACCTGACCGCTGTACTTTCAATACAGCCTGTCTGCCGTCTTGCAGCTGAATTCTGTGCACCTGCCCGATACTTGCGGAAGCCAGAGGAATCGGGTCGAAATAAGCAAAAAGCTCTTCCGGCGGGGCTCCGAGCTCCTGGCTCACAATTTTGCGCAAAAGTTCAAGGCTGAAAGGCGGTACCCGGTCTTGCAGGCTGCTCAGCTCGTCTGCCATGCTCACCGGCAGCAAATCTCGCCTTACTGATAAAAACTGACCGAGTTTGATATATGTCGGACCGAGTTCGATAAGCAGCTCTTTTACAGCTAGAGCGCTGCGTCTTTCCAGCTCTTCTTTGCTCAGTTTCTTACTGGCCAGAAAAGTCCAGAGTGACTTGAGGAAGAAGGCAAAGAGGCTGCGCAGCACATGCAGAAAGCGCTCGTCTTTGAGGCAGGCCGGAAAGCGTACGGTTGCGTCCGCCAGTTCGGGATCGTAGACTTCGTGCGGCAGATCGCGGGTTCTGGCGTTTTCGACTCTTGGCGCAGGCGCGATAGTAGCCGGCAGAGACCTGGTCTCCGGCTCTTCTCCGTCTTTAGCTTTTGTGGATGGGGCTTGCACTCTATTTTCTGTCCGGCTGCAAAATTCTAGGCTCTAAAGTAAAAACCGGCACCGGTGCAAGAATTGTGCTCGCACGAGGTGCCGGTTTTCAGGAATTTTGCCTGGCTTAAACAGCAGCTCTCATTGATTTGAGTTCGGCGATTTCAGCTCTGAGAGTGGCAAGCTCAGCTCTCAATTCGTTGATTTCGCTGGCATCACCAAGTGCGCCCAGTGAAAAATCGGAGACCTGTCTCTTCAATTTTTCCCGCACCTGACCTTCGAGAACTTCAGAACGCTGCCAAACTTGCTGATAAACTTCACCGGCAACCTCTTTGACTTTGTCGCGAGATTCGTTGAACTTATCACTGCCTTGAGTTTTGCATTCGCTGGCTTTAGCCGTGACAGCATCGAGAGCGTCTTCAACGCGCTCGCGGCCCACTTCAAAAGCAGCTTTAGTCAAAAACAATAATTTTACGACTGGCCGAAACACTGGTTTTACCTCCATCATTCGAGAAGAATTTTGCTTCTCTTAGGTTTTCCAACGGCTGCCTTCCTGCTCCGACGTAATTGGGCAGCCTCGGCAACATTTGCTCAGGAAGAGAGACAAAAGATGCTAGAGATTATACACTAGGGGGCAGTTGAGGACCCCTTAAGCATAGCTCTTATCGTCTATCTATGACGAAGAAGACACAAAGCTCTAAATGCCCGCTGGATGGATTCTTTAAGCTTGGTCTTTGCTGAACTTGCCTGGCTGCGGGCTCACAAATTTACGATTCTTTGCCAAGAGAATATATGAAAAATTTAGCAAATCAGTCAAATAAGCCCGCAAATGAAGCTGAAATGGAAGCAGCTGCCGCCAAAAAAATTCGCGAAGTGACGCTCATTTACGTGCCGATCTTCATCGGCGGCAGGCACCGGGGCGCAGGAATGGGTCCGGCTGCCCTGAGAGTGGCTGAATTACCCGAGCAAATTGAAAAGCTCGGATTTACGGTGATCAATGAAATCGAGATAAGTCAGCCGCCGGCAGCTTGCTGGTATGAGGAAGTGACTAAAAAATCCCGCTGTTTGCCCGAGATCGCTCAGGTTTCAGAGGATGTGGCCCGGGCTGTCAAAGACGCAATGGCTGCGGGCAGCATTCCGATCACCATCGGCGGTGACCATAGTCTGGCGATTGGCAGTATTTCCGGTGTTTCCAGTTACTATCGTGAACGTAAAGAGCGCTTCGGCTTGCTCTGGTTTGACGCCCACGGCGATATAAACACTCCTGATACCAGCTACAGTGCCAACTTGCACGGCATGCCTCTGGCCATATCGCTGGGCAAAGGTGAGGAGAGTTTAACTCAGCTTTGCGGCTTTTCGCCGAAAGTTGAAGGCAAACGTTCTGTATTGATTGGTTTGCGAGATGTTGACCCGCCTGAGAAAGACCTGATTCGCGAATTAGGTATTCATGCTTTTACTATGCGTGATATCGACCATCTTGGTATGGGGCGCTTAAGTGAGCTTGCTCTTGAGCTTGTCGGCAAAGATATTTCGGGAATTCACTTATCCTTTGATATTGATGTGATGGACCCGGAAATTGCTCCCGGAGTGACTACGGTCGCGCCGGGCGGTATGAGCTATCGAGAGGCTCATCTGGCTTTGACCATGCTTGCCGAAACCGGCCTGGTTCGTTCTATCGATTTTGTCGAGCTGAATCCGGCTCGCGATATCAGAAATCGCACAGCAGAGCTGGCTGTTGATCTGATTAAAACGAGTCTCGGTCACAAAATTATGTAACTGCTATGGGCAAACTCATTCTTGTTTGAGTGCCGTTTGAACTGGAATTGATTTCCAGTTCACCGCCAAGAATGCTGGAAAGTCTCCGGGCCAGGGGTAATCCCAGTCCGCTTACCGGTTTGCCGTCCACAAAGCGGAAACGCTCGAATATTTGCGGCAGCAATTCCGCATTGATTCCCGGTCCGTGGTCCGAACAAAGAATTGAAACTTTGTTGCCTTCTCTTTGAATTGAAACGTCCACCGTGCTTCCCGGCGGAGCCGCTTGCAAGGCGTTGGCAAGTATAATTGCAAATTCTCTTTCCAGCAAAGACTTCTCGCCGTTGATACAAAGTTCGCGACAGCCGGCTTCGATTGCCGGAACCACTTTGACGCCTCTTTGGCCGGCCAGCGGCTCCAGGCTTTTGGAAGTGGCAGCCAAAAGAGGCACAAGTTCCAGCTTTTCGCTTGTAAGTTGATAAAGACCGGCGTCGATTTTTTCAATGAGAAGCAGATCGTTTATTTGCTGCAGCAGTTTATTCAGTTCGCTTTCGGCTGCGCAGGTCAGTTCTTTTTCGCGGCTGCCGATTTCTCCATAACCGGCAGCCAGAATCATTTGCAAGCCGTTGATAATTGAACTGAGTGGTGTGCGCAAGTCATGGTTGATTACAGCAATCAATTTTTGGCGTTGAGAATCGGCTTCTTTGATCTCCCGGGCAGCCTCTGAGAGTTTTTGGTCTAGATAACATAATTCGTCATTGCCTTTTAGTGCTGCGCTCAGCTCCTTGCCTGCGGCAAAATCTTCAGCCTTTGATTTAAGAAAGCTGATTTTTTCGCTGATTTGCAGGGCGACAAGAGCAATAATTGCCAGAAGCGCAATGTTAACCAGAGCGGCCATTAATATGGCGTTGGCAAGTTCGCTGCGCAGGGCTTGCGAACCGTCATATGATTTGTTGATGCCGGAAACTTCAAGAGTCATTAATTGAAAGAGACTTTCATCCACGTCTTTGGCAATTTTGCGGGCTCTTTCAATGAGAGGCGGCATTGCTGCAAGATTGAGATTATCTTTGTGCTTTTCCAGATAGTTGCCGAAAATTTCGAGTTTGCGCAAACCTTTGTTAATCTGCATCGCCTCGTATTGACGCTGGCTGCCGTCCGGCAAGTACTTTAAAATCCAGTTGCATAACTCCATCTGCTCCCTGAGTATCGGCTGAGTTTTGGCGACCTCATCGATTTCCATGGCATCCATATATTTAGCGATATCCATTTTCCAGACCAGATAAAGACCGAGCAACTCCTCAGCCCTCATCAAAAGTTCTTTGTCGATATAAAAAGCTTTTGCGTTTTCCGAGGCGGCGCTGAAAATAGAATGCAGTTTGAGAACCACGAATGTTTGAGGAATGAGCAGCAGCAAAAGCATTACTATAAAATTTCTTTTCAAGCTGCCCGGGCGGCGCTCCTTCTTTTTGCCGACTTTCTCATTCTCGCCGGGCTTTAGAAGCGCTTTATTCTTTGAAGCTGATTCGGGAATTTCAAACCAGAAAGTGCTGCCTTCTCCGACTGCGCTCTTTATGCCGATTTCACCGCCATGAGCTTCTACGATTTGCTTGCAGATCATTAAACCAAGTCCTGTGCCGCTTCGTTTAATACCGTCGGCTGCTTCAATCTGGCTGAACTCTTTAAATAGTTTGGACTGTCCTTCCGGTGAAATTCCAGGACCCCTGTCTATAACTTCAAAGCGCAAATTTTTGCCAGACTTAGTCAAGGCTAGTTTGACTTCGGCGCCCTCAGCCGAATATTTGATGGCATTGGAAAGAAAGTTGACTAGTACGCGGCCGATAAGATGCGGATCAAGTTCGGCGCTGTAATCGGCTCCTTCGATAGTCAGTTTAATTGAGCGTTTCAAAAGCAGGGCTTCGACTGCCGCTGCTGCATCTGCAAGCAAAAGCTCTGTTCTCGTTTTCTCGAATTGAGCTTCAATGTCATTGTTCGACTTGAAGCTCAGTGCCTCGGTCATCGATTTGAGAAGTTGCATGAGGGTGTTCAGATTATTTCGGGCTTTCTGGATATTGCGCTTGGCTCTGTCTTGCAAGCTGCTTTCAGAAAGCAGGCTGTCAAAGCAGATTCTGACGTTTTCCAGGGCAGCACTTTGTACAGACTGGAAAAATTCAAGAAAGCTGTGACGACGCTTCTCATTTTCGGCAAGGACCAGCGACATTTCATGGAAGCTCTGCTCAAGCATGCTGATTTCATTGCGCAGGCTTTTGGGAGCAGGCATGATTTCGCCGCTTTTAAGCTGTTTGCAGTTTCCCGATAGGCGTGAAATCGGACCTGTGATTCCTTTTTCAACAAGAAAAAGCAAAAGCACGATCAATAAAATGTTTACTGCTGCTGCTATATAAAGAATGTTTTGGGGCGCAATCCCGAAAAGCGCCGCTGCTGAAATCGAGTCTTTTGTGCTGCCCAGAGCCTTGTGTATGGCTCTGATTTGCACAATGAAATCACGGTAAATTTTGCCGCTTCGATTCAATACTTTCCTGAAAGAGACTTTGATGTCTCCTTCCTGATTTGCTTCATCCAGCACCGATTCCACCACTTGCGCCAGTGCTAAAAAAGAATCGCGCAAGTGCAATGCACCTTTCGTGTCGAATCCGGCCCGTTTGAAATCTCCCACAACACTGTCCATTTCAGCGCAGGTTGCCTGCACGCTTTGCTGAAAGTCCAGTCTCTTTTCTTTGCTTTGAGCATCTTTTTTAGCTCTGTCGGCCCTGTCGAAGCTGCTTTGCGCTTTTTGAATTACGCCCGACATACGAACCGAGCCTCTGAGCATTTCAAACTCGTGGCTTGCAACTTTATCGGCGTTCAGAACATCTATTCCGAGAATCGCCAGAAATACAGCTTCTATGGAAGCTATGACAAAAAAGCCGCCCATAAGACTTCGTGCCAGGGGTGACTTAAAAAGGGCGGACCATTTGTTGGTATTACCCTGCCTGAGCTTTGTCTTGGCTGCGGCTTGCAAACTGCCTTCCCCGCATACTCTTTGACTGATAAACGCCGAAAAGAAATGACCCTAATTGCATTATACAGACTGCGCTCAAAGGTCGGGAAACTCCTTTCTGGAATCCCCCGCTAGTCGGCGGTCTTGGGTTTTTGTCTTTTCGTCGGGATCAGCAAACCGGGCCTGAAACTGCGCTGCCGCAAGCTTTCAGAACCGAGTCGATTCGGGCTACTTTGAAGACTTTATAAACTGAAGGTTTAACAGCTTGCAGCTTAACCTGGGCATTAAGTGATTGAGCTCTGAGCAATAGCTCTTCCAGCCATTCAAGTCCATCGACTGAAATGAAAGTGCAATTATTGAAGTTCAAAATGATCTCGAGGTTGCCGTTAGCCATGGTCAAATCGACTTCGTCTACCTGACGGTTCAAGCTTGGAGGCATTTCAAAGCTTACCTGGTTTTTGTTTTCTTGCGTTTGCATTAGCTCTCCCCTAAGGACGTATGCGGCTGGGATAGGACTTGATGAAAAGTTCTTTGATATCGGAAATCAATGCCAGTCTCGGGTTGGTTCTGAGACTCATATCCTGGAAGGAAGCCTTAACAAGCTCCTCACCTGCATCCTGCAAATCTTTCACCGGAATTCCAAGATCCTGAATGCACATGGGCTGCTTCAGTTCGCTCAGCAGATCGAAAACTGCTCTTCGCAATAAAATTACCAGTTCTTCGTCGCTGATGCCCGGCTGTTTCTCTCCGAGTCCGAGAAAGCGAGCTGCTCTTGCATATTTTTTGGGAGCGACAAAATGCGTATGTGTGGAATGTGGTGTGATTTTGCGCGGTACCTGCGAATTATATTCAAGGGTGGAGAGCAGGAAAACGCTGTTGGCGCGGCCGTGCGGTATGTCGAATCGTGCTCCCAGGCTGTGTGCCAGAGCGTGATTAACACCAACCGAAGCATTGCCTATGGCCATACCGGCCAAACAAGCGGCATTGTGCAGTTTGTGGCGCCAGACCACGTTTGAGCCGTTCTTGACCGCTTCCGGCAGGGCTTCAAAAATTAAGCGAATCGCTTCCAGCGCCAGTCCGTCCGTGTAATCAGAGGACATGATCGAGACCAGCGCTTCCAGGGCATGAGTCAAGGCGTCGATAGCCGTATCTACCGTTATTTGCGGGGGTAAGCTGCGAGTGAGTTGCGCATCTAGAATTGCCACATCCGGCAAAAGTGATTCATCAACCAGGGAGTATTTGCTGTGGCTTTGGTTGTCTTTCAGCACCGCAAATGGTGTCACTTCCGAGCCGGTGCCGGAAGTTGTGGGTATCGCAACCAGCTGTGTTTTGCTGTCGCCGACCGGGAATTTGACCACACGCTGCCTGAAATCGAGAAATGGTGTTGCAACTTCCGAAAGTTTGAGATTGGGCCAGTCATAGAAAAGGCGCATTATTTTAGCCGCATCAAGAACCGAGCCGCCTCCTAAAGCTATTATTGTATCGGGCTGGCTTTTGCGCATCATTGTTACGGCTTTTTCAACCGTTGAAAAATCGGGCTCTACGCCCACCTGGCTGAATACGTCAACGCGGCAATTTTCAGGCAGCCTTTCCAGAACCATGGATAAATGACCGCGGCTGGCTGCCGAACCTGAAGTTACTACAAATGCCGATTTGGTTTTCAAACCACGCAAATGGTCGATGCTTCCTGGATTTATATAAATGTTTTTTGTGGTCTGGAAGCTCAATACAAAGTTCTTTCTATGTGGAACGCGCTTGTAATTGAGCAGATTTTGTACGCCGACGTTGTCTGTTGTGATGTTGCCGCCGCCAGTGCCGCAGCCGAAACTGAGCGTTGTGTTCAGATTGTTGTAAACGCCGCCTAAACCGCCTATCGATGTAGGTGAATTGACGATGACTCGACCGGCGTTAATGGCAGTGGCATATTCTTCAATAACGGCTTCGTCGGTGGCAAAAATGCCTGAAGTATGACCTGTGCCTCCGGCATAGTTGATGTCGAGGGCTCTGTTGATTCCTTCATCGACGCTGTCCACGGCCACGACACCGAGAACCGGCATCAGTTTTTCGACTGCCAGCGGATGATGGCGCAGTTCTCCCTGAAGGGGGCAGAGCAGAATTTTTACATCGTCTGCAGCTTTGATTCCGGCGGCATCGGCAATGAGCTTGGCCGGTTGTCCGACAAACTTGTAATTCATACCCTTGGTGCGTTGATCAATGACGGTTTGCACGACTTTCTGCACTTCTTCTTCGTTGCAGACATAGCAACCAAGCTTGTTGAACATGTTTAGCGCTTCATCGTAAATTTCGCGATCTAAAACCAGAGTTTGTTCTGATGGACATTCCGTGCCGTTGTCGAAAGTTTTGGAAATGATGATATCTGTTACGGCTCCTTCAATGAAAGCCGACTTATGAATGTATACAGGCGTATTTCCTGCTCCGACGCCGATGGCCGGCTTGCCGGAACTGTGCGCCGCGCGGACCATTTGAGTTCCGCCTGTGGCGAAGATCAAATCGACATCAGGATGAACCATCATCAGTTCCGTTTCTTTGCGCAGGCGCGATGATTTTTCGACCCAGCTGATGAAGCCTTTGGGAGCACCGGCTGAAAGTGCCGCTTCATAAAGAACTTTAGCGGCAAAATTACTGCAATTGGCTGCCATCAGGTGCGGGCTGAAGATGATGCTGTTGCGGGTTTTGGCAGCGCAGAGGCTTTTGAAAATGATAGTTGAAGTCGGATTTGTCACAGGTGAAAGAGCCAGAATCACACCCATGGGCTCTGCAATTTCAACCATGTTATCTTCGGGAAATTCGCGAACCACGCCGACCGTGCGTTTGTCTTTAATCTGATTGTATAGAAACTCGGACGCGACAAAGTCTTTGAGCATCTTATCTTCAACCTGGCCCATGCGGGTTTCTTCATGAGCCATTTGCGCAAAAGTGTATACATGCTCAAGTGCAGCCAGCGTCATGGCTTTGACGATGCGATCCACGTCTTCTTGACTGTATTGCGTGAAAACAGCTGATGCCAGTCGCGCCTGTCGGACCATATGATTGACATGTTCGATTAAAGATCGTTCATGATCGTCCTTGGAAGTGCTTGCACCGACTGATTGTTGCTGTGACATTTATTGCACCTGAGTAGAAGGGCTTATGCTGAAGATACTTGTGCGGCGGGTCTTACAGCTTGACTGACTTAAGTTTTCAGACAGGCTTTAAAGTTCCGGATGCTATCAAGTGTATGTGAGATTGCTATCTGAGCTCTTTTATTTTAGAAAGTTTTGAGAGATTATGTGTCTTTCCGGCCAAGCTCAGGGCTTATTCTCGGGCAATTTTCCCGAAATGCGGGAAACACCACTTGGCAATAATTAGAGGGCTCCATAAAATAGAGCAGGTTCATTGTATTCATGGCAAGGCGCATATTAGGTTCGCTTAAGGTTTCTGAAATCATGCTCCCTCATACCAGGGCACACAAAAGCATTTCACCGGAAGCTCCGGTTTTGACAGTTCTGGCTGCATTCAGTTTCGGCCTGCTCGCCGAGGCGGAAGCTGCAGACTTTTCACATTCGCAAAAGGTGTATGTCCCGCCAACTTCTTATGACCGGCGCATCGATTTCAGTTCGATCAGAGAGCAGTACACAGCTCCCAAAAATTCGGCAACTGCCAAAGCCGCAAGTTCAAGCAAAACAGCCTCCACTTCGACTAAAGCGGCAGGCAGCAAAACTGCAACTGCGGTTTCCAAAAGCAAAACGAGTCTTGCTGCGGGCAAGGCTCCCGTGAAGACCATTGTCAATACTACACCGCCGCCGCCGGCTCTGAACGGCAAGCTTGCAAGCGGTCAGTCATTTTCAGAAATTGCTCGTTCTTTGAGCTCGAAAGTGCCTCCGGCCACAATTGCCAAAATGAAGCAAAGCGCAATTGATTTGCAAAAAAGCGGCAAGCTCGAAGAAGCTCATCGGGTGCTGGCTAAAATCAGTCAGCTCAAGCCCGAAGACAAGGCTGCTTATCAGCAACTGGCTTCGGTCGGTGTTCAAAGAGCCAAGAATTATTTGCAGAGCAATAATTTGCCCGAAGCGCTTCAGGCAGCAAGACAGGCTCTGGCTGTCAGCCCGAACGATCCAGAAGCTCATAAGATACTTGCTCAGCTTTATTCAAAAGCCGGAGCCGACCCAAACGATGTGAACAGCAGATTGAAAACTGCTCAGGCTCTTTATGGTCAGGCTCGCTATCAGGAAGCTGAAGTTGAGTATAAAGCATCGCTGGCCGTGAAGCCGACACCGGAAGCTCATGTTGGTCTGGGTAAAATTGCAGAGCATAGCAAGGCCGGAAGCGGTAAGGCTCATTTCGAGCAGGCGCTTGAACTCGATTCCAATTCGGCTCTGGCTCATCGAGAGCTGGGTATGCAGCATCTGGCTAATTCCGACCTGGTTGCAGCCAATTCTCATTTGAGTCGGGCTCTGATCATAAATCCGGCAGACAAAGAAGCCGGGCAGAGTCTGGTGAAGCTCTGGCAAAGTCAGGTTTCGCGCCTGCCTAATGCCAATTCGCATCTTGGTCTTGCCCGAGCTTATCAACTAAACGGCGACTTGCAGTCTGCTCAAGCAGAATATCGTGAAGTTGTGCGTCTTGATCCCAGTCATCCTTATTTGCCTGCAGCCAGGCAGAGTTTCAAAATTGCTCTGGCTAAGCAAGAAGCAGACAAGTCTCTAAGTGCAGCAAAAACACTTGAACAGCAGGGGTTGCTCAGTGAGGCATTTCAAAAATCCAGCGAAGCTGTTTCATACAGTCCGGGAAACAGCGCTTACAAACTTTATCAAGCTCAGCTGCTCGAGAAAATGGGGCAACCTGCTCAAGCTAAACAAGTATATTTGAATGTATTAAAGGATGATCCGCAAAATACTGCTGCTGTTTCTAAAATCAAAGAGCTTGCTCAGGTAGCAGCGGGCGGGTTGAACACTGCCGGTTTATTGCCCGGCGGCACAGGTATTATCAACAGGCATCCGGCCGGTTTTCCCGGCACTAAATTTCCCGGCAGTATGCTTTCTGATTCAGCTGCCACGGTGATGGCAGCAGGCAGTCCGGCATTGCAAGCCATGCCTGCTGCAGCGGGTACTGTTCCTCAAATAGATCAGGTGGGGCAACTTTCCAATTTTATGGGACAGATTCGCAACCACATGCTTGTGCAAAAGGAAGCTGACCAGAAATTCGAGGATACCGCTCATAAAATTATCAAGCAATTGACGAATCCCGACCCCGAGCCGCAAGCCTCTCCTGCGCCTGTGGTCACTGCTTCGGCCTCGGATGACGATATTATCAAGAAAATTCTGAGCAGCCCTTCACCTTCAAGTTCTGCCTCGGCCGGCAATGCCGAGTCCGGTGCTGCCGATGCCCTGGCCGGTGCGGCTGCGGCTCTGGCGGCTGCTAAAGGTGCAGGCTCTGCGCCCTCGGCTTCGGCCACTTCGACTCCGGCTCTTTTAGCAAAAGCTGCACCGGCTCTCAGTTCTAAGAGTCCGCAAAAAATTGCTTCAAAATCAAGTTCGCGATTGCAAGAACTGGAAAAGCAAAATAAAGCCTTACAAGAGCAGCTGAAAAAATTGAGTTCCAGCAATACTTCGGCGGCAATTCCATCGACGGCTCCGCCGCTTGCCTCAGGCAGCAACGCTTTTCCTCAGGCTGCTCCGGGGTTTTCATCCTATTCAAATCAGGCAAATCCTCTGCAACTATCGAATCAGTTGCCGCCTGTTTCAGCTTTTAATCCGGCTCAAGCAATCGTTCCAAACACTGCCGATGCCATGGCGCAATTCAATGCTCTGCCTCAGCAGGCTGCTCCCTCAGCCGCTTTCAATCCGTCTCAAGCAATTGTACCGAATACTGCAGATGCCTTGTCACAGTTCAGCAGCATGCCTGCGATCGCCAGTGCGGGCAGTACCATGCCGTCTTTGATGCCGCAAGCTCAAGGCGCTCCGTCCGCTCAGCACGAACTTAGAGGACCGATCTTGAATTCGCAGGCACTTAAATTCGAGTTGAGGCAAATTAAGCCGACTTTGCGCGATGTACAGTTGAAAGTCGTTTTGCGTAATGACGGCGATTCGCCGGTAGCATTGCCGGATGGTTTGCAGGCCGTGATCAAATACAATAATCAGACCGAATCTCCAATGAAAATCGCTTTTGCCGGAAAAAGCGTAGCAGCCCATAGTGCTGTCGATGGTGTCGTCAAGGTTCCCTTTGATAAGGTTGATCCGACTGCCGATCTGGTTTTGCGCAATTTGCCTTCAGCAGCCGGAGACTTGCACATAATCAAGAACACTGTTAGTCCACAGTAGCTTTCAATCTCTGGACAAGGCTTAAAGAAGCTGGGATACTCCAGAGCCGATACCCGGCTTTCAAGTTCCTTTTAATTAGCGATGTCATCAAGAACTCTGCGGCTGCTCATCTCCGTTTGCCTGGTTTTCGGCGTATTCATTTATGTTCTTTCTTCTCAAATCGATTCAATAACACCGCGAAAAATGGCGAATGAAGGTTTGCCGGGGGGACCGCTGCCTGGTTTGACACGCTGGCAGCAGCTGCGATTTGAAGAAGGGCGCCTGCTTTTTGAGAATGAGTTTGCCCTCGCCGACGGTCTGGGTCCGGCTTATAACGCTAAATCCTGCAAGACCTGTCATGGTGGTAAAGGCACCAGTGGCGGTGCAGGATTCTCGCCGCTACAAACAATTGACTTAGTTGCAAAACGTCAGCCTAAATCACGTTTCCCGGCAACTCAGAAAGCTTCCGATATTTTCAGCAAAACGGAAGCCGCCGATCTGGATTATTTTCTCAAGTCCGGGGGACCTGTAGTTCTACGCAATTCAATTACTGATGATGCAGGCTTGAAGCTGCCGCCCGGATGCAAGTATGAAAGTCTAAAAGCAAAGCCTTCCGATGCCGAATTTGTTTCAAAACGCTATGCACCGCAGCTCTATGGATTGGGATTCATAAACTCGATATCGGACGGGGCTTTGTCTTACTGGCAGAACCGGCAAGCTCAGCCTGGCGGTGCGGGCGGAAAGACGGCGCAATTAAAAGCTGTGTCTGCTGTTTTGCAGTCTACGGGACGTTTTGGTTCCAAAGCCCAGGAAGCAACTTTGATTCAATACATAGCCAGAGATCTTTGCGGGCAGATTGGCATTACTAATCCATTGAATAAGGGAAACTCGGCTTCTTCCGTCATTCCTGACTGTTTGAAAAATCTTTTGCCGGCCGATCCAAATGATGATGGTAGCAAGCTCAGCAAGATCAATTTTTATTTGAGCTTATTGGCTCCGCCGCCTCGGGCTGTTATGAGTCCGGCAGCTCGCAGAGGAGAGCAAAGATTTCAGACAATCGGCTGTGCAAGCTGCCATATGCCGGCCATGCAAACTCCGGAAAAAGTATATCTTATCAATCCTGATTGTCCGCTTTCGGAAGTACTCTCAGGCACTGCCGAGGATGCACGGAGCTCCTCACTTGCCGATGAAAAGCCGAAGTTTGTGGAAGTGAAGGCTCTGGAAGATAAACAGATGCAAGCCTATTCAGATCTGCTTTTGCATGATCTCGGACCGGGTCTTGCCGACGGATATGCAGAGGGTGCTGCCGGAGGCAGTCAGTGGCGTAGCGCACCGCTCTGGGGCTTGCGCTACAGGCGTTATTATTTGCATGACGGCAGAGCCGCTTCTCTCAGTGCGGCTATTCGTCTGCATGGCGGTCAGGCAGCGGCTTCTGCCAAAGCCTTTGCTGCATTAAGTGAAGTAGAAAAACGAGAATTGCTGGCGTTTTTAGAGAGTCTTTAGTTCAAGACTGATGAAAAATCGATGCAATGCCGAATGCGGCTGCCGCTGCCAGTGCGCCAATCAAGGTGGTCTGGCAGGCGCTGCGCAGGGGCTTGCTGCCCGTAAAGCGACCCTTGAAAAAACCGAAGGCGAAAAGACCGCTTAAAGTAAACAAAACCGAGTAAACAAGCGCATTTGTCGATTCTTTCAAGACTATGTAAGGTAAGAGCGGAATTAAGCCGCCGACGATATAAGCAGCACCGATGGTGACTGCGCTGCGCAGGGCTCTGCCCGGCTCCGGTTTTTCCAATCCCAGTTCAAAGCGCATCATGAAGTCCACCCATTGTTTAGGGTGTTTTTGAAAAGCGTGTAAAATCGGTTCGATTTCTTCCTCGCTGAGTCCGTATTCGCTGAATACTAGGCGAACTTCGTGCTTCTCGGCTTCCGGTATATCTCGCACCTCCCGCCACTCCCTGGCCTTTTCAGACTTGTAATGATCATAGTCACTGCGTGAGGCCAGATAACCACCCAGCCCCATCGCGATTGCTCCGGCTGCGACTTCTGCCAGTCCGGCTGTCACCACAATG
Source organism: Candidatus Obscuribacterales bacterium (assembly GCA_019748395.1). GTDB lineage: Bacteria > Cyanobacteriota > Vampirovibrionia > Obscuribacterales > Obscuribacteraceae > JAIEPM01. The sequence continues at coordinate 15,131 of JAIEPM010000434.1, forward strand.
GCGGTGCTGGTACTGGCTCCGCTGAGACCGGCTGCCAGAGCGAAAGGCACCGTCAAGCCGTCCGACATGCCGATCACTATATCCCGGATGCTCTCTCCGGCAGTGAAATGGCGCTCAGTATGAGCTGTTTGAGGCATCTTAATGCATCTCCTTATTGACGCTTGATTTCAAGATCTGGAAGCTCTTTTCAAAGTTTTTCACTGAATCAGTAGCCGTCACTGGCTTTCTCCGGCTCTGCTTTTGAACTTTCGTCCGTGTTTTCAGTCTGAGCTCTTTCAGTTTTTTCTCTGGATTTAGCTTCCTTGTTCTTTTTTACTCTCTCGACTTTTTTCTCGACTTTCAATGGATCGATAAGGAAGCCGTTCTTGTCCCGCAGCGGGCTTTGATATACCTGTTTTTCCGGAAGGCTTTCCCGCGCGGGAATTTTTCTTTCATAATTTATCTGGCGGCTGCTCTCGGGCGCAGGGTTTTCCGCTTCCGCTCTGCTTTGATTTAGATTGACTCGATAGGAGCTTCCAGACCCGGAATCTTGGGGCGGCGCATCATTCTGAGAAACCGTGTTCTTGCTGCTTTGAGCTGGGTAGGCGGCACTGAAGCGTGGCAGCACCGGCGGTAGCATAATATATTGCGGGCGCTGTTTGTAAAGCCAGCGAATCGTCGCTTTGTCGGCGTTTGAGAGCAGGCGTGCGATTCCGTTGACGCACATGAGGTCCTGGTTATAGGGGCTATGTTCTTTTATGCCTAAAGCATGCCCGAATTCATGTGCCGCATTTTTCTGGATTTTATCGAATGAATCTGAAACTCGAAGCTCGATGATCACCGGTGTGCCCTGTATAGGCTTGCCGAGACCGGCTTCTTTGGAATGAACTTCGTTGGCGTCATACAAAACGGCGACAGTATTACCGTCGGTGCTGACGCCACCCACACCTTCATCGCCGGTGAAGCGGTCTGTCCAGAAAAGGAAAATGTTGGCAAGGCTCGGGTCATTTACAAATTCGAAACTAAAAAGTCCCTCGTTTTGAAACTCTTTCCATTGCTCAATGCCGTGAATGGCGGCGGCGCTGAGTTCGGGTGTCCAGCCCGGACAATCTGCCAGATTGAGGAGGGACTGCGGATTTGTGCTCAGCATTGAGAGTACTTCCTGGGGACGCTGGGCGTTGATTGTTTGAATTGCTTCTTCTTGCAATCTTTTGCCGGGACTGACATAAACTTTGAGCGGCATGTGACGTGCTTCCCAGCGCACCAGCTTATGTTGCAAGGAAGGCTCGCCAGGATTGTAAATGTTTTCGGGGGCGCCTGCCGGACGGTCTTCACCTTCCTGCAAATGCACACCGCCCACCGATGGCAGCCTTGAGTAATTGCTGAAGCCTGCTTTCGGCAATGCTTTTCCCTGTGCCAGAACAGGCAGAGGCAGGCTTGAAAAGTTCAGAGCCAGAAGAAAAGTCAATGAAGCGCAAAGAGCAGCAGGGCTTTTCTCCGACACCTCCGCAAGAACTATCTTTTTCATTGCCCGGGCCGCCATAAGTTCACCTCTAAACAGCAATATTGCGGAACTCTAGATAAATAGCAGAAAAAAAGTCTGGCTATCCACAGTAGAAATTCTAGAGTTTTCCTTGAGATAATTCTAAGCTAAAGAAGGATGCTAACCCTGAAGACCTTGTCAGGAGAGCATTTCTTCTTATTCTAGCGATTCTCAGTCCTTCTGGAGCATATAATTTAATCTTGTTGAGAAGCACTTATTCAATTGAAAGAGATAGGCAAGTCTTGCCTGAGGCATTTCAGACTCTTAGTAAAATTGTTGCCAAGCTGGTGGCAGACTTAATCAGAGAAAAGCCGAATGCGTGTATCGGCTTTCCAACCGGCAGAACTCCGCGCCTTTGTTATGAGTTCCTTTCTGAAAGTTCCAGAAATGGAGAAATCGACTGGTCCGGCGTGCGTTGCTTCGGCCTCGATGAATATGTGGATGCCGAGGAGAAGCATTCGTTCAGGCATTTTCTTGAGGAGAATCTTTATTCTCATACCAATCTTAAAGCCGAGAATCTCTACAATCCGCTTTTTGTCGATGATTACGATCGGGCTATCGCAGACGCCGGCGGGCTTGATCTCTGTATTCTCGGTCTGGGCTTAAACGGTCATATCGCTTTCAATGAACCTGGCACTCCCCTGCAAAGCTGGACTCATTCAGTACTTTTAACCGAGTCTACAAGACAGGCTAATGCCGAGTTTTTTCAAGGTGGCCGAATTCCAAGCAGAGCCGTAACGATGGGTCTCAGTACACTTCTTGCCAGTCGAAAGATTATACTAATGGTGACTGGAGCGGCTAAAAAGGAAATTCTCAGTCGCGCGATGCGCGCTAAAATTTCCAGCGAAGTTCCTGCTTCATTTTTGCAAGATCATCCGGAGCTCATGGTCCTTGCCGATTTCGATTACTAGCTCGTTTAAAAGACCGAGTGCATGAAAGCAAAATTTTTTCTGGCATTGCTTTTGCTTATCGGCAGTTTTCTGCCGCTGTCCGCAAATGCGGCAAGCAATCTTGTGAGCAGACCGAAAAGGGAACTGCTTCGGCGCTTCAAAATTGAAGACATTTCAGCTGCAAACAAAGAGCTTGCCGAGCAGCTGGAAATCTGGTCGCAAATTTCGGACCTTTACAATTCGGATTTGCATTTAAGCCGCGAGCGTAAGCTCGAGTTGAGCCAGGAAGTTCGTGAAACCATAATGGAATGCTATCTGGATGGTGCCAGTTTGCAATCTGAAGCTTTGCGCGAAAAAGGAATTATTGAGGGGCTCAAGCAAACCTTTTTGGATAAACGCGATCAGCGCATTGAAATCAACAATGCTGGTAACTTTATTGCCTCGGGTACCTTGAATACGATTGGATCGGTTCTTGGTTTTTCGGATAAAACGCCGTCCTTTTCAGGTAACTTGAATCAGATGCTTTCCGGCGTGGTTTCAACCGGCATGTCCAGTTATGCGCTAAAGCAGCAGTCCGGCGGTAAATATAAATCTCATGCGATGCCGACTGTGCTGGCTGAACTTTTCGGCAGGCCGGTGGATGCAAGGACAACTTATCCTGAGAGTATCTGGCGTTTTTTGAACGGCAAGTCGATGGAAGAGCCGGAAAAAACGCGCTTGCAAGTTCTGGAAGAGCGCTGGATTGCAAGGGGAGCGCTGGAGCCGCATGGCTCGCGGCGAGAAGCTCTCAAGCTCGACATAGTTTGCGGTTTGCAGATGACTCGCAAAGTTGTGCGAATTCAAGATCTGGACGACCAGATTTCGATGATTGAGGATGTCGCGGCTATGACATCCAGAATGCATCATCATTTAAGGGATCTATTGAGTATGGTGGACACGGATGTGATTTTTGCTCATCCTTAAGTTCAGCCTGACTTCGCATCTTCTTTTTTCAAGGCCAGGGCCAGGAATGCTGCCACTACCAGCGATGCTGCCAGAGCGATTAGCGAATATAGAAAATCACTGGCTCTTGTTTTTATAAAACCTACAATATAGGGTCCGGCAAAACCGCCTAGATTGCCGACCGAGTTAATTAGACCGATTCCTGCAGCTGCTTCTGCTCCTGATAAGTATGAGGTCGGCATCGCCCAGAACGGACCGACAGTGCCCCAGATACCGAAAGCTGAAAGGCAGAGGCAGGCAAGTGAAAGCACGGGGTCTTTGCTGAAGCCGCATAAGACCAGACCGGCGGCGGCAAGTATCGAAGAGCCGAATACATGAAAGCGTCTTTCTTTTCTGGCGTCGGAACTGCTTGCCAGAGTCAGCATGCCGACTGCCTGAAAAACCGCCGGAATTGCGGAAAGCAAGGCTGAGCCGGAGTCATCGATTTTGTCGAAGCTTTTGATTATTTGCGGCAACCAGAGCTGAAATCCATACATTCCCAGCGCCATGCAAAAGTAAAGGATGGACAGATGCCAGACTTTGGAGTTTTTGAATACATTTATTTTCCGGCTTTTATTCTCTGAGCTTTTTTCCAGGCTTTCAAAAGCGAGCTTTCGGCTCAGCCACTGACGCTCTTCTTCGCTCAACCATTTGCAGTTTTCAGGTCCGTCCAGCAAAAATGCAAAAACGACAAAGCCTAAGATAATTGCAGGTGTGCCGGTCATGATGAAAAGCCACTTCCAGCCCGGCAGTCCCATGTAGCCGGACATGAGCAATATGCGTGATGAAACAAGTCCGCCCAGCACTCCGGCAAGCGGAATTGCAGTCATGAAGCGGGCAACGGCGCGGGCATGGTCTTTTCTGGGAAACCAGAAAGTTAAATAGAGAATCATGCCTGGAAAAAATCCGGCTTCGGCTGCTCCCAAAAGGAATCTGAGCAGGTAAAAGCAATAAACGTTTTGTAGAAGGCTCATGGAAACCGACATGCAGCCCCAGACAATCATGATCAAAGAAATCCAGCGTCTGGCGCCCAGTTTCGCCACCATGATATTGCTGGGTACGCCGAAAAGAAAATAACCGATGAAAAAAGCTCCGGCTCCCAGTCCGAATATTTCGTCGCTGAAGCCGAGATCTTTGTTCATTTGCAAGCCTGCAAACGACACGTTTATGCGATCGAGATAAGCAATTACATAAAGCAAAAGCATGAATGGAATCAGTCGCCAGCTGACTTTGGCAATCAGCCGTTCACCGAAGGCTTCATCCTTTGCTAAGTCGGCTGCGGTACTGAGTTCGTTTGATTGTGACAAGAGCTGGCTCCCGGCTGGCGTTTTAGTCTAGACCAGCTGGAATGAAAACTGCAAGTTGCTATTTAGAAGCAGCGGCGCGAATTGAGTCGACTTTGGCAAGAAACAATTCGGCTTCCGGCTCCCGTCCGGTTTTACTGAGGACAAAGGCATAATTCTCAAGACACATGGCTGTGTTGGCGTGTTCGATGCCGAAGTTGGCGACCCAGATTTCCAGCGCTGAAAGAAAAAGGTTTTCGGCTTTGTTATATTCACCTGTTTGTGAATAGAGCCAGCCCAGATGATTCATGCTCTCAGCTATGGCGGCGTCAAAAGGCTCCATTACGCAGAGTCTTATGAAAAGAGAGCGCTTCAAGTAAATCTCCGCCTGCGCATGCTTGTCTCGGTCGTGATGAAGGCTGGCGAGTGAATCAAGCACAGTCGCCAGAAACTCATCTTCTGGGCGACATTCCAGTTCATAGGCTTGCAAGCAGTTTTCGAAAGCAATTTGGGCTTGAGCATAATCGCCTTTTTCAAAATGACATTTGCCGATATAAAAATCGAGCTGGCAAATTGTTTCATCTCGAGTATCCAGGCAAGCCGAGCGAATAGTAAGCGCCGATTGAAAAGACGCTTCGGCTGCTTCGGCTTCGCCTGAATCGAGCTGGCTCAAACCCAGTTTTACAAATGCATCTGCCACTGCAAGATGCTGCGGCCCGAGCATTTGCACGAGTCGCTCTAAGTTATGCCTAAGAGTCACAATTTCTTCGGCAAGCATCTCATTGGCTGGAACGGGAGGGGGGAACGAGAATCCTTGTTCCAGTTTAGCAGTTGTAATGGGGGAGCGGAACTAGCTGGTTTTGATCAAATTGCTTTCAATCATTCCGGCTACTGGTGGCGGAGGCATTTTGGAATCATGTTCAAAGGATTCGGCTTGCAACTCCATCTGGTCAATCAGATCTTTCATTTTTGTGTCTAGTCCGTTAGCCAGGAAGCAGAGCGCCCCAACTGTCAGGTTTCGAATTCCGCGTTCAATATCGCTCACATAAGTTCTGTGAAGTCCTGCCTTTTCAGCCAGTTCTCCTTGCGAGAGTCCAAGAGCGACTCGTCGCTCTCGAATAACTCGACCCAGAGCAGCTAAAAGTGGCTCGACATCCTTTTTGAGCACAATGGTTTCCATGCGCGGCTCCTCCGTGTGTCGTGATCCATTATTACATGTGCTGAAGAAATGAAAAGGGTGATTTATTTTCTCACCCTAAGTTTCATGCACCTGCGATAGCGGTAGAACAGCATGGTCGTGCCATTTTGCGAGAACTATGCGTCTTAAGTTGTCTAAAAACTGCAGCTCTTCTTCGTGATGAGATTCGCAATTTATCTCATGCACCACATTCTCCTGACCCTCAAATCCGGAGCCCAGAATCTTTACGACTGTGGCTTCTTCATTCTTTTCGCATTGATTTGCTTCGACTGCGAGAGGCAGTCCTTCTTCTGCGATGATCTTTTCGAGATGCTTTTTTACTTTGGGCGCAGTCTGACATTCAGACGTGTGTTTTAGTTGGATTCGCATTGACAGCTCCCCATGATTTTCTGCATTAGGACAATTAATTCAGTGGATAAAGAAAAGTGGACTGAATTTAGAATAGGAAGTCTCTAAAGTGCTATACGCGATTGATCCGGCTGATGCAGTCTGCCTGCTCAGCTAGAAGGGTTTAGTCCTTCCTTGTTCATAATGCTCCAACAAAGGTAAAAGTTACCATTGGAAAAGCGCCTGTAGAAATAATTCTTTCTAAATGGTTGGCTCGTCGACCATGGTCGTCAAATGCCTTGCAAGCTGATGCCTATGATGCGGTCTTGCGGTGTAATTTGTTGAACTGCTTCCATGCCGCTCAATACTCCGCCGAAGACCGTGTATTTGTTGTCGAGCCTCGGCTGCGGCGAAAGCGTGATGTAGAACTGGCTGCTGGCTGAGTTCAAATCATTTCCAAATCTGGCCATGGCGACCACGCCTGCGGCATTGTGTTTGAGATGTTGATGCAGTTCCAGTGCCAGTCGGCGTTCTTTGCCGGTTTGCGGGTCTATAAATCCGCCGGTGCCGTCACCTTTCGGGCAACCGCTCTGCACTACGAAGCCGGGTACGACCCGGTGCCAGGCAAGGCCGTTGTAGAAACCCTTTTGTGCTAATTCAATGAAGTTAGCGCAGGTTTTGGGCGCATATTGTCTGAACAGGCGAACCGTGACAGGTCCTTTGCTGGTTTGAATAATTGCAATCGGGTCCGGCTTGGGACTGTCTTGACCGGCGGGGCTCAAAGCGATGCCTTTTTTTGCTGCAGCTTCTTGCGCCTTTTTCTTGCAAGTTGGACAGTCCTTTTCTCCGCTTGTGGAAAACGGTCCGGCTGAATCGATGCCTGTTTCAGTCGGTGTGGCGGCAGCTGCTGCAGCCGCATTGCTGCTCAGACCTGCGGGCATTTGTTTGAAATAATCAGCGTTGCTTGCAGTGTTTACTGCTGCTGTCTGGCCGGGATAAGTGCCCGTGCCCTGCATCTG
>JAIEPM010000251.1 GCA_019748395.1 Candidatus Obscuribacterales bacterium
GCCGCCCATGTATTTCCGGCCAAAGAAGTACTGGGCAAAGTCAGTTTCCACTGACTTCGCCTAACATACAAGGGGCGCCGCATGGCGACGCCCCTACGCGCGTGTATAACTGCGGTCTTGAGCAAAATCATTTTCAGAACTTGCTTGCCTCGCGCCAAGGAAAGCGAGTTCGCGTCTGCTATAATTTCTCGACCGGTGGTGAGTGAAAATGGATTCCGAAATCCAAACAGATAACTGGTGGAAAACAACAACACGTATATTGTTTTCACCACGAACATTCTTCAAGCAGTTGCAGGGTCCATTTAGCTACCGCAAGAGTGTGACTTATCTGGCAAAAACTGCGTTAGTAGCGTCGTTAGTCAATACAATTCTCCTCACTTTGATTTTCTATTTAATTCTGGCGTCGTTTGCTTCGATTCTGAGCGCCTCCACGCTTCTTTTCGGAATTCTATTAACTCCGCTTATTGCGGTGGCAGCAAACATTCCACCAGAAAAAGTGCCGACACTGCTCGAATCTTTCGCCAGGAATGGCGGCATTCAGGTAGCTATAATGTCAGCCCGATTTGGCGCATTTCTCTTTCTTGGATATTTCGGCACGATCACGATCGGCACCATAATTCAAGCCGGCATCGCCCACGGCATAGCGCGCTTATTCGGTTCTGCAGCGGGTTTCCGGGTCACGGCTACAATCTATTCGTATGGCAGCGCAGCATGGATGCTCAGTGTTATCCCAATCGTGAATTTGCTATCGTCATTTTATGCTGCAGTGCTAATTTTTTTCGGTATGCGGCAACTCCACGAGCTCTCAGGCGTCAAGGCGATATTTGCACTAGTAATGGCCGCGGCAGTTCCACTAATTTTGGCCTTCATCATTAGCAGTTAGACAGACTAAATATCGATGCTTCTTGATGGAACATGAACTCAGCTTAGGGCCAACGCTTCTTGCCGGAACCCAAACTCCGCCTAGAGCCGATTTTTGTGAACGGCATGCAGAAAAACAAAAACAACAGTGCCCAAAAATCCACCAGAGAACAGGAACGTGAACAGCCAAGTTGCGACAGGGAAGGGATGCTCCATGTGCGGACCAGGTTCAACCGGCATTCCTAAAGTGAAATCTTTCAACATCCAAAAAAATGGCGCTAAAAACAATGCAGAAGCAATCAAAGCTCCTCTAACACATACAAACCATGACGGACCTTCTACATCAACATAGGTCAACGGTCTTGGATTGCCATTAAAAATCATCTGTAATCACCGCCTTCGAGCAGGGTTTCGAACGTCCAGTTTCGGCATAATATGCCATCGCCAAGATGAAATCAGGTCAGAGCAAACACTTTTGCAACTGTACCGATGGCGACTATTATTCTGGACCTGCAAAAGTAACCTCGCTCAGGTAGATCTTGCAGCAAAACCGTAAATTACTGCCAGGCGGTGATTGTTACATGATCGCTTGCAACTCCGAGGAACTTACCGGAGCTCTCTACTGCCCGCAGGCGCAGTTCATACAAACCAGCGCCCGGCAGCATCGCTCTTGAGAGAGTAATGCGTTCTGACCTCGATTAAAATGGAATAGTTTTGAGAAGGCTGTCCGTCTCAACTACAGCTGAACTCGGCTTTTCAAAAACTCGGTTAGCTTTTGTCATCTCAAGAAGCATTCCGGACCCTCCTAAGACTATCAAACTTTCGCTGAAGCCGCAGGGATTCAATCGTAAAGCTGCCATTTTATAAGGCTCTGCTTAACCATAGCAAGAGCCGTCCAAACAACCGGTTTTTGCGGGACATATACACAACTTGAGCAGGCATCTGCGAATGTCCTATCACCAAAATACGAACCAAGTTTTGCCCAAAACTGCATAATCATGCACTTCTTGAAAGGATCTCTTTTAATCTGTTTTTGTCGAGGATCTCTCCCTGTTGCATAAATACGAATACCCGCAACCGACACACAGGTGAATATCATGTTTGATTGTACAGCTTCGGCAATGGAACATCATCCTGCAAAAAACCTTTCTTACGATGAAAAGAATAGGCAAGGTCAAGATGACTCAGTATTGAGAAAAGTAGAACAGTTCCTGAGTCCTACAATTACTATGCGAACAGAGGAGATGAGCAAAGCTGTATTAGAAAAGATGGGCAGGGATTTCAATACTGAGAATGCAAATGAAGCTCACTCCGGCTTATCCGAAGAACTCAAAGAACAATTGAAAGTTTTTGAATTGGGGTTACTGAAGGGCGATCTTAACGCCATGAAAGCAAGTATCCGTAGAATGTCACCGGAAGATCTGAAAAAATTCGCCGAAGCTGCTGAAAAAGACATGGGACGCTATGGTTTAACCTTTCGATCAAACGATCAGGAAATCCAAATTGGCAATAAAGAAGGAATCATCACACTTGGCAAAAGGCCAGAGTCTTCACCGTCTGGACTTCTCGTAGATCCTTTTCCACACGGCTGTTACGGAGGCTTCATCTCCGTAAACCCGGAGTTAATTCTGTCAAGAATGAAGAACGAGTTGATCACAGGCATCTACGATAGACTGAATGCTCCCGGCACGGGGTCAGTGTTTATGCCGAAAACTTCAAAGTCCCACACAGAGCGCAATAACAGACCATCGTCATTATCAAAATCGACTTATACTTTAAATGAGCAAGTTCATGGTGAGGATAACACTATCGAATTCACTCAAATTTTTCCGCATCGATAGACTAATTCAATAAGGCGATCTGCGGCAGATACGAAAGTATAGATATCGGCAGCAAATAGGCGGAACAACGTTCATTTGCTGCGCCGTAAGATTTCGTCGCCCCTGAGACTTTAGAATTTAGAGCCATCTCTTGTCTTTTCAATGGAGGACTTATGACCGAACTTAAAGTAACACAAGCGGCCGGTAGTATTGACGAACATCTCAATCAGTCTCTGAGCGACTATAAAGACGGCACGAGAATTCACAACTTGAAACCATTTATTGAAGACCTAGCTTCTGCCCGCCAAGCGCTCACTAAAGAACAGTATGGTCAATTTATCGAGACTCTAAACGAACGACTTTATGCCGAAGGCATTATACCTCTACTGAGTCTAAGAATTAACGACGTGGACGCCTGCAGCTCGACCTTACTGGTAAGCGATTTCGTGCACAATCGTGGACTTGAACTTGATGCAACAGGAGACATGAAGAAGTGGTTTAGTTCTGAAGAAATGAAAAACGAACTAGGCATATCAGAAAACATGGTAAACGCTTCCGAGCTACTCAAGGCAGACGGACGTTATAGCTTGCTCTTGCCTCCAGGTCTAAATCCCAACGGGCAAGGCGAATTCAAAGTAAAAAATTACTCTGACAAGCAGGTTGCAAATCCAGACGGCACCATTACTCACAATATTTCCGGTGACTTTAACAACAAAACAAAGGCGATTAACTGGTTCGCTTACGCAAGCAAGTCTGACAGCCATTTTAAGGGACGCTACACTGTTACAAAAGATGGCAAACTGATTGATAGCAATATCACCATGAAAAGCGACAAATGGGAAACGAACTGGCTTTCCGTAGAAGCGAGCCGAATGCCTTCACCGCCATCCACAAAAGCGCCTGTATGGACTGATCTGGCAGATAAGGACTATTCTCGCGACTATTCGTTTAGTTCAATTCATACGGCATATGTTCCACTTATGGGTACTTACCTGACAAGCTTTAATGATGACTTATACACGAGGACGCCCACCGGAAATTTCCGAAAATTACAACGTAAATATACTGATTCCAATCGGGCAGCTGATCTTATAACTCACATCAAAGAAATGCGTTCCATTGATTTGGACTATGTTAAACGCGATAGAGCCGGCTTTGTTTCCGAAGTTCCGTATCTGTCGAGAGAAAGAAATCCAGCCCGAATAATTCGCGATCAAAATGAAATTGTTATAGAGGTCCAGGATATGTACGGGGCTACCTGGAATAAACTCGGAGAAAATAGATGGAAAAAGACTGAGAAAGATGGAAAAGTGGAGCCCATCGACGTGCATTTGATAGTCCAGAACGATGGCGACATCATATTCATGCAGAACGGACTAACGCGCATAGATAATTACTTTGGGAGCAGCTACACCTTCAATGACAAGGGTCAAATTCTTTCAGGCGAATCAAAAATAGACACAAAGTCTAAGTATTCCAACGATTTCCGAGAGTATTCCGAATACACATACACAAGTAACGGTGAGCCACTCTTAAAACTTACAGCGTCCTCAAAGGAAGAATTTCTAAAAGGGCACAAAACAGGCAAAAGCTTCTCTCAAAAGCGACCGTTTTCAGCATTCTAAGCCGCTTACATCTCCATTCCTTCTTAGTCCCCCTTTCTCAAGACACTTGCTCGCAGGGCGGCAATAAATTAGATGAAGGAACAGCTATTCACACCTAGAAGCACATATTGAGCTACTTCGTATTCGCTCTAAGAAGTTAAATTCGCAGCGATTTTGTCTAAGATCCAAAAAACATGAGTTTCGTGATTAACTCTCCGGGGCAGGTACAGGAAAGACATTCACATAGAGAATTGATTCGTTTAATGAAACCTTGTGTTGTCACTGCCTCTGTTCTGGCAATAATATGTGCTAGCAACTCATTTGCATCCAATTCAGACGATGCCTGGTCTGCATTTCGCAAAGGCGAGTTTAAAACATCCGCAGCCTTGTTTGAAACATGCCTTAGCGGAACACATGACGATGCGGAATCTCTCATTCTGAAAAAGCTGGCTCTGGTATATGCAAGGCAAAACTTGCAAGTAGATGAACTCAACTCGAAATTATCTGAACGCGATGAATGGCAGCAAAAGAAACTTGCTGAAAACCTTATTGAACAATTCGGCAGCAGTGACCTTAGAAGCTCTCAATTAAGGACAAAATTCGGCATTCCCGAGCCAAAAGCTGAAGCGACGGCTGCAACACCGAGGACCCAATTAACTGAGAAACTCAGCCCGCCAAAGGCTCCGTCGAAATCGAAAGCTGCGATCCCGGTGAAACCCACGCCCGCATTAGCTAGAAAGCTTAGCTCGCGCGAAATCGAAAAACTAGTAGCTGCCGATGAGGAAATTGCCAAGAACGAAATCATTGCAGCTGAGGTTTATGAGGAATTGATGCTAAAGAATGGACTGCAGGTTCCCTATCCGGAGGATTGCGAGCTACCGCAATATCCTGATGCTTGTTGCAGCCGTGCGCGCACCACAAAAAGACTCTATCCATTTCCAGTGCCGACAACAGAGCCGAACAAAGGTTACACAAAATATCATTTCGACATTGCATTGAGCTCTCAAGCCGAAAAAGAAAAGATCGCAAAGTTCTATCACAAATGGTTTTACGATAATGGCTGGACCTTTCCTAAAATCACACACGGTAGCCTCGACGGAAAGACCATAGTAAAACCGGATTACGAGGAGGTTTATGCGGTGAATGAGCTCCAGCATCCATCTGGTCATTACGCGCTTAGCCAAATGAAGGCCACAATCAGGATATATCCCAAGAACAATTTGACTTTAGTTTATCCGTATGACGAGCTTTTGAAGTTTCCGTTCAACTCGAAAACCAGAAAAGCATTGGGTCAAAAGGAAAAAATTGTTATTCCTTGTCGCAGCTATATAGATATAAGCTATGAAACAGCTGCTGTGAATTAATAAAGCAGCTGAAAAAAACTAAGGAGTCGAATAATGGAAAGCGCGCGATCGCGAAAGCTGCTAGATCCAGAGTCAAAAAACACCTGGTCCTCGGAGTGCATTGAAAACCGCGTACTAATTCGAGCGGGTAAAAGTGGCGCAGAAAAGGAGAGCGAAAAAAGCTTTGCGGACAACTCGGCAGCGCTCAGTTATGCAGAGAAAGAAGAGTGGGCTAGACTGAAAAAGGGCTTCGTGCTTGACAGCGCCGGTGCAGCTCCGGGGGAGCCTCGTATGCATCGTTATTTGGGACGAGGAGCCACCGGGGCTATGGTGGCGGAATCGCTTGGCGACGGTAATTATATTTTCAATCAATTTGATGAGAGCGTAGAAAGAGACAAGATTTTCATTTTAGGAGAAGATGCTTGCATAAAGACCGTTCTTCCTCTGCCCGAAAGAAACAGCCTGCTCTGGGCAGCAAGATATTGCACTGAGCAACAAATCTTGCTTCTCCTGGTCGACCATCAAATTTTCAGCTACTCGATTCCAAATCAAAGCTTTGAAAAGCTTTGCGAAAGAAACAAAATACCGGCAAGTTTTCTAAGCCTTAGAGGAACACTGGCAGCCTGGTATGCAGAGCCGGAAATTGTACTACAGGATCTAAACACTGCTCGAACCGTGCAGCGAATCAACATTACACCTGAAAAGTATTCCAATCATAGTTTACAACTGAAAGCGGAGCTTTCTCCAGACGGACAGACTCTGGCATGCTGCTCTCGAACTAAAGAAATTAGCTTGTTTGATGTCGAATCCGGAAAACAGATTACGATGATAAATGGCAAATTCGAGAAGGCAAAGAAACTAGCGTTCAGTGCAGACGGCCGATACCTTCTTGTGCTTGAAGAATACGGCAGCTGGGGGCTTCACTGCTTTGATCTGCTTGAGCGGAACGAGCGCAAGGACTGGATTGAACTAAACGGGCTGAACAATGCAGACATCGCAGTAGATGAATCGGGACGACTAGCAGTTTCCAAAAACCAATGGATAGAAATCTACGATCTTGCGACTACTGCGAGTGTCACAACATTTAGAGCCGATCATGTGGTCAAATCCTGCGCGATCAGCTTTAGAGGGAACTCGCTCTCGGTAAAAGCAGACAGCGGATGCGCGAGCATTTACTCACTTCGCTAGTTAAGAGTACTCATCAGCTAAAACAACGATTCTAACCGACCGAAACCAGTTATTTTTGTGTCCATAATGTGTCGGCAAAACGGGAAGGACCCAATTGCGAAGCCGAGAGACTGGATATATGCTCGAATTCGCAAACGCAGAGCACGGCAAGTCAGCTGGCACTTTTGCTTTACCGCAGCCAATCAAAGGACGATTCAGTGGCAGACAACTTTTTCATACCGGAAATGGTGAAGAGTATAAAAGACTCAGACTTCGCAAGCGCCAGTGTTCGTTTGCACGAAGAAATCGCCTCCAAAACGGATCTACAGGTCACAAATGAGATCAAAGATTTAAATTCAGTACTTGCTTCTGCAGGTCTGCCTTCACTAACTATAAACGCTAAAATCAATTCGGGAATCGAAGACATAAGCATCAAAAGCTCTGTTTTCAGCAGCAAAAGACTTTACACCAAACCTCAGATGATCGAAGAACCTTTGAAAGATAAGCATCTAAATCGTCTGTCGGAACACCTCGAAGCAGTTTCACAAACTCAAGACCAGCTGCAGTTTGCATTCCGTCCAATACATATAAAGAGAACAGCGGAATTCCTTCGCGATGAGAGTTTCAAGCTAGCCCCGGAAGAACAACGGCTGGTTCTGACAAGGGCAGCCAATGAATCTTTCAATAGAAGAGCTCGACATGGTTTCAATCCGGTATTTGCAGACCTAGATGGCGATGGAAAAGCCAACGAATTGTCTGATTTGAGTATCAACATATACAACCTCTACTTCCGCGCAGCAGGCGGATCCGACTCGTACCAGCGCGTTGACATATATGACCCCCCTGCCAACATTGGACTTCCTTTATCACCCAAAACCAAAAGGTAGCCCGGCGCCACGCGCCGTCTTCTTTTTTGATTCCCAGCCTCCTCACCCACACGCTTCTCTCTTCGTTTTGATCTTCAACCGCAATATCAGTCCAGCAGAGTTAGATCTTTAAGTCGTTGAAATGAGACACCGAGACAAAACTCCAAATTTCCTTTTTCAAATCTCACAACATAGCAATGAATCATATCCACTAAACACTGATTATGTCCGAATTGTGGTAGTACCCAGTGTAAAACCGGGTTGTTGTTGCTCATTGCAAGCTCTATCATGCACACCGAAGCGAGGCTTTTGACGGTCGAAGCCATCAGGAATCCGCAACAGGTAGGACCAATACAACTTTCAGGTATACAACGATGTTTGAACTCTCCCAGCCTGAACAAACAACCGAATTAGAGGCCGACAAAATAGGTCCCAAAACAGCTTCTTCGTTTCTTAGAATCGCTACGAATAGCTTCGACTTTCCAATTAGTCAAAACTCCAGCTCCATGAACAGGCTGGCAAAGGAAGCCAGTTTAGCAGAGTTCTTCTTCATTGATCAAAAAGAGCACAGTATTTACTGTAAAGATAATGCTTCAAAGAGCGAATTGACGGAAGATGCCAACTCTAAAGAATTAAGAGAAAAGAAGCACAACACCGGGTCCCAAAATGAGCTGGTAGCAGAACTAATCAGGGAGCTTGGCAGCGAATCTTATGCCTCAAGAAAGAACGCCACTGATAGATTGAAGGCAATGGAGCCGGAGATACTACCCCAGTTACAGAACTCCGTGGAAGGATCCGATCTCGAAACAAAATTACGTCTTAAGCATGTTGTTTCGCACCTGGACGAAAGACTTCAGCTCGAGCGAGAGAAGGAATATTCGAAAACCGGCCGTTCAACGAGGAACTTACTGAGCAGCACATTGCCGCAGCTTGAAGAAAGAATAACTACAATGACAAAGCTAGGATCAGCTTTCACCTTTCCAATTCTTCCATTTTCAATAATGGGCGATTCGAATCAAATAGAGCTCAGTTCAGCTCAAAGAAAGGAGTACGAGCGAATAATAGAAGAAGGCAGCAAAATTGCCGCAGATCCAAATTTCCAACGCAGCCTCCGCAAAGCAACTGACCTTCACCTTAATGCTACAACCCCCGCTGCTCGCGAGCTTTTTTTAGACATCATCCATGCAAAATGGGCAGCAAAAGAAAGTCGCGGACTTTACGCCGCAGCTTTGTCGAAAACTAAAAATCCACAAGATGCTGAGCAAGCAGTCAGGTTGTTGATAGAACATATGAATAAAAACGACTGCCAGGACCCCACAGTTCTTGTCGGACTGGCAGTGCGGCTTGGGGCGGATAGCAACCCGGCGTTCGTCAAAGCATACACAGAGTCGGGTGGAGACGTTGAATGGCTCCATTTGGCAGCCAGAAGCTACAAGGAGTCTCTCTCAAAAACACAACCCCAAGTCAGTGAAGCAGCTCCAGGAACCAATTAAACTGAGCGCAGCGCTCGTTTTTACGAGAAATACGACATATCCCTTGCAGAAGCAAGAAACCAGTTCAGTGTTCCTGGTATTGCTAAACCCAAAATGATTAATGCCAGACCCCATAAAAGCAGACGCCAGTTTATTTTCTTTGGCGCCGAGCCATTAAGTGATTGAAAAAGTTGCCGAAAGGCAGTAGTCAGCATAAACAGTCCGCCAACTGAGAACACAATTTCACATCCATTCGCCAGAATGTTCATTAAGGCTTCAAAATTTGCGAGATTGTTTACGCGGACAGCACCGGCCACAGACGGCAGAACTGTGGAATCACTGTTCTCTGGTCCGGCAGAACCGGTTCCGCGGCTGTCGAGCCTCTGACCTGAGTCCGGCTTGTCACCCTGGCGGCTCTGCAAAGCCTTTTGCCCAGCAGCGCTATGAGTTTTTCTATCCGAGGCAGCATTAGTATCGAAAGCGTCCTGAGCAAACGCTGGCAGCAGCAACATTGTAATTGCAGAAGCCAAAAGAGCAGCGTTAAACGTGCACAATAAATCAGTTTGAGCGCTTTGCCGTTGATTCATAAGTTTCTCCTCAATGTGTTATTCTCCGGCAGTCAACACGGCTCTCGTTTTTGGATCTTTCATTCGCCAGATTATAGAGTCTGCCAGAAAGTGGTGCAGTGAAGCGAAGCACAGCACTGCGACCGCAGCCTTTGCGATCGGAATTCCAAAATGTCCTAGAAATGTTGGTAGCACGAGGTACAAAAGCACACCTATCACAGTTGCTTGGCCCCAGTAAATAGCGCTTTTGAAGATCGGATGGGAAAACAGAGATGAGCGAAACTCGGAGCATTCTGTCTTTTTCAAATGAACAAAAGCAGAAACAATAAGGTACTGGCTGGCATGAAGGAACGCCGATGAAAATACAACCGCAAAACCGATGCTAGGTCCCAGAGTTAACAGAATCAAGGTACTCAGAGCAAGCATAATTGCACCGAAAGGAACAGAACGACCTTCGTGCAAAATGCGCTTCAAAATCATCATAAACGCAAATAAGCTAAAAACCCAGGCAAGACCGGCTAAGTACCAGCCCAGTGAGTCCGGAACAAGCACCAGCGATGGTACCGCAACTCCCATAAGCTCAGAAACAGCTTTACTTGAAAAATTGCGGATAATACTTGTCAGAGCCATCAGAGAAAAGGCAACTTTTAATGCGACGGTTTCCTTTGGAGTAGGAGCAGCATTTGCTCTGGCAAAATACATCAAGCAAATACCGTAAGATTGCGCAGTCAGATGCTGAGGCACTAATGAAATGTATATTTTCAAACAAAGGAGGAAAACGGTTTGCTGCCATAAACTCAGCCCGAAAAGACAAAACAAAAGAAGCGGCGCCCAGAGCCAGAGTACCTTATGCTTATCTCGCAATTCCTTTTCATTGCAGATTCTGAGAATAGTTGCAGCGTTGTGCGCATCGAGAAAAAAAATCGCTCCGAGCTGAGTAAGTATCATGAAAAGCGGTGCAGTTTTACCGGCAAACAAAACCGGATTAAAAGCAGCGAAGTTGACCAAGAGCCATAACATTCCGCCGCAAACGAATAGCATGTCCACTACTGGATTAACAATCCACAACTTTGGCGATACCGAGGATCGACTAGCAACGGATGACTCGCTATTGCTCTCTCGACCGTAAGCGACTGCAGCATCCTTGGAACAAGCGCTCTCAGGACAGAGTTCAAGTCGGTTTAGGAAACTCCCGACATTGGCGAAATCTCGCCAGCAGATTTTTCGCATAGGAAATGAACTCCTGCCACAAAACAACTTGGTGATGTATTGAACTGTTATTGCAGAGTAACCAAAGCAGAATGCAGGCACAAGCTACTTGAGTCACCTGTGGGACTGACCTGAGTCACTTAGTCATAACAGCCTCGGAATGCCGGACTCGCTTAGTTAAGAAAGGAACAGCTCCCTTACGGGAGTGCCAGCGGCAGGCCGGCGCAGGAATTATCACCAGCGTCCAGCTCTGATCTAGTCATTGGTAATCGAAAATCTATCTCTGATGTGCCGGCAGGTGGCTGGAGTTCTGCGCTCCGGCATCTGAGAGCCGGACACACGCCGGACACTTATCGGATGCAAACAGTGCTGTTAAATTAGGCTGGCACAGCTTATAATCTTTGCTATACAAACAAATCAGGAATTTATCCACCTCCATGAAACACGTACCGGTGGCGAAATCAGTATTTCCCATGGCTTTGACGGTCTTAACAAGCACCGTCGCCATCAGCTTGACAATCGTACCGAGTCCAAGCTACGGCAAGGGCTCAATTGACAAGGTCGACTCGCGAGCCAAAGCAAGCACTCAGACGCCTCAAAAGCAATCAGAGGTCGTGGAACACCCAGAATCAAATAAGGAAATGAGGAAGGAACTGAACCTTCCCGATGCCCCTACGGTGCACGGCTTCCATCCGATTAAACAAACATTTGTCGAAATGACTGAAATCGAGTCGATAAATATGCGGCTCTATCAGGAAATGAAAAAACTGGAAGCTCCTGTTTCAGCGTTGCAACCAACAATGTTGCAATTGCAAAACACCATGCTGAACGTGGATAACCAGATGAACATCACCAACAAACAACTAGGCAGCGTCGGCAGCCAGATGGATGCAATGCACCAGCAAATGGGTGTCGTTGGCGACAAAATGGGCACCGTCGGTGAGAGAATGGGTCTCGTCAGCGATAAGATGGGAAGCGTGCAAAAACAAATCGGCCGAGTTGGTGAAAAAATGGATATGATGCACGACCAACTGTCGAGCGTCGGTCAAAAATTAGAGGGAATGCATGGGCAGCTAAGCGGCGTTGGCGGACAAATTGGATTGATGGAATCAGGCATGGCAGGACTCCGGCAAGATTTGAAATCCATACGAGCAGATCTTGCAGCGGTACGTTCACAGGTAAATGGTCTGCAAAAGCCAATTGAGCAAATCAGAGATCCTCTATTGGAAGTTGCTGGTCCTTTAGAGGGGTTAGGAAAGCGCTTAGACCGACTCCAAACGCTGGTTTCGTATGTATTAATCGCAATTGTTCTAGCCACTGTTGGAATTGCAATCGGAACACCAATTGCCGCATTTCTAATTCACAAAAGCCATAGCCGTTTGCTCTTTGAAGCAAGCTCCGCTAAGGAGAGAGAACTAAGTAAGAGTGCCTGATCAAAATACGAAGAATCCCAATTCAAGCAAAAAAGTTCAGCTGAATTTGTCATCTTCAACAGACTGGCAATTCCTGAATTAGGAGTTTCGACTCCAGATCGCGAACTCTCCTATAGTCCAGAAGAATCTCTTCTCGATTTCCGGACAGCGCAATAATTCCAATACTAGTCAAATAATCAACAGTCTGTGGAACAAGGTCGCCGTTCTTAAAATAAATATCTTCGCTAAAAAATGTCGGTAGCTCAGCAATGTCCGCAAAGAGCTCGTTTAAGTTCACAAGTTTACCTTGAGCGGGCGCTTTCAAAAATACCGGCATTATCGTTTGCCGCCACGTATATTCTTTAACGGCGACATTCCCCGTGCAATAGATCTCAGCCAATTTGTCAGCCTGACTGCTCCCGCTTGCCGCACGCGCAAATTTAACCACAGGACCGCCGCACATTCTCGCTCCCGTTTCTATAAGGCGAGGTCCGTCCTTCGTAAGCATTATCTCGTTGTGAGCGGCACCCCAGCGTATTCCCAGAGCGTCCAGAGCATTTTTAGTGTACTCAAGTATTTCACCATGCAGCTCTGTACTGAACGGCACAAATTCAACATGATCGTAAACAGTCTGGGTTTTGCCATCGATGGAGGCAATTTTGTTGTATTTGATCAAATGTGCCAGATAATGCTCTCCATTTGCACTTACAGTTCCGACTGCAAACTCCGTCCCAATGGCTTGCTCTTGCACCACCACCGTTTCATTCGGTTTTCCGGTAAGTTTCGATGGCTCGGACAAAACGATACGGAATGCTTTTTTCCAATCGCCTCCGGCTCTAATGTGGAAAACTTTATCGCTGCCGGCAGAGATGGGCGGCTTGATTATGAGCGGGGCGTCCAGCAATCCGTTAGTTTCAATCCAGCTTTCAAGCTCTTTCTCAGATGCCGTATTCAGGGTTTTCAGGGCAGGAACACCGGCTTCATGCAAGGCCTCTTGCATAAGTGCTTTGTGCAATCTGTTTTGTGATTTGCTCGGATCATTAGCAAATTCAGGAGTCAAAGCCAGAGCCAGCGCTTCCGCAAGCGGAACACCCTCTTCAGTGCCGGGAAGAATGGCCAGCGGATTGTGCTTTCTGAGAATTTCTACAAGATTCTCTTGATTTGGAATAATTTCAACAAAATCAGAGCTCTTAATTTTGGCACCATATCCTACCCAATCCAGATTTTTTAGTGTTACCGCAATCGCCGGCACTCCTCGAGATTTAAAAGCAGGAGCCAACTCAACTCCAGAAGACAACGGATCTATAATTACTACTGGTCTGTGCATGCGCTAAACACCTTATTTGTTCTATTCGATCTGCCTGTCAACAACAGCTGAGCTAGCGATACAAAAAGCAGCAAACTCGCAGCCGGCAGAGGAAGATAGCTTTCATTAAAACCACTGGAAATAATGAGACCACCAATGAGAGTCCCCAGCGCGGCGCCCAATCCCAGTGCTGAAGAATTTATTGCTGCCAGAATCGTCCCCTGATTTTCATGTAACTCAAACAAAATATGCTGCTGCGGCGTAGGGATAGCCCATCCGAATACACCCCACAAGAAAAACGGTATCAAGCCTATAAAAGGCAAGTCCCTGGCAAACGGTATAGACATGATAGTGAAAGTGAGTCCCAGCAAAATAATCGCCATTGCTGCCCGAGGATTTTTGCTGCGGTCGACAAAAGATCCAACCAGCGAACTTCCGAAGAAACCACCCAAGCCCCAACTAAAGAGAGTTAAGCTTAGCGAATTTGGAGATCCCGATTGAATAACCGCCACAAAGGAGTAAAGTCCCAAACTTGCAGTCGCAGTCAGACAGGAGATGCCAATTACAGATAATGTCTTTGGATCAGCCAGCAGCTTGAGTCTCTCCATTGCGGACGGAGAAGTAGGAAGCTTAATGTCCGTTTTCTGCAAAGAAAAACCAAGCAATGCAATCAAGCTCAAAGCAACAATATAAGCAATTGCTGCCTGCCATTGAAACAATGATGACAGATAAAGTCCGAACGGGACGCCAAAGACAACACCGGCGCTATTGGCGCCCCAGACAGAACTCAATGCTCGTCCTTTTGCCGATGCAGCAGATAAATGAACTGCAATCGATACGCACAAGGGAGTAAATATTCCTGCGCCAACCCCAGTAAGAGCCCGTCCCAAAAAGAACAAGGATATATTCTCAGAAAAAAGCGTAATCAAATTACCAATGATGAATATTATGAGAGCAAGCTGCACA
This sequence comes from Candidatus Obscuribacterales bacterium, assembly GCA_019748395.1. GTDB lineage: Bacteria > Cyanobacteriota > Vampirovibrionia > Obscuribacterales > Obscuribacteraceae > JAIEPM01. The sequence continues at coordinate 14,593 of JAIEPM010000251.1, forward strand.
GTTCTCTTTACAGGTTTATCCGCAAAGAGCAAAGAAAATAGCGGCGCCGAAAAGAGATAAGTCAAACTGAATATACTCATCGCCTGCCCACTTACTGCCACAGGTTGACCGAGACTTTGACCAATTTGCGGAAGAAGACCGGCAAGAAGAAAAGTGTTGCAACCAAGAGCAAACATTCCTGTAGCTACAAAAAATAGATTCTTGCTCATACTGCTGCCATCTCGAATAAGGACTCGATTTTATCCAAGGCTGCGGCGCCTTGAATGTAGGAATCAGGTCTTACCAGAATTGCTTGATTCGAGTATTGGCAGCTTTCGGTCCAGATGGAGTCCGAGCTTTGATGCGGGTGAATTCTAAGCACTTTTACAAATTCCGGAACTTTTGGATCTAGCTTGCAATCGCCAAAAACGAGCAAGGTGAATTTTGAATAGTCCAGAAGAGAGTAAAGACGCGTTTTCTTTGTGCCTTCGAAAATTTCCAGATCAAAAAGCCTGGAGCCCTGCAAGCCGTCACTGCCATAACGAATTCCCATTCCAGTGATGTTACCTGCACGCCTTTGCACAATCTTGACGTAATCTTCCGCGTGGGTCCCGTTAGCTGAAAACTTGGTGGAGCGAACAAGCTCGCCGGAGCTTTCTATGACGCTGCGAGCAACAGGTTTGCGTTCAGCTTCATATGTCTCTAAAAGGTCTTTCGAAGCGCCGAAATTAATTACCATATTTAGCTTCCACATGAGATTGAAAGCATCTGCCAGTCCCGTATTGAGACCCTGACCGCCATTAACTGAATGAATATGGCAGGAATCTCCGGCAAGGAAAACACGATTCTGCACGAAAAATTCCTCAGCAAGAGATTCCTTGACTGAAAACTGTGAAAACCAAACGATCTTTTTAAATGACAGACTATGCGGTTGCATCGCCCGATTTATTTTTTCAGTCGCTTCCTCAAGGGTAAAATCTTTTGTGTCCATTCTTACGTAGAATCTGTCGATTTCACCTTCTCGTGGAATCCAGGCTACGTCTGATGTCTCGGCTTGAAATACTATAATTTCCGGAACCTTGGGAAAGTCGCTTTCGATAATGCCGTCGATTACAGCCCAGACAATCTGCGGCCTTGTAATTTCAAAGGGCACTTCAAAATGATTGCGAACAAAAGAACGAGATCCATCTGCTCCAATCAGGAATCTTGATTGAATACGCTCGCCATTAGAAAGCGTTGTCAGACAGCCGGTGCTGTTTAGCTCGATATTCTCAATAGAGCTTGAACGTCTGACAGATGCCTCTGTTTCTTTAAGCTTGCAGTCCAGTAATTTTTCCACATGAGATTGGCCAAGCATGAGGAAGTGCTTGTGGAAACAACCTTGAAGCTCTTCCCACCATTTTGACTGACGGGAGAGAAACTTTCCGTCTGCCCAAATGGAGCTGGTATTACAGGTCTTGCCAAGAGGATAGAGCTCGTCAAATAAACCAGCTAGCTCTAGAAGCTGCAAGGTACGAGCGTTAAGCGCATCAGCGCGTCCCACTTCCAGAGGACCTTCTGATTTGTCAACAATCACAATCCTTAGACCACAAAGCTGACCAAGGTAGGCACACATAAGTCCAACCGGACCGGCCCCGACAATTAGAATATCGGCAAATTCAGTGCTCATTGGTAGGACTCCAAACCAGGATTATCAAATGGTGGGTTGCTCAAAACATGAACTCTTTGAATATGACGCGGAGACTTAGATACAAACTTTTCCCGACCATGAAGCAGCGAAAAATTATCAGCAATAACAATGTCTCCAGTCTGCCACTGATGAGCATAAAAACTTTCTGGTGAATAAAGTGCGTTTTCTAAACTGCGGTGGAAGCTATCAACCTCTTGCTGGTCGATACCGGTGAATTCAAGAGTCGGCGGGTTGACTAAGTCACCTCTTCTTTTGCAGGGGGGCTCGTTGTAGCGGATTACTGAAACGTCCCTGTGCGGGTGCTTAGTGATAATTGGCGACAGAGTCTTGCTATCATAGAATTCCATTTTCCTTTGATAACTGCCGGTCACTTTGCTCCAGGCTTTTTTTGTTTCTGCAGGCGCGGAATTCAAAGCTAAAATCGTATTGGAAAAAGTTGTCGCACCGCCCTGTCCGGGATGAGGCGCCTTCACGCAATGAAAAATTTGATACTCGGGGATTTGCGGACGATACATACCATCCCAATGCAGAGGCATGTAGCTGTGATCAAAAATGTGATCTTCAGGATTGTCCTGTTGGATCAACTCAAGAACTTTTCCAAATGGCCAGAGACTGACTTCACCCCAGGACTCGCAATAATTTGAAAACTCTTCGGAGCTATCGAATGTTTCAAATCCTCTCAATAAGACAAGTTGGTGCGCACGGAACAATTCTTTCAAGTTCTCTATTTCGAGCTCTTGCACCTTGCCTTTCTGATTTTTCGGTTCTACTAAAGCACCGAATGGTTTTAATTGACTTACTTTGCAATCCATGATCAGACCTCTGCTCTCAATCTAAAATGGCTAGGCCGTCCATCTGAAAAGTGAATCAGCTTTGCGCCGAGAGCTTCAGCCTCAGCACGTTTTAGCAAGCTAAAACCGCTCTGACCTTCAACCGCCACACCATGCCATGGAGTCATCCAGCTTTCATCTCCGATCAAACGAATTCCCAATTTTCTAGATCCACAAGTTTGCGGGTGAATCGACAGGCGCACCGCATCCGTAAAAATCTCAGATATCAGTCTGCTCCAGGCATTGCTTCTTCTTATGACTTCATAAGCTCTGCTGCGAGCATCTTTTTGAACGGCTGAGCGACTCTTGCTCTGCCCGGAGTGCATAGCATCTTCAAATAAGAATCTGGTTATACCACTGTACATGCGGTTGGCTTCCTGTTCATCAGGACTTGCATTTTCCTGAGCACCATTGCGAATCTTTTGTTTAAGGAAGTCGAGCGATTGTCCAAAATGCTTCATGAGTTCTTCGCGCATCTGAACGAAATGAAACCCCTTGTATACATCATCCAGATTGAACATAGAGATGTCCGAAAGAGACATTTCGGCAATGAGTTTATTCAACTCATTCTGGTAATCGCTTACATCGCTTTCTTGCATTCCCACAACATCGCTGAAAACACGCCCATCTGAAGCAACAATAATTTTGATTCCAGGCGAGTAAAACTCTTTGACTCGCTTACAAAGGTCTCCCAGAAAAGCAAAGGAAAGCCGTTCCGCTAAGTCAGGAAGCGGTCCCAACACCTTTTCAGGATTTGGTGATTTACCAGGAAATGCAGGCAAAACGAAAGTGACAGCCTCATTCTTTTTTACAGCAGAAACAATTTTTTGAAGTGGTAGAAAAGAGCATTTTTCGCAGCCGGAAGCGCAGACACTAGCTCCAGCCGGTACCCGGCGAAATTTCATGATTTCAGCCAAAATATTTCTGGCTATACCCATCGATACATCAATGTCGCTGGGGCTCTTAACCGAGTAGTTTTCGCCATAATTACCAGCGGAAACCAGAGTACCCGGAGGGGATTGTGCGGGCCTAAGAGCTATATTAATCATTTCCATTTCTCTCGGGCGGAAGCCACAGACTCACTCATTAGTGAATCCGCTGGACTTTCCGGGCAGGGGGGTTGATGTCTCGAACAGCCCATCTCGGCTGCTTCGAATCAAGATTAGTTCAAGATCCCCCATCCGTCCAATGCATAAGTTATATTCACTCCATGCATCCAACACATAATCCAGTCCCAGACTGCATTTTCCCGGCAGACTTGTCTTTCAACAAAGTTTTACTGGACCAAGGCGCCGAGTCAGGCGCAAACTGAATGCTAGTAGCTCAAAAGCACTTAGCTCGAAAAGCAAAGGATTCTGCCATTTGAAGCTTGGCAGAATCCTTTATCCAGATATTGAGGTCTTTCAGTTGCTTAGTTTTTCAGCTTCTTTGATAGGTCGGCTTTAAACTTCGCCAGCTCCGCCGGCTTTGTCACTGGACTCCAGCTGGTTTCCCCATTGCCCTTCACGTAAGGCTCACAAAGTGAAACAGAGCTGTTATTTTTGACAGGCTTACCAGGTTCATGTTCCTTCCACGTATTGATGCGCATACCATCGACGGGTTTACCATCTTTATCGTTGCGTGTTATCAGCATCGCACGTACAGTCATATGAGTTCCGCCGCAACACTCATCCTCCACCTTGTAACCAGCCTTTTCCATAACGGCGGAGAGAGCCTTTAGGAAATTCGGGTCCATGTGATTTTTGTCATCGAGCGGAATATTTTGCATTGCCTCCTCAATTCCCTTTCCGGAAGCAAGAGCATTAGCCAAATTTGTCAACTTTTCAGTATGCTCAGGAGAAAGTTTGATCTTATGTTGCTCAAGCACGCGAGTTATATCTTCACTGCTCAATTTGCCTTCGTTCTTAGCTTCCGCAGATAGATCTTTGATAGCCTCAAGGATCGCAGATCTGTCCGGCTTCTCATTGAGAATACCTAGTTTTTCAAGATCGGGCTTTTGAATTTGCTCCGTTCTTCCATGTTCTTCTTTTGGACCCTTGAATCCTGTGCAGACATTTGGCTCGTCATGGCGACTCGGCAGCTTGTTGATGTCCTTAGAAAGATCGACAGACCTATCGCTCTTCTGATTCAGATCATTGGCGCGATTTGCATGATCCTGATTTTGAATTTGCTCAGCTCTTCCATGTTCTTCTTTTGGACCCTTGAATCCTGTACAAACATTTGGCTCGTCATGGCGACCAGGCAGCTTATTCACACCAGTGAGTATGTCGACACTGGGAAGCACTCCGGCACCAACCAGTGCACCCAGAGCAGCATCTAAAACGGCTTTCGTTGCTTGAGCGCTGACCCCTGAGGAAGTATCGGAATTACGTCGCGATGAATCGACATCACTGCCATCTTCACATTCGTAGTCATCTTCCAGGGCTTCATCTGCGGAATGCGATTGCTTATCTAAACTCATTTCCAGTTCTCCTTGAGCCAACTCACATGCTTGAGAGACTAATCAATGTCGATGACAATTAGATGACACGCACAAATTTCTCAAACAAAAGGCAAAGCCAAATCGGCCTTTCCATTTGTCAAACGAGTTCCACTGAAATACCCTTCCGGCAACTAAAAGATTTACAGAATTGCTTTGAAAACCAGACAGGGAAAGTGAACTATGCAGTTGATGTCTGTAAAAGTCAGTTTCTACTGCTCAAGCTCAAAACACTCTCGCAACCAGATGTGCATCGGATTACTCTGATTTCGAACATGCCAGTAAAGGTAAATTGCGAAGTCCCTAACCTTAAAAGGCAAATCGAGAAGCACAAGATCCTTCTTCTCGGCAAGCAGAACTCCAAGACGTCTGGGCACAGTGGCAATCAAATCCGAATTTGCAACAATCGGCGAGGCAGCCAGCATGAAATATGGAACTTTCACCACCGCATTCCGGCTCTGCCCGAGATCTGCCAGATGTTTATCAACAATGCCGCTTCTATAATCAGTAATCATAGTCACGCAATGACGCATGGAAAGATATTTTTCCATAGTCAGTTTCTTCTTCAAGGCAGGATTTTTCGCAGACAGAACGCAAACGAAATTGTCTTTCAGAAGAGTTTTCCTGCGCAGTGACGCGGAATTGTGATCTGTACCGGCAATGACAAAATCCACTTCGTTTCGTTCAAGCGGCGATAAATCATCGCCGATTAAGGACTGTACTCTCAAATTCAAGCCGGGCGCAATGCTAATGACCTTTCGAATCACGTCGGGCAGAATGGCGGCCATCTCATAATCACGAGTAGCCAACACAATTTCACCGCGCATCTGCGCCGGTTCAAGAGCTGGCTCTGCAACGATTTGATTGATGTCGTTGAGAATATTCTGCAGCGGAACGGACAGACTGAGAGCCCTGGCCGTCAAAGTCATGCCCCCCACCCCTTTGACCAGCAGCGGGTCTTTGAACATTATCCTGAGTCGCTGCAAGGCTCGACTCATCGCCGGCTGGCTGAGCCCTACTATTTCGGCCGCCCGCGTGACATTTCGCTCGTCCAGCAGCGCCTTCAGCGCTACCAGAAGATTTAAATCAAGCGAAGCTAGATTCACTTCACGCATACCAATAATATATCCCATGCGTTTCTAGCATACAAGATAAATCCGGATTGGCTTACCCACTTGCTTCAGAAGCAAATGCGCGGCAGCGCAGTAGCCGTCCCGGCTGTCACCTATGGGTCACCTTCGGAAACTACCTTGTAGTCATGGAGACAACGAGGCATTTACTCATTTCCGCTAAGGATATTGAGTCACGGAGATTAAAAGTATGTTCGACACTGAAACGAAGCCAGAAACTAAAGACGAGCAGAACAAGAAAAGCACCCCTGAAGCATCGTCCTTCTGGAGCGCGCTTTCCAAAAGCATTTCCGACGAAAGAATCACAGGCAAGTTAGCCGAAGCCTACATGCCTCAAACACAGCCTAAGCCTGATTCTCAGAATAAAGAAACAAAAGCGGCCAACACTGCGGTAAAAGATGCAAAATCTTCACTAAAAGATCTCGCAGCAGACGTCACAGCTCTCTCAGCAGGTTTTGCGAGTTCATACATGCTCAGTAAATTCAAGCAAGAACCACGCTTCTCAGAAACTCATCTACGCTCGCTAGAGTCCTATGCCAGGAAGCAGGAGCTTCTTAAAATTGTGCCGCAAGAAACTACGCACAAAGTGAATGAAAAGGAAAGACCTACTGATTTAAGCAGTGACGATAGCTACGTTAGAAAGCACATGGGAAACCTACAGGAATTAGCAAAGAAACTGAGTGATCCAAATTTTACGCGCCTCTATCCAAACCTCAAGAGCACTCTGAGCGGGAGCCCGCTCTCGGCAAACTTGAAGGACGGCAAGCTCACGCTTTCTTATGCAGAAGACGAAAACAAGCTTACACAACTTGTGCTCGACTCAAAAACCGGCGAAATGCGAGCAACAAACAAATTCTACAGCCCTGATCGAAAATTCTGCCTTGAAGAAAAGGTCGAAGGGACTGTAGAAGCGGAGAAAATAACTCAGGCATTGCGAGCGGTGGACTCATTTCAGAGCTTGATCAAAGGAAACAAGCAGGGATATATAGAATCTATGAACGCCATGCTTGACTCGGCCCACAAAGCAAAAGGCGTTGTGGGACTCAAAGAAGCCATAGCAACAAGCAAGTCCGTGTGGGAGTCATTAGGTGCATCGATTACTGAACCCAGCTTCCGGAATGCACAAGGTGAAAACATTCCCGACCGCAAAGCACTGTACAGCGAAATCGCCGGTTTCACGATGGACATAAAAATCAACGATAGAGTTATCCACACTATCAAATATGCCACCGACTACAACAAAAAACCACTTAAACATGATTTTGAACGCCGGTAAAACGAAAGGAAGGGATCGAGATACCATGATAGTGCCCTTTCCAGGAATTTTGGACAATCAAAATTTCGGAGAACTTAAAACGAATGCATTGATACACAACAATGAAAAGTTCCAAAAAAAGTGATTGAATAGAGGCGCTAATAGTCGACCGCTTCTTTCATACACATATGCCAGAATAAATCCTTCCGGCAAGTACCAAAACATTCCAAAAATACTTTCATGAGCCAAGGCCCAGAGAAATGAAGATATGAATGCGGCTCCGAAAAAAGGCATTTTCGAACGCAAACAGTTGAAGAGGAAAGCTCTGAAAAACAGCTCCTCGACCAGAACCCCAGTCAAGCAGGCTTGCACTAACGAAATAACAATCACAAAAGCACTGCTTGCATGGCGCACCGATTGGGAAATTTTCTCAGAACCGGGGCTAGACCAGTGGTCAAGATCGAAGTTCATCAAAATTAGTACAGCTATCAATCCTGCCAAAAGAACCAGACTGAAGA
>JAIEPM010000194.1 GCA_019748395.1 Candidatus Obscuribacterales bacterium
ATCTGTTTATATCGATCCCCGCGCCATAATCAGCACGCCTTTCGACATACTGCTAAATCAGGCAGTTGAAATAAAGCGCGGCGGCGCCAGGCACGGTAGTTGCGGTTTGGGCATAAATGAAACCGTGACGCGCTGCCTGAGAGAAAACGAATTCAAAACACAGGTACTGGATTTATACGACGAACGCAAATTCGCTCTAAAACTAGAATATCTCAAAGAAAAGTGGCTTAATGAGCGTCTTAAAGAACTTCGGCTTGAAGCTGATTGTGATCTTATAAGTTCATTCCTTGCGAAAACGGAAAAAATTATCGAGCGTTATATGACAGACGCAAGATGCATGCTGGAACATAGCATCGTTTGCGAAAAAGCCCCCGGCTACGCTCGAATAATTTTCGAAGGTGCGCAGGGACTTCTGCTGGATGAAGCCAGGCTGGACAAATATCCGCATCTAACCCGCTCACGCACAGGTCTTCATAACGTTATCGAATTATGCCCGCAGTTTGAAATTGAGGAATTAGAGGTAACTTACGTCAGCAGAACCTATCTGACTAAACATGGTGCCGGTCCACTGCCGGGTGAAAATGACTGGAAATTTGCCGACCGGACAAACATAAGCAATCAGTTTCAGGGCAGCCTTCGATTTGCAGCCCTTGATTTCGATGAACTGAATTATTCAATTTCACTTGATCTTGCGCAAGCACGGCGAAAGTTTACTCGAATCAAAGCAGGATTGGCACTCAGTTGCGCCGATCAACTGAAGCCGCCGGAGCTTGAAAAACTTCCTCTTCCTCTGCATTATCTGAGTGAAGGTCCTACACGTGATTCGATTCAAAAGATAGCAAAAGAGCCTGCCGAGATAACAAGAGAGTTTTGTGTTCAATGATAGAAATAGAATTTGACATCTCGGCCAAGCTCAAATTAGCATCAGCACTGTTTTATCGACTTACGGAAAACGGTATCCCGCTTGAAATCCACATTTGCCCTCGCGACTCTCAGCCTGGCTTTAAGCCTGAGCTTGCCGACTCTAAAAGCAAGAGCAGCCACCGAACGGGCACAGATTTTGGGCAACTCACATCATCTGAGCAAACCGCTTTACACTCAGGAATCACTAAACAGCAGCAAGCTGAGCTACACCGCCATGCAACTTGCCGAGCAACTTGGCATGATGCCGGACATGGAAAGACTTCAAAACCTGCGTGAGCAAAACAACGATCAAATCCCGCAAACTCTTGAAGCTCTGCTAATACGGCAAAATCTCAGCGAGACTATGCAAAACACCACTCTTGAGCTGCGCACTGTAGTTGCTCGTGTAGACAGGGAAATCGCCAGCGCCAATGAAATTCACGCACACCTTGCCGAAAGAAGAGACCGAGCAGTCCGACTGAACACCTATGCAGACTTCATAAGCGGCGGAGTAACCGGAATTGTTTCAGGCAGCATGAAATTAGGCGATGTCACTCATTTTGCACCGGATGTGATCGACACAGTCGAAGGTGTAGTTCAAAGCGGACTATCCTGCTGGGCTCTCAGCCAGCAGAAAGGCGAGCGCCGCATGGAACAAGGTATTCCCAGCATACTAGCTCATTTGATCAATCAAAGTAAAAGCGCCGAAAACGATTACCCACACTCAACCTGGACTTACCTCAATTTGCCGGCCAACGGCAGCAGCGGTCCAAGCGCACTCAAACAGCTGGTTGATCGCTGGTTCAGTCTTGACCTTTGCCTAAGACATACGGGACATCGTGGCAGCAAAGACAAGCGGCAGCAGAGTCTATCCAGCGGCAAGCTGAAACTTACAATTGATATACTTGAAGATCGCCTGGCCATGCTGACTGATCTAAGATCTTGCTTACTGCAAATGGATTATGTAAACCTCGAACTCTTACAATTCATCCGCGGCAAAAAATCCCTTGCCGGCTAGATCATTAAATGAACTGTCATAAGCCGACCCCGGCTGATTCTTTAAGATGCGAAAGTAGCGAAATCTAAGTAAGCCGTTTTTCAAAGTAAATTAGGTTTATGATAGTCTAAGCGCAAGCCACAGGGGAGCCCAATGTTAAACCGCGTTCTCATACTTTCAGCCTCGTCAGGAGTTGGACACATTCGAGCAGCCCAGGCTCTTGAAAAAGCCTGGCTCAGCTCCGGCGCTGCTAAAGAAATAAGACACGAAGATGCACTTAAATATTGCAGCCCCGTAATTCGCAATGTTTACTCGCGCGGTTATATCGACATGGTCAACCACGTTCCATCCGTGCTCGGACTGCTTTACGAAGCAGCTGACCGTCCCTGGAAAGACGAAGGACAGCGCCTGGCATTTGACCGCCTGCATACTTTGCCGCTTGCAAAAATGATCAGCAACTATGCACCGGATTTGATTATCTGTACCCACTTTCTGCCCGCCGAAATTTGTTCGTGGCTGCTTTGCAAAAGAAAAATTTCAGCCAGGCATGCAATTGTAGTTACTGATTTCGACATGCACGCCATGTGGCTTTGCCGTCATTTCGACGAATACTTCGTAGCTCTGGACGAAACTCGTGAGCACTTGCGCTGCCTTGGTGTTTTCAACGAAAGAGTGACCGTATCCGGTATTCCGGTCGACCCTGTATTCAGCATCAATAAAAACAAAAAAGAGATGCAGCAAAAATACGGATTACGCACCGACAGGCCGACTATCCTCCTTTCAGCAGGTGGGCATGGAGTCGGTCCGGTGGAAGAATTGCTCGGCTCATTACAAAATCTCAAACACTCGGCTCAGGTTATCGCTCTTTGCGGCAGAAACAGAGATTTGAAAGAACGCTTGGATGAAGAAGCTGCTCAAATGGACAGCAGCAGCCACTTATTAATCAAACCGGTAGCTTTCACGGATCAAATAGATGAATATATGGCAGCTTCGGACATTATGCTGGGTAAACCCGGAGGTCTTACAAGTTCGGAAGCACTGGCTCGCGGTCTGGTACTGGCAATAGTTAATCCCATACCCGGACAAGAAGAACGTAACTCGGATCACCTGCTTGAGCAGGGCGTGGCGATTCGCTGCAATAACCTGCCGACTCTGCCGTTTAAGCTGGATCAATTACTTGCAGACCCAGCAAGATTTGCGGAGATGCAGAAAAAAGCGCGGAATTTAGGCAAGGGAGATTCAGCGCAAAAGGTTGTTCAAAAACTTGTTGAAACTGAAAGCTGCCCAACCGTAAATTACACAGGCGCCAGCCATCGCTGCCGACATCCACTGCTTACACTAACCAGACCGGCAAGAATTGCCGTGGCTCGCAAAAACCCTCTCAAGGGCAAAGCCGTGGCTCGCTTGTTCGGAAAAACCTTTCCGAATTATTTGCGACTGAAAAACTTCGAACGCAATTAATAGAATCGGCTTAAGGCGAAGTCATTTCTTCCGGGCGCACGAATTTATCGAAATCTTCTGCGCTTAAATAAGAAAGGCTCAAACAAGCAGCTTTCAAGCTTGTGTTGTCCACAAATGCCTTATGCGCGACTTTAGCAGCTTTGTCATAGCCGATATGTGGGCTCAAAGCAGTTACAAGCATCAAAGAATTTTCAAGATAATACTTGATGCGCTCAAGATTCGGTTCCAATCCGTCAAGAAGATAGCTCTTGAATAAGGGCAGTGCGTCCGCGAACAAGCGAATTGAATGCAGCAGATTGTGAATGATTACCGGCTTAAATACATTGAGTTCGAAATTACCCTGGCTTCCCGCGATACCAATAGCGGTGTCATTACCGATCACCTGACAGCAAATCATCGTCATTGCCTCAGCCTGCGTAGGATTGACTTTACCGGGCATTATTGATGACCCCGGTTCATTCTCGGGCAAATGCAACTCGCCCAAACCGCAACGCGGACCTGAGCCCAGCCAGCGCAGATCATTTGAAATTTTCATCATTGAGCAAGCCAGAGTACGCAGCGCACTGCTTGCATTCACCAGCGCATCGTGCGCTGCCAGCGCTGCAAATTTGTTCGGCGCGCTATAAAAAGGCAGGCCGCTTTCGCGAGCTATTTGTTTTGCGGCTCTTTCGGCAAACTCAGGGTGCGTATTTAAGCCCGTACCCACTGCAGTGCCGCCGATCGCCAGCGCGTAAAGCGCAGGCAAAGCGGCAGACAGAATATCAATATCGTAATCGACTTGAGCAAGATAACCTGAGAACTCCTGACCGAGAGTCAAAGGCACAGCATCCATCAGATGCGTACGTCCGATTTTGACAATGTCCTTATACTGCTCGACTTTTATTGCAAGCCCATCGCGAAGGTCCTGCAATGCAGGAAGCAACTTGTGTTTAATCTGCTCGGCAGCAGCAATATGCATGGCAGTCGGGAAAGTATCATTTGATGACTGCGAACGATTCACATGATCATTTGGATGAACAGGATTTTTGGAACCCATTTTGCCGCCGGCCATTTCAATTGCCCTGTTTGAAATAACTTCATTGGCATTCATATTGGTTTGTGTTCCGCTGCCTGTTTGCCATATGCGAAGCGGAAACTCGCTATCAAGTTTTCCCTGAATCACTTCATCTGCAGCCGCCACGATTAGACAAGCCTGCTCCTCGGTCAAAAGCCCGAGCTCCGCATTGACGATGGCAGCCGATTTCTTGAGGATGCCGAAAGCTCGCAATATCTCCCGGGGCATCACATCATGAGCTATGGCAAAATGCTGAAGCGAGCGCTGAGTTTGTGCTCCCCAGTAATGAGAAGCCGGGACCTCTATATCCCCCATGCTATCCGACTCTACTCGCATACCATGACTATCGGCAGCGGAACTCATGTGCATCGCCTCCCAGGAATATGTATAAAGTTCAATCAGGCAAACTTAGCTGTGGACCGGTTCTTTCTGGGCACCGGCGCCCTCCAGCGATTCATGATAGGTCAAATAACTTCTGCCCTCAAAAATACTGTGATCTACTTCGCGTGAATGCGACTTCTTGAAAGCATCGCTTTGTACCCAGGTCCGGAATGCCGCCTGATTCTCCCAGCGAGTCAGCACTTGATATTCATTATCGCCGATAGGCTCGGGCTTGCCGCCGGGAAAAGATTTCTGTCCGGGCTTCAAAATATCAAGACTCAAAAAGCCGGGTTGATTCTCTACCGAGCGGTCGCGCTCAAGAAACATTTTTTCAAAATCAGCCTCGCGACCTTGTTTTACCGGGATATGGTTAATTGAAATGAACATTGGAACAGTCCTCTAAATGCTTGATCGGCAATTATAACCAGCTTCCAGTCGCCAAGCTTGCAGATTTCTAATTTCTTCAATAGATAATGGAAAAACGATAATTTCAAAGCAGCCAAAATTCATCCTGTATACTGAATGCCGTTTTCAAAGGTTCCGGTCTTCCGAGAAAGAGAGGTAAGTCTGTGCGTATAGTTGTATTTGGCGGCGGCATGCAAGGCTGCGTTATTGCAAAAAATCTGGCAGATAGACCGGAAAAGCCCGAAGTAATCGTATCGGATCTCGTCAAACCGAATGCCCTGCCGGAAGGCGTAAAATCGGTAATTGCCGATGTCACCGACGCCGAACAGGTTAAGAACTTATTGAAGGGTGCAGATGTTGCAGTGCTGGCAGTTCCCAGCAAAATCGCACATGGCGCCTTGAAAAACATCATTGAAACAGGAGTGCCTGTTGCAGACGTTTGCTTTACTCCGGACCCGCCGCTTGATCTGGCGGAACTAGCTCGCAAAACCGGTTCGGCATGCATCATCGATTGCGGTGTAGCCCCGGGTTTGAGTCATCTTTTAATCGGTCATGCCTATGCCCAGCTTGGCGGACTGGACAGTGTTCGTATCCTGGTTGGTGGCGTTCCGCAAGATCCTCCGCCTGCATACAAGCACGCTGTTTACTTCAATCCGCATGATTTAATGGCTGAGTATGTTCGTCCGGCAAGAGCCCGCCAAAAAGGAAAAGACATCGAGCCGCATCCTCTCGATGCCTCGATCGAAAAACATGAAGATCATGAACTTGGGCAGATGGAGGCATTTCTCAGCGACGGCTTGAGAACTCTTCTGACAAGCTATAAAGACGTTCCGTTTATGGAAGAGCGCACATTACGCTGGCCCGGTCATCTGGACACAATGAAAATGCTTCGAGAAATGGGATTGCTGGACGATCCGACAGCATTCCACGCCATTGCCGGCACCCTCGGTAACCGTTATCCTTCACACGCAAACAAAGATGTTCTGCTTATGCTTGTTGAAGGCAAACGAGGCAATGAAACTCGCGCCTGGAGGCTCATAGATCGCTATCACGACGGCATGTCGGCAATGAGCCGAACCACAGCTTTCACGACCGCCGCAACTGCTATGGTGCTGGCTAGAAAACAATTCAGCGAGCCGGGAGTGCATCCACCTGAAGACCTCGGTCATAATCCGGAAGTCACAAAAGCCATGCTCGCCGATCTCGCCCAACACGGTGTCATGGTCACGGAGTTGAGCCCGGCAAGAGTCTAAATTAGCTTCGAAGAATATACGAAGGAAAGGCACCGGCACAAAATTCCGGTGCTTTCCGCTTAATAGCGTGCTTCCTTGATCTGAGCTTCAAGCTCATCAAGCCTTTTCATGCGATCTTGAAAAACCTGCTCGGGCGCCTCGCCTTTTTTCTCAAGCTTTCTTGATTTGATAATGCCTCGAACCTGAGTTGCAGGAGTATCTATGAGCGCATAGAGCTGACCGCAGGACTGAGAGATTCGCCCGGAAAAAGCAAGCCTGGTTGAAATGACCTTGTCGCTGGAATAAGCATAAGCAGCAACTGTTGCCAAGGTCGATCTGGCAACAGTCGCCAATCCAATCAGAGGTCCGGTTACGGCTTTTTGCTGAGCCACAGTACGCAGCCTGTTGATTGAGGCTATGTCGCGATCCAGAGCTTTATCCATTCGCTCGGACCTCGAAGCCAGCAATAATGCTTTTGCAAGCCGCCAATCCTCAAGCTCCTTCTGATTGGCAAAGTCTTTGACATCAGCGACTGTCGTCTCCTTTTCGGTTGCAGGACGCACCATCGGAAAGTCTTTGGCCAATTTATGTTTTTGATATCGACGAATACTATAGCCCGCAAGCTCTGAAACTAAAGGGTTCAATGTCGCCATGGAATTGGAAACCAATGAACAAATGGCCGATGGACCTTTGCGTGCCGGGTGATGAAAGCCTTTCAAAGAGAGAATCGGAGAAGCAGCACCAACAAAATTCTGCGCAGCATCAAGTGCGTAAAATACGTTTTCTCGCCAGGCAACCTCACGAGAAGTACAGCTCCACTTTCGAAACTGATAAAGCAGCTGCAGCCTTACTTGAAGAAGTAGACTCTTTTCCAGTTCATGAAGATCGCTTTCCTTTTTATCTTCGATTTTAGAGGCCAGCTCATCTCGACGCTGCAACAACTTATCCGTTTGAGAAACAATAGCCCGCACAAATGCGACGGAGCTGGAAGGCGAATAGCCTTGACGTTTAGCCGCCATCATAACCCAGGCATTTTGAGCCAGCTCAAATGAGCTGGCGCTTCCACTAATTAAATTACCGCAGAGGTTGCTTTGAAGAGCATGCCGAATTGAAATTTTCGAGATTCTGCCCGGACGAGACAAACCTCGCGCGCTTTGAGAAAGGTCGGTCAAAGTATAAGCAAAAGAAGCAGCAGTTCCTGCTTCTCGCGCAACAGGATAAAGCCAGGCTCGCCACCACTGGTGATGATTAGCTTCCCGACAAAAATTTATATTGAATCTTGCCAGCTCAATCAGCTTGAGCATAATTTCCTGATCGATTCGATCCATCTCTTTGCCCAGAGCCGCATCCGCAGAGGCAGAATTTGCTTTTTGAGCCGGGAAACTATCGACAATCGGATCCGCCGGTGGAGCTTGAGACTCAGGCTCCGCCAGAAGAGCCTGAGCGCAAAAAGCAAAGGCAAGCAAAACCCCAGAAATATAAATCGGGAAATGAAAGATTCCGAATTTCTTCTTGAATTGCAATAGGCTCGCTGAGTAGTTGGTAAGTATGCTTAGCTAACGCTGCTTCGCCTTGTATCTTATTTTATTCGCCCCGAATTCTACATAAGGCTTTGACTAATCAATGCAAATAAAACTGAAGACCCGCTGCATCTTTGCAAGCATCAATCCGGCACGAATTCCGGACTCAGCCTGCAAAACTCAAAGTGGAAATTAGAAGCCGCTCACCTAGGGGAGTCGAAGGATTAATACATCTGGATGAACTGCAAAGGCATGGTTGAGCCCGGTGTACGATTTTTTAGGATTGTTTCTCAGGAGCTTTCAGTCATGCCCACGACGGAGTCTGTTATGGAAAAAACCTTTCCACCAGTTGAAGCCAGTTACGAAGTAAAGCACAAGCGACTCCAGGAAATGGTTGCTGAAGCGGCAAAACTATGCAACCCGGACCGCATCTACTGGTGCGATGGTTCCGAAGAGGAATACAACCGGCTTTGTGATTTGATGGTCGAATCGGGCACTTTGATTCGCCTCAATGAAAAGAAACGTCCCGGAAGCTTCCTGGCACGCTCGGCTCCGTCAGATGTGGCACGTGTCGAAGACAGAACCTTCGTTTGCACAACCCAGAAAGAAGACTGCGGTCCCAACAACAACTGGATGGAACCTGAAACAGCCAAAATAATTCTAAAAGACTTTTTCAAGAACTCGATGCGCGGCCGCACGATGTATGTCATCCCCTTCAGCATGGGTCCCCTTGGTTCACCATTGTCATACATCGGCGTCGAAATCACTGATTCGCCCTATGTAGTTATCAACATGAAGCATATGACCCGCATGGGCAAAGCGGTTATCGATGTGCTGGGAGACGACGGACGCTTCGTTCCTTGCTTCCATTCGGTGGGTCATCCGCTCTCCCCCGGAGAAAAAGACGTTGCCTGGCCCTGCGATGCCGAGCACAAGTACATCTGCCATTTCCCGGAAACAAAAGAAATCTGGTCCTACGGCTCAGGTTACGGCGGCAACGCATTGCTCGGCAAAAAATGCCTGGCACTGCGTATCGCTTCCACAATCGGCAAAGAAGAAGGCTGGTTGGCTGAGCACATGTTGATTCTCGGTGTCGAATCACCAAAAGGCGACAAGTCATATGTTGCAGCTGCATTCCCGAGCGCTTGCGGCAAAACCAATTTTGCAATGCTGATTCCGCCCAAAGGCTTCGACGGCTGGAAAGTCACCACCGTTGGTGACGATATTGCCTGGATTCGCCCCGGCAAAGACGGCAATCTTTATGCAATCAATCCTGAAGCAGGTTACTTCGGAGTTGCACCCGGTACATCTGCAAAAACAAACCCGAACGCCCTGGCAACACTCAGCAAGAATTGCATTTTCACAAACGTAGCTCTCACACCCGATGGCGATGTCTGGTGGGAAGGACTTACCGACGAGCCTCCGGCTGAGTTAATCGACTGGCAGGGTCGCAAGTGGACTCCGGATTGCGGACGCAAAGCCGCTCACCCGAACAGCCGCTTCACAGTATCATCAACTCAGTGTCCGTCAATCGACTCTGAATGGAACAATCCGGAAGGCGTTCCGATAAGCGCTTTCGTATTCGGCGGACGTCGCGCCACCGCCATTCCGCTCGTTTTTGAAGCATTCAACTGGAACTTCGGCGTTTACATGGCTGCCACACTCGGTTCTGAAACCACCGCCGCTGCTGAAGGCAAAGTCGGTCAGGTACGCAGAGATCCGATGGCTATGTTGCCTTTCTGCGGCTATCACATGGGCGACTACTTCAATCACTGGCTGCAAATCGGACATATGATCAAGAACCCGCCGCGCATTTTCTGCGTCAACTGGTTCCGCATGAACAAAGAAGGCAAAATCATGTGGCCGGGCTTCGGCGAGAATATGCGTGTTCTGAAGTGGATCTCGGATCGAGTTCACGGACGCAGCGGCGCCGAACAAACATCACTGGGTTGGATGCCCAGATACAAAGACATAGACTGGAAAGGTATCGAAGCAGAAGTAACTCGCGAAAAATTCGACGAACTGATGCATGTTGATACCGAACTCTGGAAAAATGAAATTGACTCGCATGCTGAATTCTTCGACAAACTGAAAGAGCGCATGCCCTCGGAATTGGTCCTTGCTCGCGAGATGCTACGCCTGAGCTTTTCACGCATTTAAGTGAGCATGATTTGACCATTTGGTAGCCCTTTCAGAATAAGTATGAGAGGGCTACCTTTTTTATAAGTCTAAACCGGAGAAAGAGACTCAGTGCCCGGGCAAAGAACTAACCAAGAAGAACATAGGTGAATAGAGTGGCTAAAATACTTTTTGCAACAATGCCGATTACAGGTCATGTTAATCCCGGTTTGCCGATTGCGCGCAAACTAGTGGAGGAGGGGCACGAGGTATCTTGGTACACAGGCAAGAAATTCAAAAATGCCATCGAAGCTACTGGTGCCGTATTTGAAGCAATGGGAAGGCACATCGATTTTGATGATGCCAAACTGGACACCTACTTTCCTGAGAGAAGCCGCTTAAAAGGTATTGATCAGCTCAAATACGATTTAATTGAAATTTTCACAAAACCAATTCCCGACAGCGTTCATGAAATGCAGGAAATTCTGAAAACTTTTCCGGCTTCTGTTGTTGTTGTCGACACTGCCTTTGGAGGCGGTGCTTTGCTTGCGCAAATTGGCGGGCCGCCCTGCGTAGCATTCGGCATTACTGCATTTCCACTACCTTCAGATGAAGTAGCTCCTTTTGGACTTGGACTGCTTCCCGATTCATCCGCAGCAGGCAAGCTGCGCAACAAATTTCTAGTCGAGCTTACAAATCGGGTTATCTTTAAAGACGTAATTGAAGCTAAAAACGCAGTGCGCGCCAGGTTCAACTTAGAGCCGGACAATTGCGGCATATTTGAAGGCGTGGTGATGGGCAGCGAACTTTTTCTTCAAGGAACTGTGGAAGAATTTGAATATCCGCGCACCAACAGACCGGAAAATTTGCGCTTCGTCGGACCCTTGCTTCCTGAAGCTCCAGAAAATATGCCGCTGCCAGAATGGTGGGATGAAATGGTCGAAAGCAAAGTCCCTGTAGTTCACGTCGCCCAGGGCACAATTGCCACCAAAATCGATGACCTGATTATGCCCGCCATTTATGCACTTGCAGACATGGATGTTCTGGTTGTCGTATCAAGCAAAAGTATTCCGGAAGCAACTCAAGAACAACTTCCCAAAAACTGCCGCGTAGCTAAGTTCCTGCCTTACAGCAAACTGATGCAACACGTCGATGTTTTCGTCACCAATGGTGGTTATGGCGGAGTTCACTACGCGCTGGCACAAGGTGTGCCCATATTGAGCGCCGGGACAACAGAAGACAAGGCTGAAGTATCCAACCGAGTCGAGTGGTCCGGCGCAGGCATAAATTTGCGCAGCAGCACTCCGGATATGTCATCGATAAGACGAGCAGTCAAAAAATTACTGAGAAACCCGTCTTATCGCAACAACGCAAAGCGACTTTCTGCCCTGATTCAAAAGCATAACGCCGTTGAAGAATCAGCCGAACTGATTCTATCTGTAGCAAGATCCAAAGAAAACAGCAAAACAACCGCAGAAGCCAAAGCCTGAGATCGCCCTCGGACTGTTTTTATAGAAATGCTCCACTTGCTTTAGGCTTGTATTCTTAACACTAAAGCCATCCACAGCCGGCGCACCGGCACTCGTCGCCGCCGTGAAAATCGGGAGTAAATAATCCGCTATCGCATTAGCTTATGAAAGAACCGCAAAAGATCCTGATAAACGGTATCACTCTCAATCTCTATGTCGAAGGAGAGGGAGAGCCGCTGATGTTTTTGCACGGTTTTCCGGATTCACAAAAAGAATGGCGCTATCTTATACCTCATTTTTTGAAAGCAGGATTCAAGGTCATTGCCTATGATCAGAGGGGATTTGGCGAAAGCGATGCACCAGAAGAACAAAAAGCCTATGAAATCGACAAAATTGTCGCGGACGCCCTTGCCGTACTGAAATATTTGAAAATAGGCGAAAAAGTAAATCTGGTCGGGCATGATTGGGGAGCATTCATCGGCTGGCAGCTCTGCCTTGAACACCCGGAGTTTTTCAAACGTTATGTCGCCATTTCAGTAGGACATCCGCTGGCTTATCGGCATGCAGGCTTCGAGCAAAAGCTAAAAGGCTGGTACATTCTCGCCTATCAACTGCCTGCTTATCCGGAGTGGCTTCTATCCCACAAGAACTGGGCAATCTTGCATAAAATTGCCGGAAAAAACCCAGAAACTGCAAACTGGATCAGAGACCTTTCTCGCCCAGGCCGACTGAGCTCTGCTATAAACTGGTACCGCGCCAATTTTTTCTACTTAGCAGGCAAGAATTTCAAAAAATGCACGGTGCCGACACTAGGCATCTACAGCAAAGGTGATATCGCTTTGACAGAAAAGCAAATGACTGACTCCAGAAAATACATGTTTGCAGAATGGCGCTATGAATGCATTGAAGACTCAAGCCACTGGATCCCGCTAGACCAGCCGGATGCTTTAGCAAAAACGATTCTAGGCTGGCTTAATGGTCCTTAGGAGTCATGTAGCGAAACTGAGGATTGGGTGCATGAGAAGGGTCGTAAATTTTGAACTCTCCCGAAGAGACTAGTCTGTCGACCCAGGCATGGGGCTGAGGTTTTGTAATTCCCATCAGTCCTTCCCGCAATCGAAGCGACAGAGACAGATCATCTGCGATGGCTTTTACAAGTGTCGCTCTGGGCAAACAAACAGCGCTGCCACTGCGAATGAATTCGCCGATCGGCATAAGCGCCCCGTTGTTGCGGCGCAGCATCTCGCCATAGAGGTCATCGAGTTGCTCGGGCTTCAAGTTGTATCTGTTAAAGAGCTTGCCGACATACCCATTAATTTCAGTTGCAAGCTCATGTGGATCAGTAATACCTTGAAAGCGAACTTTTGCATCCTCTGTAACGGCTCGCAATACCGGATCATTAGCCCGGTCAACAACAATGAAACGTTCAGAAGACTGGAGCGGCAGCCCTTTAGGATCAAGACCTTTAGATCTCACACTGGTAGCAATCCTCACGCCATCTTGCAAGGGCTCGGCAAGACTTCCTCGCTCAATGTATTTAAGCGATTGTTTCAAGGCTTCTTCAGAAACCGGTGCGGCAGCAGCTACTGTTACTTTTGCCATTTTGTCGAAAGCCGGCAGTGGCAATGTTGCTTTTTCACTCAGCTTCAAATTCTGAATCGGATCCCCCGTCAAACGAGCGAGGTTGGGGTCTAGTCGAAAGCCAAACGCCAGGCTCTCAGATGCTTTCAAATTAGAGCAGAGAGTTTTTGCAGCCTGCATCACGTGCGGGGCTGCATATTCAAAACTGCCGACCAATCCACCAAAAACGCCGTAATTCAGAGATGAATTCAAAACTTCAGCACGACTTGCCCAGCGCCCTTCCGTGATACCGGCTTTAGCAAAAGCATCGAAAGCCCCTGCTCCGGCTCCGGATAGGCCATTGAGTGCAATTGATTGGTGAATGCTTCTTTCTCCGGCAACACCGAAATAGCCGCTTAAGGAAAGGGCTCTGTTAGCTGCGCCCATTACACCAAAAGAGAGACCCATCTGAGAACTTACTTGCAGTTTTTCTGCCCAGAAACGGTCCCTGTCATTAACAGGCTGCGCTAGCCCCAGCATCGACCCTGCGGCGCCTGTTTCGAGCGCCGAAAGCGTCGTTTGCCGGACAAGGGACATTTCAGAGTTGCCGAGCAGTCCGAAACGCTTTGCTCCCGCCCGTGCAAGCAACGACGAGCCTATAAAAAGTGCAGCCGAACCGGTGAGTTCGCCCATAAGCGCTCCACGGCTATCCACCGGAAGCTTTTCAGCCTTCCACTCAGGCAAACTATCGGCAGTCAATTTATTTGCGACCTGGTAAAGACCACGAGGAGCCTGCATCACTGAATGAAACAGGTGTTCGCCAAAGTCGCGAATGTTGTCGTTAATGCTTCTGGCGGCATCGCCTTTTTCGAACATTAAATGCCCTGAAATGGAATTTAATCCATTATGGTCCCCGGCCCCCGTATTGTCAGTGTGGATATTCCCATGCCCAGGTCTATGGACTTAGCCGATCAGAAGGCTTGCAAAAATACCAATCAGCATGGAAAGAGGAGCAATCAAGTACGCGCGAAGCAAGGCTTGCTGCGGTTCATTCATTTTGCTTGCCACACGAAACCAGAGTGTGCAACAAAGAGCAGCACCAATGAGCGAGATAGCAAAATACTCGGAATGGCAATGATGGCTAAACCCGGTCTGCTTAGCCGCATAGACACCGGCAGCCATACAGGGTAAGTAATTCAGCCGCAAAGTCAGCCGAACAATCTCTTGAACAAGCGATGGCTCAGAACAGCAGGACTCCTTGCCTGGAGCATTTTCCTGCTCGACAGCAGCGCGTTTTGTAATTGTGGAGTTGCTTTGCATGATCAATCACCAATAAATACCCAACACTCATGATTATGCATATAGCTTTTGGCAGTTTTGGGTCTAAGCGCCAAGAAAATTCCACAACTGCAGCAAAGCAATGTCCTTCAAATTTCGTTTAGAAATCGAAACTAGGATCAACCCCAAAGACGGGAAACAGAGCACAGAAATAAAACCATACAGTGTGGTCGTATTTCGGCGAAAGCACTCAAGGATATCGCAATAATGGGTCAAGAAAAAGAATTGCTCAGCGACGAGGATGCAGAAACTGCGATTTCGACATTCAGAGAAAACGTTGAATTAAGCTCAGCATTAAAACTGCTCGAGGATTATCTACATGGCAGTCCAAGCAAAAACAGACAAAATGACAGCAGGCAAATCACAGAAGCTCTAAGTAACGAAGCATACATCCAGGACTCGGAAGCAGCGGTCGCGAGCAAAGAAAAACCCAGTGCCGTTGATGAAATTCCGGACGACGAGGGAAATAACCTGGAGCTTAAGGCAGAAGCAAAAGCCTCTGCGGAAGAAGATGTTTCAAAAGAAGAACGGGAGCAATTCTTAAACAGAATACTTGACGAAGCCAAACCTGCGGAAGCAAAAATGATACTTCCAATTGCACCACAGGCAGAGCTTGAAAGTGCCGAAGAAACAGAAATCAGGAAAGCAATTGCTTCCAACATAAGCAGATACAGTTACCGAATCGATGGAAAGGATATAGCCTTCAACCCTTATTCGGCAGCCGACAGGAAGCTGGCAGCCGAACTTGACGCAGCCAACAAAAGATAAGCCGAAGTTTTATTCATGACTCGACCCAAGCCCGCGCCAACTTGCCCTGGCGCGGGTCTCCCTTCTTTGGACGGATTGGCCGGCACAGCCTTAGAGAGATCAGGGTTTTCTCCGTAGACTGAAGTTTTCTGTCAGTCAATACTGTCTATTGATGGTTGATTCAGCTCACTCCAGATCACAAAGCAAGAGAGAAAATTTCGATGGAAGCCAATCGCATCAATCGCAAGCTTCTCAAAACGAGCTCACTAATTTCTCTTGCAGCGCTCTTACTATTATGTTTGACATGCCGGGAAGCCATGTCAAATCAGAACACCCAACCCAAACGGAGCTCTCAAAAAGATTGCGGCGACAATATTTTTGTGATGAGACCGGCTCAGAAAAGCTCCGCAGCAAAAGACAATTCCAAGCCGGAGCAAGCGCTTGAAACAGACAAAATCAAGATTGCGAAAAGCCATCTCTGCAAACAGTCCTGGG
This sequence comes from Candidatus Obscuribacterales bacterium, assembly GCA_019748395.1. Lineage (GTDB taxonomy): Bacteria > Cyanobacteriota > Vampirovibrionia > Obscuribacterales > Obscuribacteraceae > JAIEPM01. The sequence goes on from JAIEPM010000194.1 coordinate 15,681, forward strand.
AGCTTAATCACAAACAGTGGATTTACTGTTTTTATAAGAACGGAGAGTTTTTCGGTTTCAGTCCGCAAAATGGCAGAAACAACAAAGGGCGCTGGGAAATCGTTCATGTAAATAACGAAAGTCCTCATCCAGGGAAAGAGAGACTTGGACTATCGCTTAACAACGGCACCACTATTTGGGCTCTGGAAATCGGTAAGGACAATCAAATTTCATTGGAACTATGCCACCCCATTCCATTGGTCGAAGCAAAGACCTACCTTTCGGTAAATTCCGAGAAACTGAATGCAGTACAAGAAAAAATGCAAGTTCTCATTTCAAACACATGGAAACTCGCAAGCTCAAATAGCGATAAACATCGACCAGCAACTCTTGAATTCCATAGAAATCACTCTGCAACCCTGATCGATTCAAACTCTGATGCGCATTGTGGATACTGGGACATAGAGAGCGATCTAATTACTCTCTACGCAGATAAACCTTTCGGACTTCCGGACGAAGGCAAGCGAGACGGTCGAATAAGCTCCACTCTTAGCTTTGCAAGTAACGGCTCACTCAATTACAAACAGGGCGAGCTCGTTTATGTACCCGACGCCGCTTCTCCAAAGAAGCTCACCCTAATTCAGTCCCAAAATAAATAAATCGCCTTCATTGGCGCATCTGCCTCGATTCCCGGCAGGATACTCAAGAACTGCGGCGTCCTTATCCAAAACAAATCAACTATTCACGCAGGCTTTATACAGTCAGCACATATCTACCCAGTTTGATAAGTTTTTCGTGGTAGAGACGCTTCAAAATAGAAGGAGCACTTAAGGCTTCGATAAAACCGGAAATTGAATTTGCAGTATCATATTCGGTGCTGATCGTCACCACCGTTCCATCTGGATGCGCTAAGAAACGATATTCTGTGAGCACACCGCTTTCCATATCGCATTCTCTGAGCAGTTTGTTCTCTTCGACAGGCTCAATTCGAACTCTAAATTTTCTTGTTAAATTTGAAAGCCTAAGCGAAAAGCTGATCACGGAATCGGACTCAAGTTCATAGCCGACAAGGGCATCCGGCATAATATGCTTATGCTGCCGAGGGTCAGCCAGAACAGCAAATACTTTTGAGGGCTGCGCTCCAAGCAAAAGACTCTCTTCAACGTGGACTTTCATAATCGCCAAGCTAAAGGAAAAGAATTGATTGGAGATTAATCGCGATCTTCGTCTTTCTTTGAATCTTCGGCATGCTTCTTCTGATATTCCTCTTCAGTCATCCACTTGTCGACGAAAGGTGCCTTTATATGAACCTTTCCGTTGACATGCTCAACCTTTACAAAAGGAGCTTTCACTGTTCGATTGCCGTTTGCTTCCTCTGTAACTTTCACAAAAGGCGCCTTGACTGTCTTATTTCCTTGCTCGTCCTTTTCGACTTTGGTGAAAGGAGCTTTCACCGTCTCATTGCCTGAGCCGTCTTTAAGCACTTTCGTAAAAGGTGCCTTCACGGTCTCATTGCCGGCACTGTCTTTTTGCACTTTCGTGAAAGGTGCTTTTACTGTTTCATTGCCCTTCGCGTCTTTCTCTACTTTCGTAAAAGGAGCCTTCACGGTTTCCTTGATTTCGGACTCGTCCGCTATTACTGCTGGATTGAACAGGAAAACAGCAGTAACTGCAGTCGCTACTTTTACTGACGTTTTCATCATTGCAATTCCCATTTGATGAGGTCCTCAATTAGTACGCTATGCGGCAATACTATCAGAAAGCAGCATCTCCAATAATTGAAAGAGCTTCAGCTTCCAAAAGCTGGAAGATGAGAAGGCTTACATTCGGGTTCCGCCCTGAGTAAATCTCGATTGTCAATTCGCTAACGATACTGCCCGCGGTGGCAGGATACGATCAGGACATAAACACTGTATTGCAACGGCAGCTGCTTGAATCTCCCGGACGCCACGAGGAATAGTCAAGACCAGTGGATGAATCCTCTGAAATCGAATATCATTAGCAGCTTTCAGCGGCTTGTTCGGACCTCAACGCGTCGACTCTAAATTCGAGATTCAGGAGAGATCATGGCTTCGAAAACTCACTTCACTCGTGTTATGACGAGTTTCTCGCTTCTCTGTATCGGAAGCACCTACTTTGCCCCGCTCGCAGGAGCAACAGACTCCAAGCCGGTCGAGTCCTCGAATGCCAAGTGCCCGATGAGCGACGAAGCCAAGAGAGCCGAGCTCAGACCGACCGCACAGGGCGCCTTCTCAAATCGCGACTGGTGGCCCAATCAGCTCAATCTGAAATTGCTTTCTCAGAACGCGCCCATGATCAATCCACTGGGACCGAATTTCAATTATGCCGACGAGTTCAAAAAACTCGACCTTGATGCCCTTAAAAAGGACATAAACGAGTTGATGACGAGCTCGCAAGATTGGTGGCCTGCCGACTTCGGAACATATGGTCCCTTTTTCATCAGAATGGCATGGCACAGTGCCGGAACTTACCGGGTTGCAGATGGCCGGGGCGGAGCCGGTTACGGCACGCAAAGATTCGCTCCGCTGAACAGCTGGCCGGACAACGCCAACCTGGATAAAGCCCGCCGATTGCTCTGGCCTATCAAACAAAAATACGGAAATAAAATTTCATGGGCCGACCTCATGGTTTTCACCGGCAACTGCGCGCTGGAAGCAGCCGGGTTAAAAACATTCGGATTTGCAGGCGGGCGTGAAGATGTATTTGAGCCGCAAGAAGACATCTTCTGGGGTCCGGAAAGTACATGGCTTGGAGACAAGCGTTACAGCGGCGACAGAAAGCTCGAGAATCCTCTTGCTGCCGTTCAAATGGGTTTGATTTATGTTAATCCGGAAGGTCCAAATGGTAAGCCAGATCCGCTGGCAGCAGCCAAAGACATCCGCGAAACATTCGCCCGTATGGCAATGAATGACGAAGAAACAGTTGCGCTGATCGCAGGCGGACACACGCTCGGCAAAGCACACGGAGCAGCTGATGCAAGCAAGTACGTCGGCCATGAACCCGAAGCAGCTCCCCTGGAAGAACAGGGTCTCGGCTGGAAAAATTCTTACGGAAAAGGCAACGGTGACGACACGATCACGAGCGGTCTTGAAGGCGCCTGGACCGCTTCACCGACCAAGTTTTCCAATGGATATTTCCACAACCTCTTCGCTTACGATTGGGAACTGCAAAAAGGTCCGGGCGGAGCCAATCAGTGGACTCCAAAGGATGCCGCAGCAAAGAATTTGGTTCCCGACGCGCATGATCAGACAAAGAAACATCCACCAATGATGTTCACCACGGACATCGCCTTAAAAATGGATCCGATTTACGCCCCAATCGCAAAACGATTTCACGAGAATCCGGAGGCTTTCAGAGAAGCCTATGCGAAAGCCTGGTACAAGCTGACTCACCGCGACATGGGACCTGTATCGAGATGCCTCGGCCCCTTAGTCCCACCGGCCCAGCTCTGGCAAGATCCGGTGCCTGCTGCCGATTACAAAATGATCGATGATCAAGATATCGAAAACCTCAAGGTCAAACTTCTCGCCTCAGGACTCAGCATTCCTCAATTAGTTTCAACAGCATGGGAGTCTGCCTCAACATTCCGGGGAACAGACAAGCGTGGTGGCGCCAATGGTGCCCGTCTCAGGCTCGCACCACAAAAAGACTGGGAAGTAAACAATCCGGCAGAACTGGCAAATACTCTCAAAACCATTGAGCAAATCCAGAAAGATTTCAACAACTCTCAAAAAGACGGCAAAAAAGTATCAATGGCCGACCTGATTGTTCTGGGCGGATGTGCCGCAGTGGAAGCAGCAGCTAAGGCTGCCGGTCATGACGTCAAAGTCCCTTTCAATCCGGGAAGGACAGACGCAGTACAAGAACAAACCGACATAAAATCATTTGCAGTGCTGGAGCCGACAACCGATGGCTTCCGCAATTTCCGGGGCAAAAATCTAGATCGCCCTGAAGAGCAGATGCTTATCGACCGAGCCCAGAAACTCACGCTGACCGCACCGGAAATGACCGTCCTGCTAGGCGGAATGCGTGTTCTCAATACCAACGTCGACAAATCGCAGCGTGGAATTTTCACCTCCAGACCGGAGAAATTGAGTAATGACTTCTTCGTCAACCTACTGGACATGAACACCGAATGGAAGAAGTCTGCGTCAGACGATCATTTGTACGAAGGGCATGATCGAAAAACAGGCAAGCTCAAATGGACCGGCAGTGCAAGCGATCTTGTTTTCGGTTCCAACTCGCAACTGCGAGCAATTTCGGAAGTTTATGCCAGCAGCGACTCGCAGCAGAAATTCGTCAACGACTTCGTTGCCGCCTGGAATAAAGTGATGAACCTCGACAGATTCGACTTAGCTCCCGGCATTCGCACAGGCGCTAAACAGAAACAAAGTTAGCCTGGCCGATTCAGTCAAGCTCAGCTGCATCAAAAATCAATTATGCAGACTTCAACTTAAACGTTTTGCTCATGGACCTGAAAAGCGGTTCAAAAACTGCCCTTTGAGAGCGCAGGCAGTCTCCACGCATAATGTAGTATCCGTCTTGCGTGAAGAGCATCACCTGATACACAAACAAGTCTTCGTCCGACTTACTTTTGGCTGAAGCGAGAATTTCCTTTCCCGGCAAACCGGCTATCTTCACACTAGCCTCACTCAGGATCTCGATGAGCTTGAGTTCCGGAGATTGCTTCAACCGTTCTCTGGAAAAAGTACTCTCGTCGTCAACTCTGAGTTTGCCAATCGAGATAGACTGAGCCACAACGAAGGAACATGGCGTATGCTCAAGCTTTTGTTTTGGGAGTTCACCGCTGGGATTAAAGAGCAGCGCATTTTGAATTCGCCCTGCGAACTTCAATCCCTCAACTCCGGTCAACTCGAAAGCAAGGTCCTTTTGCTCGGACGGTTTAGTTGCGCTCTCATCAAAACTGCTACTGAGAATTGCTTGCTTTATTTTTTCGCTAAGCTCTTTTGCATGAGCTGCAGGAAAAGAGCCGGTGATCACCTGAGCAAAGGAAGCATTTCCGAACACCAGTATCCATTTATGGAACTGCACCCCCTGAGAAGCCTGCCTAAGTTCCAACAATTGACCTTCGTAGTCAGCTACTTTCTGCTCAACCATTGAAAGCAGCTTCATTCCTTTGGCTGCCATACGCTGCTCATTGAACCCGGAAATTGCCAGACGGTAAGGAGCCGGAATCTCAGTGATCATAATGGCGGCGCCTTTATCTGCATTTTGAAATCCGGAGAAAGTTGCAGCTCTTTCGAAACCGTCCGGTTTATTCATTCTAATTCTAGTTCCGGGAACAGCCTCCAAATCAGCCTGTGCCGGGGCGACTGAAGCGAAACTCATGATAAAACATATGAGCCCGCAAGTGATACATTCACAGACTCCGGACACAAATTTCTGCTTCGCCACAGTTCTCACTCCTAATACAAACACCAAATTCAAATGAATTTCACAGTTTAATACCTGTCAGCATGATTATCCTTAGACAAGCGAACGAATGGTTTTACTTCCTAAAACAGTAAATCAGCCGGACCACTAATCCTGCTGAAACAAAAATCGTAAATAACAAGATGAACAATGACAGAATCACACTTCTACCGGAGAAACCAATAGTTCCGACCCAAATCCACATCACGCTCATGTAGACTCCCCAGAGCATAAGCGCCGCTGCAGCCCCGAACAGACCTCGCTTATCGCCAAGTAAGGAGTAGGCATGCAAAAGGCACTCCTGCAATAAACCAGTAGTCACGTTGCGCAGCGAAGGCATGGATGTAACTTGTTCAAGTGGGATTCCAAAGGTCTCAGCCAAAAGCTTGGCAATTACATGCGCTCGATCAAGATAAACCAGACCAATGGGGTCCTGGCTAAGCGAGTCGGCGAAGCAAACAGCGCCTCGCCCTCTGCTATCGCAGACAAAAGATACAGAGCAGTCTTTATGCACTTCGGACTCCCAGATAACCCTCTTTGACTTCCGATTGACTACCAGCACTCGCCTTGAGGTTATTCCATAGACAGAACCACGAGCGATTAGACAAGCTAAAATCGGACCACCCAAGCCGAACAACACACCGAGTACTGCCTCAAGAACATTTCCAAAGTATAGATACTCAGGGGCATTATTAAATCTTGCATCCAGAGTTGGATCCAAGTGCAAGAACCCTGTTACGGCAAAAATGCCGAAAAATAACCCCAATCCCAAAAGAACCATTGGACTAGAGCTGAGCAGAACATTCCAAAATCCAGGTTTTCCTGCCCAAACAAGACTTTCCCCCCCGACCAACAGGGACTGAACAATCTTGCGTGAAGCATCATCGGACTCAGGAATCATTTTAAGAAGCTTCTGTTTCAATAACCCTATTTCATAATAACTCATGCGGACAATAAAGGTTCTTTGCTCAGAGCCAAAAGTAGCACTTATGAATTTTGCCGACTTTAGTTCTTACCAACAAGTCGCGAATTTGCGCTTATAGGCAACAAGTTCAAATTCGGGTTTCGGTCACGGAATAGATTTATATCCCACTTGTGCTTGAACAATAAAACAGGATCTTCATTTTTGTCGGAGGCAACAATTAAATTGCAGCGCTCTCGGTTTGCGGCGCTCAGCGCCTTCCAACCGTCAGCGACCCAGAGCGCCTGAATTATGTCGCTGCTGCGCAAAACAGTAACTACGTTGTATTCGGACTCAAGACGAAACTGCACCACTTCAAACTGAAGCGGACCAACTGCGGCTAAAACCGGGTAACGAGTTTCCAACTCAGTCGGCCACACTATTTGAATTGCGCCTTCTTCTTGCAAGGCCGAAATGCCTTTGTGAAACTGCTTGTATTTG
>JAIEPM010000048.1 GCA_019748395.1 Candidatus Obscuribacterales bacterium
ACAGGGCGCCGCATGGCGACGCCCGTACAGGTGAGCAGGAACGGGTTTGCTGGTTCTTATGACTTGGGAACAAAGTCGGGCTACTTAAGTCTTAGCTAGGGTAAGCTTTTTGAGGACGGGACCATGAAAACGCACGGCGAGCTTGAACCTGATGTTGAAACAATTCTGGCTGATAATGAACCTATCAATAAGTACAGCGCCAGAATTCTGCGCAAACAAATCTTGCAAGATGGTCATGTAAGCAAGCGCGAAAGAGATTTTTTGAAAGCCGTACTGACGGGCGGCAATTTAATGGATGATGAATCATTCTATATTTTGCTTGATCTCCTGCTCAACGGCAAAAGGCAGTAACGCCGTCACTGCCTTTTGCTTTGGCAGACGAAACCAGAAAGTACTCCCCTGCCCGAGCTTTGATTCAACGCCTATTGCGCCGCCGTGCTCTTCAACAATTGCCCTGGCAATGGCCAGCCCCAGTCCTGTTCCACCTTTGACAGTTTCGTCCGTTTTCTCGACTTGCTGAAAACGATCAAAAATTTTGCTTATGTGAGACTCGGGAATACCTCGACCCTGATCAATCACTTTCAATTCAAGAAACTCAGAGCTTTCCTCCACTTTCACCGTTATCACCGAATTTGCTTGCGAGTACTTGATTGCATTAGAAAGCAAGTTAAGTAAAACCTGCAAAATTCGGTCATGATCTGCCGGAACAGTAAAAGTAATTTCGGGAATATCAATCCGAATTTTCTTCTCTTCGGCCAGTGGTGCCACCGCTTCACAAGCAGAATTGAGCAGATCCGAAAGACGACAGTCTTTTATTAGCAGTTCAAATTTACCCGATTCCATTTTTTCAATATCAAGCAAATCATTGATCAAACGAATCAATCGATTTACATTAGTCTCCAGAACCCGCACTTTCTGTTTTGCCTTTTCGGGAAGCTCACCGGCAACGCCCTCCGACATAATGGCTATATTCACCTGCATGGAACTGAGCGGTGTTTTCAACTCGTGCGAAACAATTCCGATCAATTGCTGTTTGAACTGTTCGAGTTCTTCCAGACGCTTAGCCGTTTTGTGAAACGCAGCATCAAGATCCGAAATCTCGTCAGTGCCTCCAATAGCTGGAACAAGCAGCTGCCGTCGAGCCAACCTTTCAGTATTTTCTCTTACTATCAACAAGCGCCTGGTCACACTGCGACTGAAATACAAAGCCAGGAAAAAAGCCAGCACCACGTTCAGAACAACGCCGCCGAAAAGTACATATTTGATATGTTCACGCGTTCGAGCCCTTTGCAAAGGGCTCTCAAATTCCACGCGCAGTTCGTCGGCAATCAGCGAATTTGTGACCACGCCTAACTGATTAACCAGCCTGTTCAACTCGCGAAAAATTTCACCGCGCCCAATAATCGTTGCAAGTGATGGAACTTCATCAGGGTTGGCATTATTCTTGAAACCGTCAACCACCTTGTAAAGCTGATTTGTCAATCGCTCGACGCTTCGGAGATCTTTCAGACGCTCAGTCTTGTTTTTCAAGAGTTCACGGAGGCGATCGACATGGCGGCGCGCACCCTCGCAAGCCAGGTCAGAGCGTTGCGCGAACAAGTCATTGCCCGTAATTTTATAAGCACCGGCAGCAGTGGTGGCGTCAATCGTAGCTCTTGTCAAATTATTGGCACAGGCAATAACTTCCTTGGAGTGAGCCTCAAGAGCAGCTTCTTGCTCGGCTTGAGAAAGCAAATTCGAAAGTATCAACACAAAAGCAACTTCAAACAGTGAAGGCAGTGCCACCAACAAAAGTCCTTTTTGCGCAATCTTCAGTCCGAAACCCATGTATATTTAAAGAGCCTCCGAGGTAGGAATTATAAAAGAAGCAAGTGAGCGGTTAATTTGGGGGACGGTCTGAAGAAGCTATGGCACGAATTTTGATAGTTGAAGATGATGAATCTTTCGGACAGGGTCTTCTGGAGTGGCTCGAGTTTGAAAAAAACGAGGTCGTCTGGAAAAAGAACGGCAGCGAAGGCCTGGACGCGCTCAACACTGATAATTTCGACATAGCGATTCTTGATGTTGAAATGCCTCTGATGAGCGGACTTGAGGTTTGCAAGAGCTACCGGGATAAAGGCGGAAGCATTCCTATCATAATGCTAACCGGCAAAGATACAGTCATGGACAAAGTCAGCGGTCTTGATTGCGGCGCGGATGACTACTTGACTAAACCTTTTCATCCCCGGGAGTTAACGGCCAGATTGAAAGCATTGTCTCGTCGCCCCTCTGGAATGGTACCGGACACAATTGTTGTTAAAGATCTGAGCTTAAATACTCAGTCTTGCCAAGTATTTAAAGGCGGCAAAGAAGTGAAGTTGCAAAGAATGGAGTATGCAGTCCTTGAATTCTTGATGCGCAACGCAGGCAAAGTATTCAGTCCGAACGATCTGCTCAACGCCGTTTGGACAGCCGAATCCGAACGTTCTCCTGAAACAATACGCACTTGCATCAAAAAAATTCGAGACAAAATCGATGACAGCGGGAAAGACTCAATTATCCAGAACGTACATGGAGTAGGCTACAAAATCGTCGCCAGTTGAGGTGCTTTCCCGTGGATCTCTACCAACACCCAAAAGTCAAAATTACCAAACTCTTCTCATTTCCGGGAGCCAGCTTGCAGATAAGCGCTCAAAACGGACCCGATCTCATGTTCTGCAAGTTGAAAGCATTCAAACTAAAAGAAGACATAACACTCTTCACCAACAAAGAAATGCAGGAGCCCCTGCTAAATATAAAAGCCAGGCAAATTCTCGATTTTTCAGCAGCATATGACGTTTACGACAGCAAAAGCAAAGAAAAAATCGGGGCCTTTAAGCGCCACGGCTGGAAGTCGTCTTTATTGAAAGATCACTGGTCGATCATGAACCAGCACGATACCGTTCTTGGTGATATAACGGAAGACCACGTAGCTCTGGCGCTTCTCAGACGGGTAATCCTCGGCTCGATACTCCCGCAAAATTACAATGTGAGCATTTCCGGCGACAATATTTCATCAATGTCGCGCATGCCGATCATCAACATTTTGAACCTCGACTTCAGCAATGATGCAAACCGCAGATTAGACCGCAGACTCGGCATTGCAGCCGGAGTTTTACTCTGCGTGATCGAAGGCATGCAAAATTAGATATATAGGCACCATATATAGAGGCTCGACATTTTCAAAAAAAAATAAGATAATGCAGCCAGAAACTGCGAGGGTTTGCCATGGCTGCGGAGTCTCATGCTCGTCCTTTGGATGCAAGCGAGAATCATGAAAACAGAATAGAACTGGATGGACTGGAGACTTTCTTTTCCGATTCGCACGACGAATTCTTCAATAAAGGTCTGAGCATCAAGCAAGCCGTCTTCTATTATGGAGACACGCGCAAGTCGCTCAAAAGCAAAGTCATGAACGGCACCGTTCCGGCAATTCGTTTGCCGGAAAGCCATGGACAAAAATGGCGAGTCTTCCCGGACGGTGTTCCCGAACAACTGGCTCACCTGATACCAAAAAAGCTGCGTCCAAAAAAGGACAAAAAAACATCAAAAGAAGGACAGTCAGAGAGCGGGACCTTGCTTGAAACAACAGAAAAGGTCGAATTCACGGAAGATGAAAGCATCCTCTTAATCGACGACACCCAGAGCTCCGAACCGATTATCGAAACAAATGAGACAGAGCTTCAAACAAGCGCAGCGATGCTTGAAACAGAGCCGACTCAAGAAAAAAACGAAAGTCTTGAAAATGAGCTTCCTCAGCTCGCCGAGCCGGTCTGCCAGGCGACAGAGGAGCCCATCATTTCAGAGCCCCCGGCCGCACCGGAGAACAGCAAGCGCTCAGCGCGCTATTCACATCTTCTTGAAAAGATAAACGATCTTGAAAAACAGGTCGGCGACCTGAAATATCGCAACAGCTATCTGGAAACAAGATTGAGCACCCTGGAAGAACAGATCAAAGTCGTCACAGAAAGCCACGAGCAGCAAAGAAGCTTCAATAAAATGGCGATGTTGATTCCTGGAATAGCTCTTTTGTTCGCCATTTTGATTTTCAGAGTTTACGGATTTGTTCCGCATATCAACTAAATAAGCGGTCCTTGACTTTAGTTTCGAAATCCAGTCAAAGTAAAACCCTGTTGCCCTCTGCCTCTAAGCGGAAGGCAAAAATCAGCAATTCGGCTAAACCCTTGCCAAATAAGGGATCTTAGTAGATAATATAAACACTTGACAATTACCAATGCGCTTCCCGTCCGGGTTTCGCTTAGACCCCATGCCGCATTTTGCCGGAGCATGAGTCAAACATTGCACGTCTGCTGAAGGCTGCCTGAAAGCAAAACTCAACTGGAGCAAGGACAAGCTCTAAAGGTGCTTAAGCAAAAGACAAAACTGATTCGGGCGTTTTTGAGTCTTCTATTTTGCGGACTCTGCTCAATGACGCCGGGCTTTGCAGCTGAATTTGCGGACAACGATTCGGCAAATCAAATCTCCAAAGAAATTTTCGATAAGTCATTTCATAAAGCCTGCCAGTTAATCAAAGACAACAGCATGTTCCCGGAAAGACTGAAAAACTGGTCCAAATGGCAGCACAAATTCGACGGCAAAATAAATTCGGAAGCTGCACTGGAAAACGCCTTAAAACAGGTACTGGCAGAGCTGGGAGATCAATACACTTTTTTCCGCAATGCTACAGAAACGAGACAGCGACTCAAACGCGATCATGAAGAATCAATAGTCAGCTCTCGAAGGCTGAGCAACAATGTAGCTTATCTGGCAATAAGAAGCTTCAGCTCCTTCCATACAAGCTCGGAACTGGAAAGCGCCCTGCAAATGCAAAGCGACGCAGAAGCCTATATTATCGATCTCAGAGCAAACGGCGGCGGGTATGTCGAGCAGGCGCTTTCTTCTTTCGAACTGATGTGCGATCAAGGACGCTTCGTATCAATGAAAGGAAGAGAGGACGCAAAGCCGTATTCAGAGGACTTGATACTTGAAAAAGATGGTCTTCGACGAGTTCTCAACGACATAACAATCGTCGAGGAAAGAAAACAAAATCTTTGCGGCAATAAGAGCATGCTGGTCCTTGTGGATGGAGACACCCGCTCGGCTGCCGAAATGCTGGCCGGGGCTCTGAGAGACAGCCGCCAGGCACGCCTGATCGGCAGTCGAACCTTCGGCAAGGGTGTCATTCAATGCGGCTGGAACCTTGACCCGGGCTGTTCGCTGAACGTAGCCATGGCTAAGTATTTCCTGCCGTCAGGACTTGATATAAACGGCAAAGGCATCGCACCTGATGTTTACATGAATTTTCAGACTGAGGCAAAAGATGCTAATTTTGCTACTGCCCGCGATTTTCAGTTCAGCCTGAAAGAGCTTGAAAAATATCTTCCAGAAAGCTATTCCTTGCCGAAGCTGGAAATTTCTAGAACATTTGCTTGCGAACTTCGTCCAGGATTTGTTTCAGAGGAAAACTGACAGTCACCGGCAAATCAGTGCCGGGTAGATAAGCTGTTGATTCGACAAGAAGCTGACCTTTTTCGTCTTTTAGAAGCTTGGCTGTGCCTTTGAGTGGAATTATCTGCTTGCTGCCCAAAAATACAACGCTGAGCACGACGGACAAACCTTCATGAATATGCATGCGCAGGTCCTTGTTGCCATCGCCTACCTCGGCCTGAAAGTGAATCAGTTTAGAAAGCCGCAATGCTTCAATTTTGCCTATACCTATAATGTCACGGTTTAAGGGCAGATCAGTTTCCTTCAAAATATGCATTTTCAAATCCAGAATACGCAGTGATTTGAACTGCAAATCCACGCCTTTGATGTTGGTGAACTCTTGCAATAGTTCGATCATGGTCTTTATCGTAAAGGAAAGCGACTCGGGAAGTCTCTGAGCCAGCTCTTTTAGATATTTGAGAGCCTGTTCACCTGAGCTGAATGTGTTTGAATCAAGAGGCGGAACCGTCGCCAGAAACTTCTGGATATAGGTATCCCAGTCCTTTTTTGCTCTCGTATTATCAGCGTCTTTATTGGAGCTTTCCGACATTTTTTAATCCATTAAGCGGCACAAACTATTATTATCGCAGTTTCTTCAGGAGCGGCTGAAATTTAAGAGTCTTCAAGGAATTGCAAGTTGATGGCGGAGCCTGGAACTGTATTAAGGAATCAAAAAATTCAAAAAACGAAAGGCAAAGGTATAAAGCAGAAAAGCCATGAGGGCTGCGCTGGGAATCGTCATAAACCAGGAAAGCAAAATATCCCTGGCCACGGTCCAGCGCACCGCCTTGAAATGCTTGCCCGAACCGACACCGATCACCGTGGACGATATCACTTGCGATGTAGAAACAGGACAACCGCTGAGCGAGCTGAGCACAAGGATAAAGCTGCTGGCTGAATCCAGCACAAAGCCTTCAAGAATACCGAGCTTAAAAATGCCGCTGCCTACTCTTTTTACAATCCCGGGCACTATAGAAATCACTCCAAAGCAGATAGCCAGACCAGTCGCAATTCTTGCCCAGAGAGGGATTTCGCCTTCAGTTGTAAGACCGGCAGCATAAAGAGCCATCATAATAATCCCCATTGATTTCTGAGGATCGTTTGCCCCGTGACCGAAAGCCAGAAGCCCGACAGTCAACGTTTGGCCAAATTTCAGCAAGGTTCCGACTTGATTGGTTGCACGCAACAAAAGCAACCTGACCACGTTCAGCATGATAAAACCGATTAAAAAGCCCCAGAAAACAGAGGCGAAAAGACTGACTATGACTCTGCCGAAACCACTGGGATGGAAAAAACTGAGTTCACCAAAAACAATGTTTCCCCAGCCTCCCGGCGCAGCCACAAAAGAACCCAGCAAACCGCCGAAAAGCGCATGGGTTGAGCTGGAAGGCATTTTAATCGCCTTTGCAAAGAAATTCCAGGAAATCGCAGCCGTTAATCCCGCAGCCAGAACCGGCAAGAGCTGTTCATTTAGAGGCAGCCTGCAAATCGACTTCATGGCATTTGCAACCGCCGAGCCACCAAATACGGCACCAATCATTTCGCAAGCGGCAACAAGCAGCACAGTCCTGAGCGGACTCATTACACGGCAAACTATAAGTCCCGCAGTTACTGAACTACCATCCTGCACGCCGTTGCTGTAGGTAAAAACCAAGCTGAGAATAATTACAAGAGCAGCCAGCGCAATTTCTGTCAAAGGAGTTCTCCGCTTGCTAGCTCATTTTCACCACAGCATGAAGAATTCGCTCACCCACAACTTCAATGCGCTCAGCTCCAAGCAGCATCACTTTGTAGACTTCACGAACACGAAAAATTTTCTTGAAGTCGTCCTGGGCAAGAAGTTCTTTCATCGCCGGACGATAAATCTTGTTGAATCGGCTGTCTGATTTTCTGGAAAGCAGAGCCTGCTCCTTTGCCTCGGGCAAATTTTTGCGCAAGGCATAAATACTCTTTTGCAAATAAATAGTGCCATCCACAAGAACCTCAGCCATTTCAAGAATTCTGGTCCCCGAGGAACTTACTTCCATAGCTTCCATCTCCCGCACCACGGCTTTGGCGGTATTAATCACTTCGTCAAGGGAGGAGGTAAGCTCATAAATATCCTCGCGGTCAAACGGCGTAACGAACGAATTAACAAGCTGCTGCTGAATATTAGCTTTCTGTGAATCTGCTTCTCGCTCCAGCTCTTTCACCTGAGGACAGGATTCAAGTCCGCCGGCTTTGATCCAATCACGCAAAGCCACAACTCCCTCCAGAGTTTTATCGGCCTGCTTGTTCAAGAGCTCAAAAAAATCAACTCTGGGCTCAAAAATCTCGGAAAACCATGGTAAATGCAGTTTTTTCTCTGGTGCCATAGCTTTTCTCCCGACTCTAACTCTAAAGACTTTGCGCGGTCAAAACAAGTAGCTCCCGAAAGCAGGAAAGCACCTGACTTTCCTGCAAAGGTTCAGAATCGCTCCGAAAAAATCAGAAAGATTCTGCGCGGAACTGGAAAAAAGCCTGCTTGCACTGAATTTAATATAGGACATCCGTTTATAAGAGACAGGAAAACGGGTAAAAGAGATTCAGAAAGATGGAGTGTTCTGATGCGCGAACTGGGAGCCTGGCTGGTAGAACTCATAAAAGGGTTTATGGCACCGGCAACTCCTGTGCCTGTGCCGATTCCGGTCAAAAACAATAAGCGCTGAACCCGTTTTTCAAAACTGGGCTAAATGGATACGAAGGAGGGACTGGCAGGGTTGTCCCTCCTTCGTATTTGAACCCAAGTCATTTGCAGGGAGCAGAACGTGGGTTCAGGGTTCCAATTGTGTTTATCCGCATGAAAAATATTTTGGACAGGCTCGGGCTATCCTTTTTTGTTTAATTTTGCCCCTTCCCGGGAAGGGAAAACATGTGTCTCTCTCTGGCAAAAGGCTCTTCAGATGTCGGGTTCCTTAAACAAGTGCAAACGATGCGACAAATCCTTCAGCGGAAGCGCCTGTCCATATTGCACGGTCACGGGCGTGGACCTGGAGGCTTTGCTGAACGCCGAAGAGATGCAATTGCTCAAGCACGAAGATGAGAAAGCGCCTGTAACTCTTGTGGAAGTTGTAACCGGGAAAACATTTCCAGTTGTGGCGCCGCTTTGCAAAATCGGTCGCGAACTGGCAAACGATATTGTTCTTGCCGGTGACAGGTCTATGTCACGTTTCCACTTTCAAATAAGACTTACAGGCTCGGATTACTATGTTGAAGATTGCGGCAGCCGCAACGGCACATTCCTGAACGGCAGCCCGATCAGCACGGCACGCAAATTACAAAACGGCGATATTCTGAGCGCCGGTATCAACCGCTACAGATTCAGCCTGAGCTTTGACAGCCGGAAAGGCGAGGATGCTTCAGCCGACGCCGTGCCACGCAGCGCGTCTGGAATAAGCGAAGAAGAAATTGTCGAAGCCAGAGAAGCCCTCCAGAGACTGCGCGGAACTGTAGAGCCGGTAAGCGCAGGACCCAGCACGCTTGACCTGAGCGACGTGGACGCCGCTCATATCGAAGCAGTGGAAGAAGAGCAATCGGCTTGCGGTCCGGCCACTGAGTACATGCAGAGTGCCGAGCAGGAAGAAACACAGCTGCCCGTTAGCAAGCACGAAAACTCAGAGGCTCCAGGCTGGCTTGATGAATACGCTTCACCTGAACTTCAAAAACTGATGAGCGAAAAGGAACGACTGAACGGGCTTATTGAAGAGATTCGTCAGGACATAAAAGTAATAGACCGGAAAATCGCTTCCTCGCAAGGCGTACTGCAAGCTTTGCTATCAGCTTCAGGTCCGGAGCTGGCGCAAGCCGTCAAGCAAGTGCTTGACACCCTCGATTGGTTTGCTGAGCCAAACCCGAACAATCCATTTGAACTGACAGTCAAGAAACTGCCCAGAGTGGAAGCCGTTGTCAGAACTATTGTTTGCAACGGCGACCCGAGCCTGCGTGACTTTGAAGCTCTCGTAAACCAGCAAGCTGTGATCTGGTGCCAGCACAACTATGAGCCGAAAGCAATTATGGTAATTCAGCTTAGACCTGACCTTTCGCCGAAACAGCGCCCTTCGCTATCCAGAGATTTTCTTGAAAGCATGCGCCGCAAGAAGGTCTGCGTCGTACAAACAGTGCAGCTTCTATCTCTGCACAGACTACTGCTCTTCGGCGATAACGACAAAGACCACTATAAAGAACTCTTGCTTAACAGCTGCGGCGCCCTGCCCGGCTTCAGCGCCAAAGCCCAGGAAAGTCCGGCCGGCACCTGAGTAAAAGACCAAAGCCAATTCTCCACGCAAGCAGCTAAAATAAAGCGGTTTCCTATTGAGACGCAGGCAAAATGCTGTCAAGCTCCATCAAAATCAGTATTTCAAAAGACGGTCCCGTATCCGTAAAAGAGCAGCTGGTCGAGCAAATCGGTTTGCAAATCGCTTCGGGGACTCTGAAGCCGAAAGACAAGCTACCAAGCATCAGACAGCTTGCCCAGAAGCTTGATATCCACCACAGCACAGTCACTGCTGCTTATAATCATCTGGAAGAAGCCGGTTTACTGGAGATACGGCAGGGCAGCGGCGTTCGCGTTGCCAACCGCAGCCTGGCAGGCGACATGCAAAAGGAATTGAGCCTGGAAACGCTCTTCAAACAATGCCTGGCACGTGCGGCAGAGTCGGGTCTGTCTCGCCAGCAAGTCAAGGACTTCGCAGACCGCATGCTTAAAGCCAAAGCTGTAAAGAGAATTCTGGCAGTCGACCGCAACAGCGATTTTCATCCGCTTTTGAGCGCAGAACTTGCACCTAACTTCAAACTGCCGGTAGAACCGATTCGCTGCGAAGAACTGGCTCAAAAACCCGAGCTTTTAGAAGATTCACTAATAGTCACCAGCTTCTATCACCTTTTCCCGGTACAAAGCCTGGAACTGGACCCCACCAGATTTGTCGTATGCACAGTCGAACCCGGCAAAGAAGAACTGGAAGCGCTGATGTCCTTGCGACCGGGCAGCCTGGTTGCGATTGTATCAATCAGCCCGACTTTGTTGAAAATGGCTAACAATATGGCAGCGGCAATGCGCGGCGAGGAAGTGGCGGTGCGCTGTCTGGCAAAAGAAGAAAGTACTGAAATCAGCTTCATCATGAAGCATGCCTCCCTGGTCCTTTGCGACACGGCAAGCGAAGCCGCCGTCAAAGCGGTGGCTGGAAAAGTGCCTGTGAAAGTATTCCGGCTCTATTCTGAGAACACAGTTAAGCAAATCAGAGAGCGTCTTGAAAAATGGGGCTAGATTAAAGCCGGCACATTCTATGAAAGCCACTATGAGCTAGGATCTTGGCAATCATAATGGTGTCCCGATGAGCAGTCTGCTTGAACAATATGCTCAAGCCCTCGAAGAACGCGCAAGCACAAACAATCTGCGCAGTCTTCGCGCTTGCCGGACTCTGCCCGAAGCCAAGATTGAGCTGAACGGCAAAGTGCTGGTCAATTTTGCATCAAACGACTATCTTGGACTTTCCCAATCGGAAAAGCTCAAAGAGAGAGCGATCGAATACACGCGTCTTTACGGTGTAGGCAACGGCGCATCAAGACTGCTGAGCGGCAATCATCAAATTTTTGAAAAAATCGAAAAAAAACTTGCGGCACTCAAAGGCACGCAAACGGCGCTGATTCTGCCGAGCGGCTTCCAAACAAACAGCAGCTTGATTCCGTCTTTGTTGCAAAAGGAAAGCCCGGCATTTGCAGACAGACTTGTTCACCGCAGTATTATTGAAGGTTTGCTTCTGAGCAAAAGCCGCTTTGCCAGATACAGGCATAATGACAACGAAGACCTGCAAAATCGCCTCAGCAGTCGCAATTCAGAGGACAAAGAAGGCTGGATTTTTACTGAATCCGTATTCAGCATGGACGGAGATCGATGCGATTTACCGGCTTTGCTTTCGACAAGCAAGCAAGAAAGACTGGCATTGTATGTGGATGAAGCTCATGCAACAGGAGTGCTTGGCCGCAACGGCATGGGACTGACTGCAGGCTTGGAATTCAACGGGATTTCCATGGGCACCTTCGGAAAGGGACTCGGCTCTTTTGGTGCTTATATTTGCTCTTCGACTGTCATGAGAGATTACCTGATCAATTTCTTTCCAGGTTTGATTTATTCCACAGCCTTGCCGCCACCTGTTCTTGGAGCGATTGATGCGGCTCTCGACCTTGTACCTGATCTAGACAAAGAACGTGAACGACTGGCCGCGTCGGCGGACACACTGCGCCATGGACTCAAAAAAATGGGCTTCGACTGCGGCGCTTCAAGCACTCAAATAATTCCAATTATTCTTTCTTCTTCGGCTGCCGCAATTAAGCTTTCCCAGGACCTGGAAAATGCCGGTTTTTATGTTCCTGCAATTCGACCGCCTACAGTTGCAGAAGGCAGCGCCCGCCTGAGACTTTCATTGACTGTTCTTCACAGTAAAGAACAAATAGAGGATTTTCAAAACACACTGAGGAGATGGCATGAAAAGAAAAGTTGAAATAGTTCTGCAACACGGCTGGGCATTCGACAGTTCTTGCTGGCGAGGCTGGATGCCGCATCTGCGCGAGAATCCGGACTATGAAATTTCAATCCAGACTCCTGACCGAGGCTATTTCGGGCAAGCCGCAGATATCATGCCCTTTAGTGAAGCAGGCTCCGTCAAAATCGTTGTAGCCCATTCGCTTGGTCTGCATTTTCTTCCTGACTCAGTTCTAAAAACAACGAATCTCCTGATTCTGGCCGCGGCCTTTGCCGACTTCCACAGCGGAACTGTACTTGAACAAAAACGCTCACGTCGGACCATAAATCTAATGAGCAGTCGCTTGGAAGAAACTCCTCTAGATGTGCTTAACGAGTTTTATAGCAATTGCTATCACCCTTTGCTCACCAGTCACTTGCTGCTGATGCGCAATCTTGAGAATCTAAATCAAGAACAACTGGAAAACGACCTGCATCTGCTCAACACAGCCAGATTCGATCTCAGCCGCCTAAAACAGCCGGAACAAGTTCTTTTTTTGCATGGCAGCGAAGATCGCATCGTCGCGCCGTCGCAATCGCACGAAATGCATCAATCAGTAGAAGGCAGCTCCTTGATTTTATTTGAAGGAGCAGGTCATTCCCTGCCTCTAACTCACGTTGCCCCTGTCTGGATTTCACTGCGCAATACTATCCGTCATCTTTTGACAGTGAACGCCTGAGCCTTATCGGATGAACAGCCGGATTCAGAGCTTCAAAACAAAAGTCGAGCGAGCTTTTTCCAGGCACGCCCAGAGCTATGATCAACATGCCGGATTGCAAACTCTGGCTGCTGAAAGTTGCTCCGAATTCCTTCAATCTCTAGGACCCGGCATTCCGGAAGGTGATTTTCTTGAAATCGGGTCTGGAACCGGTATTTTCAGCAGCATGTTGTTAAAAGCATTTCCAGAGAGAAACATCACTTTCTCGGACCTCTCAGCTCAAATGCTGAATGCCTGCCGCATGCGGCTTGCAAAGCAAATCACTCAAAAGCACAGCTTTGAAATATTTGACGCAGAAGAGTCGAAGCTGAATAAAAGCTTTGCCGCTATTAGCTCAAGCTTTGCAATTCAATGGTTCTATCAGCCTTTAGAAGGAATAAAGCATTTAGTTTCAGCTTTGAAAAGCGACGGAGTTCTTGTAATCACCTTTCCCGGCGAGCAAAGTTGCCCGCAGTGGCGAGAAGCGGCCGAGAAACTTGATATACCATTCACTTTCAATCCCATGCCCAAATGCTCAGACATGGCTGAGATGGCTGAAGAACTGGGAATCGAGTTCCAGTACAAAGAGGAAATTATCGACGAGCAATTCGATGGAGCGCTTTCCATGTTTCGCTCAATTAAAGAGCTCGGAGCAGGAACACAAAAACACGAATTGCGTTTATCCGTAAAACAGCTGCGCCGACTTATGACTGAACTTGAGAACAGTGCAGGAAGCGCAGGCGTAAAATGCAGCTATCAGTTAATCACTGCGGTCTTTCGCAAGGTGAATACATGAAGAATTTTCCCCAGCGCTTTTTTATTGCCGGAACCGATACCAACGTCGGCAAAACTGTTGTTTCGGCAGTCTTAACGCACGGGCTGGATTCGTATTACTGGAAGCCCATTCAGTCCGGTCAAGCAGATCCGTTAAGCGGCGACGAATATACCGACAGTGAATTTCTTGCATCCACAGGTATTGAACGCAGCCGGATTCTCAAAGAGCAATATTTGCTGAAACGCCCTCTTTCGCCGCATCTTTCAGCGTCCCTTGAAAATAAGCGGATTTCAATGAGCGATCTAAATTTGCCTCAAATTGACGAAAGCAAAAAACTCATTGTCGAAGGTGCCGGAGGATTACTGGTTCCTCTTAACGAAAAAGATTTGCTTATTGATCTGATATCCAAATTTGCGATACCGGTTTTGCTCGTCGCACGCAGCGCCCTGGGCACAATCAACCACAGCCTTCTGAGTCTGGCGGCTCTGCGCATGCGCGAAATCCAGATTCTGGGAATCGTAATGACCGGTGCAATAAATGAAGAAAACCGCAAAGCAATTGAGCATTACGGCAAAATCAAGGTAATAGCGCAGGTCCCCATTCTTCCTGACTTCAAGGCCGAAACACTGCAAAACTGCTTCAAAGAAAACTTTAACGGAGGCGAAAATCTGCATGGAGAAGAAAAGCCAAAAAATCTGGCATCCGTTTACGCAAATGCTCACGGCGGAAAGCGCCCTTAAAGTCAAGTCAGGCTCCGGAGCTTATCTTCAGCTTGAGGACGGTCGCCGCATTCTTGATTGCATCTCAAGCTGGTGGGTGACTTTGCATGGTCATGCTGAAGCCTCCATTGCCGAAGCCATTTTTGAACAAGCAGGGAAGCTCGAACAGGTAATTTTTGCAGGATTTACGCATGACCCGGCCGAGGAGCTGGCGGAAGCAATTGTGGAAGCTCTGCCCGGCAAATTGTCTCATCTATTTTTCTCGGACAACGGCAGCACTTCCGTGGAAGTAGCACTGAAAATGGCTTACCAGTACTGGCAAAATCTGGGGCAGAGCCGCAGCAAATTCATTGCATTTGAAGGCGGCTATCACGGCGACACGGTCGGTGCCATGTCGATTGGACGCGGCTCACCCTTCTGGAATAAATTCGCTCCCTTATTATTTTCGATAGATCAAATTCCATACCCAAGTACATATGACGGCGATCTTTCAGCCGAAAAGAAAGAAAACGATGCTTTAAAAGCTCTCAGTCAGCTTCTGGCTCAAAATCCCAATGCATATGCAGCCATCTGCATCGAACCTCTGGTGCAGGGTGCTGCAGGTATGAGAATGTGCCGGACTGAGTTTCTCAAAAAACTAGCAAAGCTGGCCGCGGAGCACTCAATCCTTTTGATTTACGATGAAGTCATGACCGGCTTTGGACGCACAGGCGCCATCTTTGCTTCTTGCAAAAGCGAAAGCGAACCCGACATCATCTGCCTTTCCAAAGGCATAAGCGGCGGTTTCTTGCCGCTTTCAGTTACTGTTTGCGCCGACTTCATTTACGAGTCTTTCCTGAGCGAAAACAACGACAAAACTTTTTACCACGGGCATTCATATACGGCAAATCCAATTGCCTGTGCAGCAGCCAATGCCTCATGGAGGCTCTTGAATAAAAACGCCGACAGATTTCAAAATATGGAAGCAATTCACAGAAAGCTTGCAGAGGAAGAGCTACAAACTCAAAAACTCCTTACAAACAAGAGATATTGCGGGACAATTTTTGCTGCCGAGGTACAAAATAGAGAGGCCGACAGTTATTTCAACAGCATTGCGCCGCTTCTTAAAAAGCGCTTTCTCGAAAAAGGATTTCTGATTCGCCCGCTCGGCAACACAGTTTATTTGATGCCTCCTTACTGCGTTACAGAAAACGATTTGCGTTCTGCTTATAAAGCAATAAATGAAGTTATAAACGAAGTATTCAGGCAAGCTTCCATCTCTATCTGATTTCCACTACAGCAGCCTTGTTGGAAACTTGAATGGAATAATTGTCCAATGAGCAGCAGCAAGGGACAAAAAGCAGAGGAAGGAACAGCATTCAGGAACTTATTCCTGCTTTTTGCAGTGAGCTCTTTTCTGGCTGCTGCCAGCCTGGAACTGAGCTGCATACTGAAAAGAGCAGAGCTGCAATGCATCAACCGCTTATTTGAAGCACGACGCTATCTGCGATTTAGCGCCGAAGGTCTCAAACGACTGAATCCGGCCGCCCTGCTCAGATACCACGAAGAACATGAAATACCTAGACAATGGTGGGCCTGGGACTACACTTTAAGCTGGCTTATCGAAGAGAATCATCCAGAACCAAAACACAAACTGATCATTTTCAACCACTTGCTTGAAGATGAACCGCCTCTGGATGCTCTTTCTGAAAACCACTGGCTCAAGCCTTTGATGCAATTTCCCATGGCAAGAGCCGATCTTGCGCAAACAGTAGAATTTCTGGCCCGTTCCGGCGTAAAGCTAATAATTCTGGACAACGATTTCCCACAATATTCGCCGGGAGACAAAGTTCTGGCAATGGCTATACATCGCTCTGCTTCCGGTGAATTTGGAGGCAGAAAAGTGCCGGTACTCATGGCCGGTACAGTAAATCACCGAAGCTATTGCCGCCTTTTGCAACTCGAGCAAAGTTCCGAAGCTAGAGGCATACTGAGTGAACTGGCCAAATTAGAAGCAAACAGCGATCCCCAGGCAAAATATACGGGCTGCACCAGCCTCTTGCTCGATGAGGACCAGGTAGTAAGACAGATAGCCTGCCGACTGCCGACAAGCAATTCGCAAATCAAAGAGTCCATGGTTATAAAAGTTCTTCAAGCTCTGGGAGAGAGCCTACCAAATGAGCTGCCCTCAATCATGGATATTGACTTTGCCGGAGAACCGAATTCCGAACTTTACCCTGTAAGGCCGATTTCCTATTTATTCGATCCTGAAATGAGGAAAAGAATAACTTCTACAAACAGCAATGACCCTGACGTAAAGCTCAGAGGAGCAATTGTGATCATCGGCGATGGAGTCACGGACGTTTATGCAACTCCATATACAAATAACGGTGTCAACCTGATGAGTGGTCCCGAAATACTGGCACAAGCATTAGATACTGTCGCCCGCCAATCATGGCCGCAAAGGCTTGAGCTCCCGCAAAAACTCCTTTATTTTTCGGCACTTTCCCTGTTTTTTGCCGGACTTCTTTGTTTATGGAAGAAACTGATTCCTGAAAAAAAGAACTCAAATCCAAGAGCAAAACTTCTACTAGATATAGCTTTTGCACTTTCCTCTCTTTTCCTGTCCTTTTTGATTTCCGCACTCTTTTTTGCTTATGCCGGACTGATCGTACCGACCATGGTGCCGCTTGCAGCCCTGATCATCGCCAACCTCAGCACTGCGCTTTTGGAGCGCGAAAATGCCAGAAGCAGGGCTTTTAAGCAAGAGCTTGAACATGCTGAAGAAAGGCTTCAACTGCTGGCAGAAAAACATAAAGAAGAAATGCTGCGACTTGAGGCGGAAGCCGGCATTCAAGCGATGGCAAATGACGTACAACGACGCAAAGAATTCGTCAAACGCATAAACCACGACCTGAAGGCCCCGGTCACAGTGATGAGCTGGCTGCTGGCCAGACTTCTGCAGGGGGGCTTGAGCGCCGAGTCAGTAGCAGAAAAGCATGAGAAACTGGCAAAAACAGCAAACCGTCTGATCGACTTGCTGCACGAACTGGCAGTCAGTTATGAAAGAGGAAACATTCAAGGGAGTGCCGAAATCGAAGATTGTCAACTGAACAAAATACTTAGTGATTCATTCAACATGGCAAAGCCGCTGGCTGAAATGAAAGGGGACAAACTTGAACTGAGCATCAGCGACCGTATTTTCTGGGTCAACGGCAACCCACTGCAATTAGCACGCATATTCGACAACCTTCTAAAAAATGCAGTTGTGCATAATCCGCCCGGAACCAGCATTCAAATCGAAGCTCGCTCGCGTGCGCATGCCCATCAGGTCTCCATAATCGACAACGGGCAGGGCATCAACCCGCTTCGTCTGGAAGAAATCATGCAAAGCGACAGCCTCGATAGCGGTGATGGAAGCAACGGCATGGGACTGAAAATAGCTCGCAGTTTTGTGGAAGCTTTAGGCGGCAAGCTCACAATCAAGAGCGAAGCGGGGCTCGGGACAACAATCACGATTACCCTTCCTTCAAGCCATCTTGAGCCGGGGGGAGAGTCCGGCAGCAAAGAATCATCTTCAGACGAAGAAGCCTTAAAAAGCCGTAGTTGAGCGTTTTGCTTGCCCTCTGTATCTAACTCGCCAGCGCTCCAGGGCTTTATCACGTTTGCTTTCTAACTCCTGCGCTCCGGAAAAATACTCGCTGCCCGCCAGAACTTTGGCGAACACGCGAGAGCCCACAACACAAGCAGCATTGGCATTTTTGTATCCAAGATCAAGCGCAATCTCCGCCCAGGAATGACCAGCACTCAGCAAGTCCATCAGTCTTGCTTCCTTGCCGGAAAGCTCATCTCTCAGGAAAACATGGCGCATTTGGCGCGATATCACCATAAGCTCCCCGCCGATAGCCAATTTGAGCTCATCAATCATTGAGGAAATTTCGTCAATTGCAGCATGTTTGCAGAGATAACCATCGCAACCGGCCTGCAAAGCCCGGTTGCCGTCTTCCATCATGCGCGAGTTTGTGAGCACAAGGATTTTGCCCTGAAATGCAGGGTCCTTTCTAAATTTTTCAATCAGTGAAAGTCCGTTCCGGGATTGAGCAGTTTTGAGCAGGCTGGATTTTGGAATTGAAAGGTCCAGAAGAGCACAATCCAGCTCGGCAGTATCATGCGCTGCCATCCAGTCATAAACAGCCTCTTCATTCGTGAGCAGATCAAGCACCTTATAGCCTGGACTTTCCTCAAGACAATCTTTCAAAATATGAGCCAGATCAAGATCATCCTCTACAATCAGTATTTTCGGCATATAAAAGATCCCTTCTTCAAGCAAAAGCAAAGGTTTTCCCCGGGCTTGCCTTTCATAGCGATACTAATGACCAAGTAAAGAACCAAGGCCGCCCGTGAGTCCGCCAAGGATACCGCCGCCTGTCTGAGTGACTGTTTGAGTCACTCCGCCAAGCGTAGTTGTTGTGCCGTAAACAAGACCTCCGGCACTGGAACCGATAGTTCCTGTCGCTGAACCGACCGTTGTCCCAGCGCCGCCAAGCAAGGCACCAGCACCACCCGTAACACCACCAAGAACAGCACCGACGGCGCCGGTAGCCGGTGAAATCACACTTGAAGCGCTGCCTGAAACAAGGGAGCTCGTCGTCGAACTAAGATTCAAGCTACCTGTATTGATCGGCAGCGCTCCGCCCGGCAAAACACCCTGTAAAGCCACATTGGCTTGCAACGAGCCGGCAAGCGCACCGGTCGGCACGACAGCACCCATCACTGAAGGCGCGGGCTGATTCAAAGCCTGCCCGATCACGCCGGAAGCCGGAAAATCAAGATATGCAAGGGGCGGCATTGTAAAATTGGAGACCACCGCCGGTCCAAGCTTGTAGGAAAGTAAGCGAGGTACGGATACAATTTTGACTTTCTCGGAGAGTACCTTGGGCAGAAGCTGATCTTCCAGCTTAGTAATTTTCAAAAGGTCCGAATTCAAAGAAGACAATACATTTTTCACAAGCGAAATGCTGGGCAAAAGCTCGTTAAAAACGCTCAGTAAAGGATGCGCCAGCAATGCGTTTGGATCTACCAGAGAAAGTACCGTGCTTGTTTGTCTAGTTTCAAAAAGAGCGACCGGAGCCAGCCCCGGCATGGCAATATTGTTCTGAGCATCACTGTGAGAAGCGGCCTTGCCTGCAGAATTGGACCCGCTTGATCTTGAGACTGCCTCAGCTTTGACATTCTCCACCAGAGCCTGCGCCGTGGAAAGATGCTCGGGTTCGCTGACTTCATAAACAACGCCCGGGGTTAACCTGACCACACTTCGGTCTGTGCGATTCATCGCATCCACAACACCTTCAAGAACAGTGATTTTCGTTTTCCCCGGACTTGCCTGCACAAGAACCGTGGTGCCGCGCAAACGAGCCTGCACAAGTTTGGTCCAGATCACATATTCACTTTTATCTTTTCGTTTTTTGTCGAGCTGATAAAGTACTTCTCCTCCGACCAGATAAGCAAGGCGCTGATTGGGTGCAATTGCATAAACGGAATTTGACCAGGCTCTGCTTGTGACATAGGGCCATGAAATTTGCGCCCACGATTTATCCCCGGTTGCAACCTGCATTCCCTCATCCAGCTTGTCGCCGCGCTTGGCCGGGCTGGGATCTTCCCAGAGTTCTTTTTTCCAATCTAAGAAGCCCCGCTTCATCACGGTTCCGTGTGATTCGGAAAGAGTTGCATGTCCATCGCTTTTGGGCCGGGCATCGGCCGATAACGAAAAAATTGAAATTATTGAAAGAGTAGTAATAAGAGATTTGCCGAGATTTTTCATAACAACAAACTCCGCTCAGAAAGCACAAATAAAAACCATACTCTCGCAGACCACCATAACAAAACAAGAGGAAAACTCAGGAAGACCAAAGCCGTATATGCAGAACAGCAAAGTCGCTTAAACGTGACATTTCTATCTTAGCAGCCAGAATGTCTTTACACGATTAATTGACTAACCAAACGCCCAGTTTTAATCTCCTCGCCGCTTTTGCATCCTAAACCCTGCAGCCTCAGCTCCAAGAATGCCCGCATTTATCCAAGGGAGTATAATTTGTAATTCTCTGCTGAAAAGCACTTTGCCGCAGCTCGACTATGCACCACCAATGGTGCCGGAGTGAATACAAATGATCCTAGTTACAGGTGGAGCCGGATACATCGGCAGTCATTTTGTAAATTACATCAGTCAAAAAGAGGCAGATGAAGAAATACTCGTTCTGGATAAAGTACTCCCGCAATTTGTGCTTAAAGCACTCAGCCCCAGAATAAAATGGGTCGAGGGTGACATTTGCGATCAAAGTCTTCTGCGAAAACTTTTCAGCCAGTACAAAATTACTGAAGTCGTTCATTTTGCAGCCTATCTTTCCGTACCGGAATCGCAGGCTTTACCGCATCTTTATTTCAAAAACAACGTCGCCGGGTCTATGGCGCTTTTTGAAGTCATGGAAGAGTTTGGAATTCGCCGCATCCAGTTGCGCCACTTACGCACCGCCGCCGGACAGACCTCTGACCGAAGAGGATCCGCTGGGTCCATTGAGCGTTTACGGGCTTACGAAACTAATGGTTGAGGATGCATTAAAAGCGCTCGCTGATCGCCTGGGCTGGCAATACATTTGCCTGCGTTATTTCAACGCCAGCGGCGCAGATGAAAGCGCGGAAATTGGCGAAGCGCACGATCCGGAAATCCACTTAATTCCGCTGACTCTGAGAGCCGCTTCCGGCGAAATCGAATCGCTGTCTATTTTCGGAACTGATTATTCTACAAAGGACGGCACTTGCATCCGTGATTACATTCACGTAAATGATCTGGCCAGAGCGCATCATCTGGCGATTCAAAAACTTGAGCACTTAAAAGGACTGCATGCAATCAATCTCGGCTCAGGTACGGGCGCATCCGTGCGCGAGATCATAAATCAAGCAAAAGAAATAACAGGCAAAGAAATCAAAGCCCTCGAATTTCCGAGGCGGACAGGCGATGGTCCCTTTGCGGTCGCGAATATTTCCCGCGCCGGTAAGTATCTGAACTGGGCTCCTGAATACAGCTTAAATCAGATCATTTCCACTGCCTGGAAATGGGAACAGCAACGCAAAGCAGTATGTTTTTCCGAAAGCCGTATTTAATAAAGGCTTGGCGCCTCAAAACTCGCTAACTCAAACCAGGACCGCTCGTCGACGCCGCCAGCTCAAATTCTCAAGACAAATGCGCTTGTCCAGAGAACCATTCCAGTCAACTTGAAAGCCGTTGTTTTGCAATATCTCGCTTATTTGCCCGGCTACACGCAGTGCAGTTTCATCGTCGGCATTTTCACTGGCGCCATAAGCCAGATAAAGCCGACCCTCTTCCAGAACTCTTTCAGTGTCTTGCATGTGATAAAAAACATAGCCTTTCACTTCAGTTTCTTGCTTTGCCTGCTCGACTTCTTCCCAGATCTCCGCATGTCCGCAAGTCTGGCAGCACGTAAAGTTCTGTCTTGCAACAATGCCGTTTCGCTCCAGCTCATCAAAAGCTTTATCCAGACGGTCGCAATCTGTTTCGCCTGTCCAGCTGCGTTCTTCAAGCATGTGTTCAGCCATGACTTCAGAAGTCAGACGAGTGACCAGTAATTTCAATTCCGGAGAGTCTCCAAACTCCTCGCTAAAATACTCGCTCGCGTTTTCGACGATGTCTTCCTCGGAATCAAAGCCTTCCGCGACTCTTGTGGCGACAAAGTCACGAATTTCATCTATTTGCTCGGGACTTGCAGAGTTGCTCATAAACTTACTTCTTGCCTACTCCACAGATTTCTTTCCCTGAGGCAAAAAGCGTAAACCCATTTATCAGGCAGCTTCGAGCAAATTTTCAAATTAAAGCCCCGGATTTGCCTTAATTTCTTCGCTTGACATCCCGAAAGCGGCTTGAATCATGGCTTTTAGTGGAACATAGGCTATTGGCAGAGTTCTTATGGTGGATTTAAGTGACGACAGGCAGCCGTATTCCCACCACTACCTATATATATAATCCACTGTCAAAATATTGCTCAGTTTGGATAGATTCATCTGGCGGGTTTCAGTTGGTTCACGGTTTAGCTACCGAAGGACCTGATTATGCCGTTTGAAGACTCAAAACAAAAAAAATCGGAAGCAGATAACTACTGGACCCCTGTCGAGGAGCAGCAAAAACAGGAAGCTGAGCGCGCCGGGGACAAAATGTCTCAGGCAGCCTGGACGCCACCAGTGCTGGATAAGGGTGCAGGCGACAGAGCAGGCAAACCAGGCGACCGCATAAACGGCAGGCTTGAGCTTTCGGCTGTTTACCCGATTGGCGAAGTAGATGCCAGAGCCAAAGCCTGGCAGGATTATGCGTCTTTGCTGCGACCGGATAAAGCATTTAACGGCGGCAACACGCAGGCAGGCG
>JAIEPM010000219.1 GCA_019748395.1 Candidatus Obscuribacterales bacterium
TATAGTATTGCGGCTTTAAGCAGCCTGCTTTTTCTGCTCTTTTCGTTTGATGCGCGCAAAGCAAGCGCCGATTTATGGCTGAGTCTTGCTTATATTTTGCCTTACTGGTCTTCGGCAACCCTTCTGCCTCTGTCATTGGGAGAGGGAAATCCTAAAGCCAGGCGAGCTGCTCTTTCTATGACCGTGCTCTGTTCATTTGTAAGCTCCATCGAGCTTCTCTCAAGTTTGGCAGCCAATAATCTCAATGCAAATCAGATTCTGTTTTTCTCGGGCGCGCTTCTTTATGCCGCTGTTTCTTATTTGCAGAAAAGGCTTAATTGCCCGGCTGCTTCTTTTGTAAATGCGCTTCTCTCGCTCAGTTCCTCGGCTTTGTTAATTCCTGAGATTCTTCACGGACCAAGCAGACTTTTGGCCTTTACTTTTCAGCTTGCAATTTTGCTCTGGTCCGGATTGCAGTATCGCCTGCGCTCTTTTTTGATTTTTTCATATCCTCTGTCGCTGGCTCTTTTGATTTCATGCTTTCTGGAGCTTGCACAGAAGCGAGGGCTCCTTTTTCTGGGCCCGCTCAACATTCCTTATAGCGTGCTGAATGTGCTGCCTTCACTCTTAGTTTTGACTCTTGGCACAGCTGTATTTCAAATCGAACGCTTCAAAAATTCTATATCGGCTTTTCAGAAAGAGTTTTCTTTCCACTGGTTTCTTCATCTATCCGGCGTGCTTATGGCTGTTTTGGTTCCAGTATTTGCAAGCTCTCAAAACTCAGCTTATATCAGCTCCGGACCATTTTTGCTCTGTCTGGGATGGTCCATGGAAGCGTTTGCGATGGGCTTGCTTGCTCTGAGCTGGCGCCGAAATTATTTGATTGCTCTTTCCTGTTTCGGATTCTTCATGGCCTCGATTGCTTCTATGTTTGTAGATAATTTGCCGCTTCAGGTCTCTGAATTTCTCTCAATTGCTTCTGTTTACGTCCTCTCTTTCAAATTTAGAGCTTGCCGTGAAACTCGCGAGAATGCCGATAAGATCTTTATTCTTTACTATCTGCTTGCAAGCCTCTGGCTTTTTGGTCTTGAAACAAAAGTAATAACTGATCTGAATCTCTATGCCTCTGTACTGGCTGCGCAAGCACTGCTTCTTGTTTTTCTGGGTGCAAAGTCGAAAGAACTGTTGCTGCGTGCTACGGGCGTATTTGCTGCGCTTATTCTTTTATGCTTTCTCTGGACTGAAACGCGTCTGAGCGGGTATTCGTCAATAGTTTCGGTCTTTGCCGTTTTTCTTGTCGGCGAACTTTATCGAAAAATGAAACTTGCCGATCTGCATGAAAATTTGCGGGTGTTTTTGAGAAATTTACTCAATGTTCTTTCTGTCATAGTTTTGAGCAAGCTGCTTGGCGAGCACTTTTACAGCTATTATGTCTCTCTGGGTTTTGCCCTTGAAGGCTCTCTTTTGCTGGCGGCTGGATTCACTCTCAAAGACAAGATTCTGCGCATAACGGGGCTTTCGGTTTTCGGGCTTCTTGTTTTGCGCCTGATATTTGTCGATCTGGCAGCTGCAGCAACAATCTATCGCATATTTGCTTTCATCATAGCCGGACTTGTTTTAATGCTGGCCGCTTATGCTTATGCTTACTTCAGCAAGAAAGACGGCGAGTTTAGAGAAAATCCGAATTGATTATTTGTGCGCTTTCTCTTTTTTAACCGCAGCTGCGGAATCTAAAGCATTTGTTTTGCTGCTGTCCAGTTTGCAGCTTATATCAAGGCTGCCGCTGGCTTGACCTTGCGGGTAAGTCAAAAGCGGGATGCTCAGTTTATCTACTTTGATATCGGAGCCTTTGAAAAAAATGATCCCTTCCGTGTTTTCTCCCGGAAGAATAATGCGCCGTGCTAAACGCCGGTCTTCAAGGCGTCTTCTTGTTTCATTTACTCCATATGAGACCGGGAAATCTGTTTTTGAAGTGGAAAAATGATCTTGCAAAATCGGCTCGGCCAGCATGAGTGTTGCCGTTCCTACAAGAGCCAGAGTTTTGATTTGTTTGCTGCTGAACTGACCGCCGGATTGTTTCATCAAGGCTTCTTCAGACATGCTTGCCAGCTCAGGCCTGGCCTGTGCGTGATCTCCGTCCACGATGATTGGACTTTTGCCGTTATTCTGTATGCGAACTTTAATGCCGGTGCAACCCTGGCAGACCTTGTTGAAAGTCAGGTCTTTTACAAGCTGCAAAAACTCACCTTCCGGCCCCTTCCCGTCATTAGAGCCCGGCTGGTTCATGTACTGATCCACTCCCAGAGGCACTGTATCGGCGGGAAGCAGTCCGTTTGGGTTAGCTGGAGGATTCGAATTCGTGTCATTGCCGTTTAGTGGTCCTCTGAGCACGGGGTCAGGCGGTGCAAATTCTTTTGTTTCCGCATCTGTAGTTTTTGCAGCCTCATCTGTCTTGGCAGCCGATTCATCCGCCGCTATTGCTGCATTTAAAGAGCTGATAGAAAAAAGCACAAAAAGCGCGCCGACGATTCCAATATAACGGGACTTTGAACTCAGCATAAGTGTCGTGCTTCCGTGATCCTTGACATTTGGCTGCCGCATCCGGCACAAGCTCCCTGTAATTTTCTAGGATAACAGGATAGGACCGGCAGGTACAAGCAACGATAAGCAGCACTAAGAGCCGAGTTTCGCCTTTATGCAGGACTTTAAAGAAATGCTCTAAAAAGCTAGAATCGCCAAATGCGCTACTTAAAGTCTGTAGTTCTTCATCCGCTGCTATTTGCAATATTTCCGCCCATTTCCCTTGCTGCGGCCAATACTGAATGGACCTTCCCGGATGAAGCCATCGTGCCGACTTTGCTCTGTTTTTTGATTGCTATTCTGCTCTGGTTTGCCGCCAATTTGTTTTTGAAGAACCCGGCAAAGTCAGGGCTTTCAGTCAGTCTTTTTTATTTGTTCTTTTTCTCTTTTACGGCTCTTGAATCGACTCTTGTCGAATTGCATTTCATGCCGGGGCTGATACTGCCTGCTTATCTTTTGCTCTGGTTCGTTTCACAAATATTTATTTTGAAGATCAAGGACCCTGACGGCGAGCTCAACTCGGCATTGAATCTGGTATCTATTTTTCTTGTGGCCTGCAATCTTTCCTTTCTGTCCGGCAGTCTCTGGCGAGATCTTCCGGTGATTGAGGGACTCTGGAAAGAAAACCTGCCCCCTCTTGCTGCAAAAGCTGCTCCCGCCGATGCACCTGATATTTTCTATGTCATCCTCGACGGTATGGCAAGTCCTAAGACACTGAAAGCCAAGTTCAACTATGACAATCAACAATATATCGATGATTTGAAGAAAAAAGGCTTTTACGTACCAACAGACAGTCACAGCAACTATCCAATCACGGCACTCTCGCTTGCCTCCTCGCTTAACCTGCGTCATCACCGCGACTATTTGAGTTATCGAAGCGACTTGATTCCAGCCGAAATGATCCATAAGAACAGGCTTGCTCAATTGCTCAAATCCAGAGGCTACAAATTCATAGATATTTGTTCAGGTTTTTCTCCCACGGACAATATGCCGCAAGCTGATCTGCTCTTCAGAAGCAGCAATTTATCCAGTTTTGATGTGGTTTTGCTCTATCGAAGTATTCTTCAGGGATTTGAGCCTTACACCGGGTTTATGCAAAATAATTCAAGAAAGACTCGTTTGAATTTTTTCGAGCATATAAAGCAAATCAAGCAAATTGAAGGACCGAAATTTGTGCTGGCGCACGTGGTTTTGCCGCATCCGCCTTTTCTTTTCGACAGAAACGGCTCATTTAAATCTGACAAGTACTTTTTCCTCTACAACATAGACTGGCCCAAAGCCCCTTATCTGGAACAAGTTATTTTTGTGGAGAATAAGGTTAAAGCCATGCTGGAGGAGCTTTTGCCTGCCGCCAAGCGGCCTCTGGTCATGGTTATTCAAGCTGATCACGGTCCCCTGCTTTTGCCTGAAAAAGGGCGCGAAGCAAAAGCCGATATGTTTGAAACCAGAATGAGTATTTTCAATGCTTATTATTTTTCCGATGCTCAGTATGGGCGTCTCTATAATACGGTTACGCCGGTCAATAGCTTCAGAATTATTCTGAATCAGTATCTTGGTGAAAAATTCCAGATGCTGCCGGATCTTTCAATCTGGCGCTGAGCCCGGAACCTGTGTTCGCCGTCTGACGACTTTCGACGTTGAAAAAACGAGATTTGCAGTCGATTTTGTGGCATATTGATATATGTCGAATTCTTCAAGTAGATAGACTCAATTGCTCAATATCAAGCTCAGTCTAAATCCCGCCTTTCTCACAGCTTTTCTTGCTTTCTTGCTGTCCTTCTTCGCCTTTGCTCAAAAGGCTGAAGCCTATGTAGACCCGTCCACCGGCAGCTATATATTGCAGTTAATGGCGGGGGCGGCTTTGACTTTTTTATTTACGGCCAAGAATATAATCAGATCAATCAAAAGCCGTTTTCAAAAGCCTGAGAATAAGGAAAAGAACTCAAGCTCAGCAGAAAATGAACTCAGTTCAAAGGACTCTCTGTCTGCCGATTAGCTTATTCTTTCCATCAGGTAAATCGTGCGCATCGTTCCGGGGATCGGCTTTATTGCAAGGATCTTGAAATAAGCGCTGAACTCCCTTTTGAAATTGTCTTCGTTGTAGTTCTGGAAAATATCCGCTCGGCTTGCCAGCAGACGCTGTACTTGTGAATCTTCTTTCGGCACAAATTCGATAATCAGCTTTTGACTTATCTCATGGAAAAATTCTGCCAGCATCTTGAGCGGGACGTTATTGGCGATCGCCAGGTGATGAATTAGTGCCAGAGCTAAGGTTAGTTTTGCCGGTGCTCGCTGAATCAGAGAGAGCCTTTCTTTGTTATTCCAGCCGATCGCCGGGCTTGGTGCACAAAGATCAATGAGCAGAGGCAGAAGATCCAGTTTCTTTTCTTTAGAGATCTGATAATTCATTTCGACACAGAGCGGGTCGAAGTCCATTGAAATCACTCTTGCGCCAAGTTCAGCGGCAATGCGACTGAAGCGACCGGTATTGGCTCCGACGTCCCAGATTTCATCAAGCTGATTTTCTTGAATTAATTCAGCAACGAGCTTTTCCTTCTCTTTTATTGAAGCATCTGTGTAATTGTTGTTTGCGTAGTAATCCGACCAGGCAGTTTTGGCTTTGTTCAAAGTCAAGGATTGAACAGAATCGCTTAGATTGTCCAGCAAGGCAAATAGCGAGCTTTCAGGCATCGACCTCTGCTCAAGTTCTTTCAGGCTTTCTCCCGAATGCTCCTTTTGCGCTCTGGCATGCAAATAGATATGCATGAAGAGCGCCGGATTAAAACGGGTTTTCCAGGGCAGGAGCTTTGAGACCAGATCTAAGGGTAATCCGTCTATGAAGGTCGTCAATAACTTTGAGGCTCTCAGATCCCCGTGGCTCATCAAAGCAAGCGGTGCTAGAAAATGTTCGCAAAATTGCCGGTAGGCAATCCAGGCTGCGCCTGCTTTCTGTGTTTCCAGTGAAAGAGTGTCTATCAGAATGGGCTTTGTGCCCTGGAATTGAATGTTGTAAGCACTGGCGTCTTTCAGAATCATGCCGTGTTTCAGTGCTATTGTCGCAATTTCAAGTGTCAGTAGTGCTGCGTCTTTTAACTGACTGAAGCTCCATTCATACGGATAAGAAATGAATGGTATCATCTGCGGTGCGATGATCTTGTAGGCGCTTTCATCGGCGGAAAGAGGCAGCTCTTCATGGCTTACGAGCAGCCCTTTTTCAGAGAGCTCTTTATATAAACCGGAGCTTTGCAGCTTCTCGTAATGAGGCCTGAATGCCTCTTCAATGCGCCTGTAAATGCGTCCGTTTTCTTTAAAAACGAATCCCTGAGGATCTCTAAAAGAGGACGCTAGCCGATTGGCTTTTGACTGCATGATAAATGTATCAAAATGAAAATTTGGCTCCGACAGGATTCGAACCTGTAACCAGGCGATTATGAGTCGCTCGCTCCACCCTTGAGCTACGGAGCCGTTATGGCTTGCACTGAGAAATACATTCTATCCGAATTGGAATCGCTTCGCTTGAAGCTATTTTGTTTGTCCGACCGGCTGCATGTATTTCTCAATAAAATCGGTTGTTACATCTCCTTTTTGAAATACGGGATGCGCAAGAACGCGCTGGTGAAAAGGTATTGTAGTGTGAATTCCTGTAATTGCATATTCGTCTAAGGCGCGCTGCATTCTCTGGATTGCTTCCTGACGTGTTTTGCCCCAGCAAACAAGTTTGCTCAATAAAGAATCGTAGTTGGGCGGGATGCTGTAGCCTGGGTAGCAGTGGCTGTCTACGCGTACTCCCGGACCGCCCGGTGCGATATAAGCGTCTATTTTGCCAGGGCTGGGAATGAAGTTGCGTTCGGAGTCCTCGGCGTTGATGCGGCATTCTATGGAGTGACCAAAGAAGCTCAGGTCTTCTTGCTTGAGGGATAGCTTTTCTCCGGCTGCAACTCGGATTTGTTCTTTTACCAGATCAAATCCGCTGATCATTTCCGTAACACAGTGCTCTACTTGAATGCGTGTGTTCATTTCCATGAAATAGAACTTGTTGTCTGCGAAAATGAATTCAACCGTACCGGCACCCTCATAGCCGATGCTCTTGGCCGCTTTAACAGCCGCTTCGCCCATTTTTGCTCTGAGCTCCGGCGTGATCACCGGGCTTGGCGCTTCTTCAATGAGCTTCTGGTGGCGTCTTTGCACCGAGCAATCTCTTTCGCCGAGGTGAATCACATTGCCGAAAGAGTCGGCCATTACTTGAATTTCAATATGGCGAATCGGCTTTAGATATTTCTCGATATAAACACCGGCATTGCCGAAAGCCGCGTGTGCTTCTACGCCTGCAGCATTCAGGGCTCGAGACAGCTCGGCGGCGTCACGGGCGATGCGCATGCCTTTGCCGCCACCGCCGGCGGTGGCTTTGATAATTACGGGAAAGCCGATTTCTTCAGCAATGCTGAAAGCTTCACGCTCGTCTTCAACAAGACCTTCGGTTCCCGGAACAATCGGCACTCCGCTTTTGCGCATAAGTTCGCGCGCGGTGGATTTATCTCCCATGCCTTTAATTGCTTCAACGCTCGGTCCGATGAATTTGACTCGGTGGTCCTGACAGATCTGTGCGAAGTTTGCGTTTTCGGCAAGGAAACCATAACCGGGGTGAATGGCATCGGCGCCCGTCACGACGGCAGTGCTGATCAGCGCCGGTATGTGAAGGTAGCTGCGCGGTGCCGGTGCCGGTCCGATGCAAAATGCTTCGTCGGCAAGCTTCACATGCAGAGATTCGGAGTCGGCTTGCGAGTAAACAGCAACCGTTCTGATCCCCATTTCACGGCAGGCCCTGATAACTCTCAGGGCGATTTCTCCGCGGTTTGCAATCAGTACCTTTTCAAACACGACTACACCCTAGCCTTTGGGATTCACCATAAACAGCGCTTGACCGTATTCAACCGTGCTGCCGTTCTCGACACAGACTTTGACGATTTTTCCGGAAACCTCGGCGGGCATATCATTCATCAATTTCATGGCTTCGATAATGCAAACGGTTTGCCCGGGCGCTACATGATCGCCGACATCGACAAAAGCCGGCGCGGTCGGCGATGGAGAACGATAGAAAGTGCCGACCATCGGCGAAGTTATCGGCACCAGCCCTTTGTTGCCGTTGTTTTCTTCCTCTGCCGGTTTGGTCGCAATGCTTGCTTCCGGCATCGGGGTCGGAACTTGAGCGGACTGTGGCGCCGGTCTGCCGAGCATCGGCATTTCTACTGTCGAGGCAATCACTGTTTGTTGTTTCTTGATCGTGATTTTCTCTTCGCCGGACTCAATAGTGAGTTCAGTGATGTCGGTGGGTCCGACTACTTCCAGTAGACTTTTGATTTGTTCGAGATCGATCTTCACCAAGTTTGCCTCACATAGTCCTTGAGTTGATGAGCCCGGCTGCTGCTTACAGCCTTAAGTGCCGCAAGTCTTTAGACTCGGGACAGATATTTGCGGCTGCGTGTATCTACCTTGATTTTTTCGCCGACTTTTATATGGAAGGGCACTGTAATGATCGCGCCGGTTTCCAATGTGGCCGGTTTGCCGCCACCAGAGCTGGTGTCACCACGCTCGTCCGGCGCTGTTTCTGTAATTTCCAGTTCCACGGTGTTTGGAAGATCAATGCCGATAACTCTGCCGTCGAATTTCATAACCAGAATTCCTTCAAGACCTTCTTTAAGGAATTCAACGGGGGGACCGATTTGATCTGCTGAAACTTCGATTTGCTCATAGCTGTTGTTGTCCATGAGCGTATAGTTATCGGAGGTTTTGTAAAGGTACTGCATTTCGCTCTTTTCGATATTTGCAGTCGGAACCTTTTCGGCTGCCCTGAAAGTCTGCTCAAGCACGTTGCCGGTTTCGACATTCTTCATTCTGGTGCGAACAAATGCCGCACCCTTGCCCGGTTTGACGTGCATGGCTTCTATTATTTGCCAGATGCCGTTGTTGTAAAGAATGGTCACTCCAGGACGAAAGTCGTTACTCGAAATCATGATAATCCCCGTGAATTTCCGGTTCGTGCGTTGTTTTTGTATAGACGCCAAGAAGAGAGCCTTCGGGCGGCCAGTCAAGATCTTAGCATTCAGGCAGCAGGGGCGCGGGAGCTCTTAGCTTTTCTAATTTTAAAAATTAACGCTCTCCGCTCTTGCTTTCGCCTTCAGGCTCACCCGGCTCGCTGACTGAGCGGAAGCCAGGCGCAGAAAGATTTGCGCCTACCCCAAAAAGCGTATAGCCAAGAGCCAGGAAGAATTTGTAAAGAGCCCAGCCCGGCAGCGCAATAAGCATCGTTCCCAGTCCCGGTACCTCAAGTGGAAAAATGTTCATAAAGCCGTCAAGAAGAATAACGTTGCCCAATGCATAAGAGCTTATCCTCAGAATGCCTGCGTACTTTATTTTGACGCTGATCATTTTTGCAAGAATCAATCCGGCCAGACTGAAGCCCAGGGCTTGAACAATATGTCCCAGCCAGATAAGCGGCAGTGCAAATAAATAAGTGGCCAGGGGGACCAGATATAGACCAATCGTCATCCAGCGCTGAAGCTCCGATGCGCTCACGCTTAAATGCTCTATCGACTTGAAAACATGGGCGCTCTGCCCCTGTCCGCCTCTGCTTGAAAAGCCCTCCGGCGTGATGATCAGAGGAATATCCAGCTGCGAAGACTCCCCATTTTCAGTGCTGTCAAAGGCAATTAAATAAGCTCCGCTCTGAGGATCGCTGATGTAGTAAGGGAGCGGCTGATTAATGCTGAGTCTGCCGTGCTCGATTTTGAGATCAGGAATTTGTTCTATTACTTCATGACCATGGCTTGTAAACATGGTCTGGAAACTCAAAAATTCTTTGACCGGAATTACAGCCGAAGACACCGCAATCAAAACGAGCATATACAGGAAGCCAAGCCCCTTTGAAGCGGAGCCGAGCTGTCTGTAAAACCCTGTGGAGAAGAATGCAAATACTGGAGCCTGCCAGCACTCGAAAGTTTTCATTAGTAGTCTTTGTTTATTTTCTCGTAATCGCCCTTAAGCCAGCTGTAGCCAGGGTCAACGTTGGTTCCGGCAATATATTCGGCTTCAAAACTGACTTGCTGTCTTTCCGACTTGGCTGGGAATGTCAAACCTGGGTTGCCGTTAAGATCGCTGAAAACGCTCATGATTGAAGATCTGAAATCTGAATCGCCGCTGCAGCTCATGATCTCAGGCACCATGACCCGATTGCGGTAAACGGTTATTTTCAAAACTGCTCGTCCGGGACTGCGGGCTCTGCCATTCCAAACCTGATAAATAGCGGCAGCCAGCTGTTTGTGCCATTTTTCCCAGGCCAGAACCAGCTCTCTTGATCCCTTGTCTGCTCCTATATCAAAGCCTTTCGGCAATCTGGCAAAATCTGCCGACTGGACGGCGCTGCCGTTGAGAGCCGAGTCGTCGGCTTTGCCGTTCAGAGGACCGGCAAATGCATTGCTGTCGACCATCGGGCTTTGAGACTGCATTGGCGCCGGCTGCGGTGCCTGGCGGCTGATTCTCATATTATCCGGCTGACTTTGTTTGCGAATGCGAAAATCTTCCTGCTCGACACGCCCGGTCAGCGGTGCTGAAAACTGCGTGCTGTTGTTTGAATAACTGGCATTGCTTGCCGGCAGACTTGATTTGCTGCTGTAAGCAGCGCCTGTATTGATCTCGGGAGCGGCCGGCGGCATGCTGCTTTCGCTTTGTGCGGCCGGCTCTGTTTTTTTCTTCTTTGCCTCTACCTTAAGCCCGCTGCTCATGGCTAGCAAGCAACTCAGAATCAAGACTGAAGCGAGAATTTCTCTGCTGCGCTTTTTCATTTCAGTATCCACCGAGCATCAGGCCGAATAAGCCGCCGTACATGGCGCCGCGCATCGCTCCTTTACTCATTCCTCCCGGATATCCTCTGTTGCTCATGGCGCCCATCGCTGCGCCTGCAAGACTTGAGGTCATTACCCGTCTAAGACGAGTGCCGCCTGCGGCTGTTCCCATCATCGGTATGCCGCCCATCGAGCCGAAGGGTGAGCCCATACCGCCACTGCCATACCCTGAGACGGATCCGATCATCATGCCGCTTCCGCCTGCGTTTCGGCGCAGGTAATTTTCGACTGCCGATAAATCACTGCTGCTGCCTGATGATGAATTGTCCTGGGGCAAGCCGACAAAGGGCTGTACGTCTTGACTGCCGCCACCCTTAGCTTGGGCTGTTTGCGGCGAAGCCGCGCCGGCTTGCTGGTCTTCTTGATCTGACTGCAGGTCGTTCAACGCTTTCACATAAAGGTCGTTTTTTGTATCGAGCGTGGCAGCCGAGCGCAGATGTCTGAGTGCTTCTTGTGTATTGCCTTTGCCTCGATATGCCTGGCCTAGAGCAAATTGTGTGTTTGCATCATAGGGATTTTTTCTGGCTAAATAACTTAGTTTGGCAATCGCGTCGTCGAAATTCCCTTTTTTATAGGCTGCAGCTGCTTCTGTGGCAATAGTACGATCTCCTGCGGCCATGGCTGTATCAGGAACTGCCGGCTGGCTGCTGCCGCTTAGTGCCGGAGCTGCTGTCGAGCTTGCGACTGCTTGTTTTTTCAATTTTTCTTCCACGCTCTTGTAAGCGTCTTTGATGTCTGCATCAGCAGGACTGGCTGCCAGAGCTGCTTTGTAGTATTTGCCGGCGCTGCTCAGGTCACCTTTGCTTTCGGCTATGGCGCCTAGATTATAGTTGGCGTCGGCATTTCTAAAATCGATTGCTAAAACTTGTCTGAAAACACGTTCTGCGTCAGTAGTTTTGCCTTGCTGGTAAGATTGCATTGCCTGTCTGAGCAGACCCTGAACACGGTCGCTGTTATCCGCGGCTGCCGGTGCCTCATTCTCCACTGCCTGAATATCTGCCGAGTCTGGAGCCTTTTTAGGAGTGGGAGCGAATTCCGAGCGATCGAGCTCAGGCGCAATCGGTGGCAGGTATTCGTTTTTCCCGCTCATCACATGCTCGATGGCGTTTATTCTGTCGGCTGTGCTGCCGCTTTTGCTGGCTTTCCCAAACAGTACCTTTTCGACGTTTTGAAGCCTTTTCTCAATGGAAAGTGATTTTTCATCTTTTCCAAAAAGCGTGTTCTCGTAGCTGCTCAGTTTTTCGTAAATACTCGCGCTGCTTTGAGCGAAAGCTTGGGGAAAGGATGTCGCTGATAGCATTAGACTGAGACAGATTATGCTTAAGCGCTGGTTGAAGGGGCTGCTGCGCATGAACGGAACCTCGGACCTGATAAGAACCCAGAAACACAGTCTGGCTCTAATTCCCAACTTCCCAGATTGACGTATTCGTATCGTCTCTGTTCCTTAATTATCCCAGATGCCGAGCTAATTAATTATTGGCATTCCTGTCAGGCAGTCTTGCTTGGGCGCTACTCGTCCGATCTGATTAGCTCTTTGGGGCGAGGAAATCAGGACCGACTCTCTGTTAGCCTGCTTCTCAAAACCGTAAAGCAAAGGATTTTTATATGGCAATAAATGTAGAGCTTCTTACTGAAACTTTCCAGCGCGCCAAAGCCGAAAACGGCGGCTTGCACTCGCTTGGTATGCGCTTTTACCAGCGTCTATTTGAAAAGTATCCGGCGGTGAAGCCGCTTTTTTCAACCCCTCCGGAAGAGCAACATAAGAAATTGATGGCTTCATTGTCATCAATCGTAGCCGCTCTGACAGCACCTGATCGAATGCTGCCTTATTTGCGCGCTATGGGTATTCGTCACCTGAAATATAAAACAGAATCGGCTCATTATCCGGCTGTGGCTGAGAATCTTGTGGCTGTTCTTAGTGAGCACCTATCTAAAGAAGGTGTTTGGACCGATGAGATGAAAGCTGCCTGGGAAGAGGCTTTAAATGTTGTAGCTTCTGTGATGATTGAAGCTGCCGACAATCCGGAAAAATATACGGCAGAACTGGCTGCCATGGGCTATCAAGCCGATGGATTCAAAGCTTCAGATCCGGAACCCTGGGTACTTGCCGGGGCTAAAGCCTGAGCAATTCAGACCCGGATTTTCATAGATAAAAGGGTCGGCACTGAATCTTTCCGCTGCCGACCCTTTTATTTTGCACAGCTTTTAAACATAATCCTGCTGCTGCTAGGATAAGAGCAGCAGGTTTAGCGGCGGGAGGTATTCATGTTTGGAGCAGGTGATTCCGGACCTGATGGCGGTCCGCGTTTTGGAGCTTTTTTCGGAGCTCCGGGCGGCTTTGCCGGGCGCCACTTTCTGGAAGGGCTTGAGCTCAGCGATGAGCAGCTTGAGCAAATTATTGATTTAAAGCAAAAGTCCTTTTCAAAAATGGCTCACGCTCGCGTGGACAAAATGGACTTGATGCAGCAAATTATGAGAGAACTCGGCAAGCCGACTATAGATCGCAAAAAAATAGCTGAGCTCAAAGAAAAGCTGAAGAATCAAAAAGCATTGATGATTGATTCAATGATTGAGAACATGACCGAGTTTGCTGAAATTTTGACGGCTGAGCAGCGCAAAAAAGTACGGCTCAAAAAAATCAGGCATTTTTTGCAAGGTATCGATAAAGATCCTGAAGGACATGAGCCCGGTGCCGCCTGGGGTGGACCTCCAGCCAAGCCCTTTCGCCGCTAAGATTCAGCAAATGCTTCTTCTGCTTTTAAGCCTTGCTTGCAAGCGACTGCTTTTGCAATTTCAGGCAAACTTGTTCAGCGATTTCAGCTGCCTTTTCAATATCGACTTTTTCGATGCCGTAATGTGTGACTAATCGAATTCCTTGATGGTCGCCAAATTGTAGGAGCCCGGCATCGTTCAGCGCGGCGGATAGCTGCCTGCTTGAGACAGCCGGAATTGCAGAAGCAATGAAAAGCATATTCGTTTCTTGATGCAATATTTTGATTCCGGCAATTTTGCCTAAAAGCTCGGCCAGCAAAACTGCGTGCTCATGGTCTTCCTGCAATCTTTCAACCATTGATTTGAGAGCTACAATACCGGCGGCGGCGACCATTCCCACCTGTCTCATACCTCCGCCCAGTTGTTTGCGTACTCTTCTGGCTCGGGCAATGAAATCTTTGTCGCCGCATACTATAGAGCCGACCGGTGCTGCAAGCCCTTTTGAAAGACAAAATTGAACACTGTCGGCATACTGTGCAATTGCTGCTGCCGGAACTTTAAGCGCAATTGCGGCATTGAATAACCTTGCTCCATCAAGATGCACGGCCAGATTGTTTTGCTCTGCCAGTTCTTTCACTTCTTGCATATAAGTGAGTGGTAGCACTCTTCCATACCAGGTGTTTTCTATGCAAATTACTTTGCTTCTCGTGCAATGTATATCGTCTTCGTTGATGACGCTTTCTATG
Organism: Candidatus Obscuribacterales bacterium; assembly: GCA_019748395.1. GTDB lineage: Bacteria > Cyanobacteriota > Vampirovibrionia > Obscuribacterales > Obscuribacteraceae > JAIEPM01. Next base: position 13,916 of record JAIEPM010000219.1, read on the forward strand.
GAAGCGATGTCCATAGTTCCGTCATTTTCTGTTTTGACCACACGAGTCGCTACGCCGCCCAGAGCTGAGACCGCGCCCTGCTCATGAATGAGAATATGGCTCAGGCTGCCGACAATTGCCTCGTCGCCGCGGTTACAGCGGGCCAGAATTGACACGATATTACCCATGGTACCGCTTGCCACAAACAGTGCGGCTTCTTTTCCGCTTATCTGGGCTGCCAGTTCTTCCAATCGATTTGCGCTCGGGTCTTCTCCGAAAACATCATCGCCGACTTCGGCGTTTAAGATCGCCTGCCTCATTTGCGGACTGGGATGGGTAACGGTGTCGCTTCTCAAATCGATTTTTTGCATTCAAACCTCCGAATCGTCAATATTAATGAGCGTCAAAAATTAGCTGCGCCTAATTTATTTGCTTGCTAATGCTTCTTTTTTCGACTGCTCATTATTCTCTTTCAACACCCGGCGTCGACCGGCTCTGACCAGTCGTTTAAGCAAGGGCGCCGGCCGGAATCTTTCACCATAAATTTTGAAAAGCTTTTCCATTTCAGTAAGACATTTATCCAGTCCCATTTCTTCGGCAATTGCAAGCGGACCCTTTCTCATTCCAAGACCGGCCATAAGAGCCGGGTCAAGATCTTCGGCAGCACAAACATGTTCTTGCAGAGCCAGAAAGGCTTCATTTATCATCGGCAAAAAGAGGCGTTCTGCCTGAAACTTGATTGCCACTGCTTTAGCTCTTTCCTGAATCAATGCGGCCAGTTCCTCATTTACTTTGCTTCGTTTTTTTGTTTCCGGGTCGTAGCTATAAAATCCCTTGCCTGTTTTCTGTCCAAGCCATTGTTTTTGCACCATCTCTTCAAGTATGGGCGCCGGTTTGAAACGCTCGCCGTATTCCTGGAAATTGAAATTGGCAACAGCCAGTCCAATATCCGCACCGTTCATGTCTCTGAGTGCCAGAGGACCGATCGGCATCGCAAAATCCACTGCGGCCTTATCTATTTCTTCAATACCGGCGGAAGCTTCTTCCAGGCAATATAAAGCTTCAGTCATGTATCGACCCAGTAAGCGATTTACAAGAAAGGATGCACACTCTTCAACGCGCACCGCCAGCTTGTCGAGGCGATGTCCGAAAGCGATAGCTCTTTGGACTGTTTCGTCGGATGTGTCGAGCCCGGCGATTACTTCCACTAATTTCATGATCTGAGCCGGGTTGAAAAAATGCAATCCGACAACTCGTTCTTTGTGTTCAATTTGCGCCTGTATCTCGGTTATTGAGAGGCTTGAAGTGTTGCTTGCCAGAATAGTATCCGGGCGGCAATGAGACTCCAGCTCTTTGAATACTTTGGACTTGACATCTATTCGTTCCAGGACTGCTTCGATTACAAGATCGGCATCGGAGATTTCTTTATAGTCGAGGACTGTTTTTACAAGTTTCTTTCGGCGGTCGGCTTCGACCATAGGCAAGCCCTTCTTGACAAGCGATTGCAGCATCTTATCTATCTTGGCAATACCGTTTTGCAGAGCCTTTTCGTCGATGTCTTTCAAATAAACTTCAAAGTCGTTATTGATGAGTGCCACCACGATTGATGCACCCATAGTTCCAGCGCCGATCACTGCGACCTTGCGAACGTCCATAGCATTACTCCTGAGCTCGATAGTCAAACTTCGTAATATTTCATCTGCAGCTTTACAATTGAAATGTAACGGCTCTTAGAAACCGGCACCTTTCTGTTTAGCGGTCATTCATGTTCACTAACTTACGATAGCCCCTCCGGCCCGCCAAGACCGGATTTGCGCCGAATAGATTTAATCACTTGGAAACTATCTATTTTATGAGAACCCTATAGCTTTTTTGTAGTCTTTCGTTACAATGTTTCTCAAAGATAAATGCAACATTAAGGGTGTCGGTCGGGTTTCTCATTAGCTTGCTATTGCAGGGAGGCGAGCTATGTTTGTTTACTTATTGATTTCAGCAGAGTTGGCCATTCTATATACGGTCTTCTGGTATCTCTATCTCAGAGAGCCCTCGAAGAATCGCCGTATCGGCGGAAACACCTGGGGCAGCTATCATCCAGCTGCCACCAATAACGGTGCTAATCCGTTCGCTCTATCTCAGGGCATGGCCTGTGCGCAGTGCTACATTCAAGGAGCAGAGCACAGTCATGACATGAGCGCGGTCAAGCCGTTCATGTTACCGGTTCATGACGAAATGGTTCTGGATCAGAAAACCAGCCATTACGTCCCTCTGGCACCGCGTCGTAAAACGGCTCTGGCTGCCATCATTCAGCAGCTCGACGATTGCTTCAGCGAATTCAACGTCAAAGCCTAGAAACAAGTTTTTTTCCGTTCGTATCTGACTAACTCCTCAACCAGATCTGACGAAAACGGTGGCGAAAGCCACCGTTCTCGTTTCTTGATTTTTCAAAATCTCTTTGCTGCTTTTCTTACTTTTGATAGAGCTTTTGCATGGCTTGCGGATCAAAGTTTCCTGCCTGCATCTTTTTCATCATTTCGCCCATATCGATAGTTTTGTATCCGGCAGGCAGGCTGAAAAGAGAAGGATTCGGCTGAATCGCGGACCATGATTTAAGTTTCATGATTGTTTTGCCGTTGCTGGATACAAGCACTGAACAACCCGTATCGGTGCCGGTCCAGACTTCAGTCAGAGAGCCGTCTTTAGATTTCCCGCGCTTGCCGGTACAGGGATGCCCTTCAACGACTTTGCTGCCGATTTCCTGCCATTGAGTTTGCGGGTCCTGATCAACCGGCTCGCTGAGAGGCATTTTTGTGATGCTTTTTTGTTGATCATCAATCGAGTACATCATTTTGGCATTGAAGTCCAAGATACTGACGCGCTTGACTCCGGCAAGCATTGTTTCCGAGCGCATCTTGCCTTTACCGTCCGACCAGGTATGAGAGCTGCTGCCGGAGGAGACATTTTCAATTGTCGCTTCGTAAGCTTTGCTTGGATAGTTTGCCGCACCCGCAGAGTTAGCCAGCGCCAGTGCTGCGACTGCCAGTGTCACTCTAGATGATCTTTTCCTCATTTCTTCACTCCATCAATTATTGCTTGTTTGACCCGTGCTCTTGTTTTCTTGAGCTTCTGCTTTTGAAGTTTCTATTTCTTTGCAGGTATCTACTACGATTTCCACCCGGCGATTTAGGGCACGTCCTTGAGGATTATCGCTGCCGTCAGGATTTTGATTGCGCGCTACAGGACGTTTTTCTCCGAATCCTTCGATGCTTATTGCCGATGCCGGAGAAATATCCTTTTCGATCAACCAGTTCTTAACTCGTTCTGCTCGGCGTTCTGAAAGGTTTTGATTGTAGTCGTCACTGCCCTTGCCGTCCGTATGCCCCTCCACTTTAATTGGATGCTTGCCGAGTTTTGTTATAAGTGGTTTAAGTGCATTCAAAGTTTCCATTGCAAATGGAGTCAAAGTCGCTTTATCAAATTCAAAAAGTGTATCGGCGCCCACCGTAAATCTCTGACTGCAAGGGGCGGCTTTTTGCGTAATGGCTTTGAAGCCCCGGGGAATTTGAATTTCGCCTGCTTTCTGAATTTCACCGGGCTTCTGTAATTCCCGGGTTTCATATTGTTTGTTCAGGTTCTTGTATTGCTGGTCTATGTTTCCCCAGTTTCTATTGATTCGATCCATTTGCTCTTTCGATTGTCCAAGAGCAATGCTGCTGTTGAAAACAGTCAGCGCCAGCGCTAAAAGTCCTGTGCTCAGGAGCTCAATTTTCATGCAATTTTCCTCATGCCATCCAGAAAGAGATTTTCTTTGCTTTGAATTTTGTACCCGACTTTGTCGGCTTAGAGCGACTGCTTCGAAATAGAAAATTTGCTCTAAGCAAAATTGGGTTGCAAACAAGCACGGCGCTGATTCATCGGAGTATTCTTATGCGGTCTGCTAATTAATCCGGCAATTAATATGAATATGGAGTTGGCGTGAATTCAGAAACAGCTGGACTAAAAGCACTTGTGGAAATGAGGGGTGTTAAAAAACACTTCCCGATTCGCAAAGGTTTTCTGAATCGAGAGCAAGGCGCAGTGAAAGCTCTCGACGGCATCGATTTGAAAGTTTATCCTGGAGAAACTCTCGGACTTGTAGGTGAGTCAGGCTGCGGAAAGTCTACTCTCGGGCGAATTTTAATGGGGCTTTTGACGGCCAGTGCAGGTTCAGTTGAAATCGATAATGTCGATCTGAGCAATTGCAGCAAAAGTCGGCTTCAGTCTTTGCGCAAAAATATGCAAATGGTTTTTCAAAATCCATATGCAAGTCTTGATCCGCGAATGACCATTGGGCAGAGTATTGCTGAACCACTTGAAGTACACACTAAGCTGCGTGGTGCGCAGCTGGAAGCTGAAGTCAAAGAGCTGATCAAACTGGTCGGTCTTAATGAAGCCATGTATGAGCGTTATCCTCATGAATTCTCGGGCGGCCAGCGCCAGCGGGTCGGAATCGCCAGGGCACTTTCACTGAAACCGAAATTGATTGTTCTTGACGAGCCTGTTTCAGCGCTTGATGTCAGCGTGCAAGCGCAAATTTTGAATCTTTTGATTGATTTGCGTCGAGAGTTCAATCTCAGTTATTTGTTTATTGCACATAATCTCGATGTGGTTCGATATATTTCAGATCGGATTGCCGTCATGTATTTGGGTCGAATCGCCGAACTTGGACCCTGCAAGCAAGTTTATGCAAAACCCTTGCATCCCTACGGCAAAGCTCTGATCAGTGCAGCTCCGATTCCGGACCCCGCAGCAGACCTGAGCAAAAGAGTTATATTGCAAGGTGATCTGCCCAGTCCCGCGAATCCACCAGCGGGCTGCCGTTTCAGCAGCCGTTGTCCTTATGTCGAAGAGCGCTGCTTGAATGAAGAACCGGAGCTGCGAGAAATTGAGCCCGGACACTTTTCAGCCTGTCACTTTGCGGAGCGCTTGCTTTAAGAAAGAATGGCAAGCTGTTTGCAATTTAATCTGTCGGCGATCTTTAATAGGGAATAAATACAGAGAGTTTGAGTATGAAATTGGAGTGTCGGATGTTATCCCGGCGAATAAGAGCCGCTTTTCTAGCCCTTAGTTTTTCTGCCTGCCAGCTTCCGGTTTTGGCTGCCGGACCCAACATTAAAGGCTGGGTTCTCCAGCAGGACAATCCGCACACCGGGCAATGGAGCGTTTATCTTTCCAGTGCCGGCATGGCTGCTGTTAATAAAAAAATGGGATGCACGCTTGTAACCAAGGCTCCACAGTGGAACGTTGTGATGTACAACGATAAAACCAAAGTTTATTTTCTTTCGCCTCTTTCAGAATGGAAAGGCGCTTCAATCAAAAGTGCAACCGGTTCAAGCAAAAGCGCTTCCGCGGCTAGCAAGCAAGCCGCCTACAAAAGCATGCTTGTGGAAAAGAAGCCCAAAAAACTGAAAGACGACAAAATTCTCGGGCATAGAGCTTCTCAATATCTGACCGACAATCTGGCTTCCACCGGTTTGAAAAAAGTCGAGTTCTGGGTGACTCCGGACGTGCAGGCTCCGCCCGAGCTGAAGCAGGTTTTTTCCAAAATCTACGGTGTCGGTCTGACAAGCATGTCCGGATTGCCTTTGAAAGTTTCTTATATCGATGAAAACGGCAAGCGCACACCCGTTTTCACCACTACTAAGATTGAGGATAAAGCGATTCCACTTTCGAATTTCACTTATCCATCCAGCTATAAGCGGGTAGATAGCGAAATTGCTGTTTTGATGGATGAAAAAGGTCGAGAAGCCATGGCCAGCATCATGGATGATATCGGCGACGGCCAGGGTGATGATATTAATGACCTGCTCGAAAACAAGGGCGGCAAGGGTAAAACTGCTTATAAGAGTCCTTACGGCAGCAAGGGAGAGCTTGACGATATTGCTGCGGATAAAGAAGATGCTGAAAAAACGGACGAAGCAAATGCCGATAACGGCGATTGGGGCAAAATGCTCTGGAACTGGTTTGCCGGTTTGATGCGTTCAATTGGTTTATGGAAAGACGAAAATGCTGAGACCGAGAGCAGCGATCCTTAGGAATAGAGCGCTTCCGGCTGCTTGAAGGCTGGCTTATTGATATTCGGGCAATTCGTTTGAATGAGGCTGAGATTTTGCTTTTGCTTCGGCGTCAGCTTCAAACTTTTTGCATTCTTCAAGATCCTTTTTGATCTTCGGCAACTTCGGGCAGTTTGAGCCCTGCAGTTCCTGATAAACTTTGATCGCGGTTTCATAGCTTTCTTTGGCTTCTGTGAATGTGCGATGCGCATCTTCAAAGGCGCTTTTCGAAGCCACATCTTTGCCCCAGGCCATATAAAGATTGGCAAGATCCACTCGCGCGTCGGCAACACCTATGGAATCCTGCCCTTGGGAATCTTCGCGGATTGATACCAGTTTGATTCTTGCATCTTCGGCTTCTGCAAAGTGACTTTGTTTTTCATATGTTTCAGCCAGCGATTGATAAAGAACAATAAGCCCCGGATCTGTCGGTCCGATGTATTTTTCCAGTTCTTTAATGCCGGCTTTTAGAGCCGTCTCCGGTCCTTTCAAAACATTTTGAGATTGCAAATTCCGCAGTTGTGAAACAGGAGTGTAAGCTAAAATTTGAGCGGCTTTGAAACGCATCACGTCTTCAGGCGTCAGACCCTTTACCTTTTGAAAAAGTTTTCGGGCTGGTGCATAGCGACCTTCTTCTTCGTAAATCCAGGCGAGTTTCTCTAAAGTGTCCAGGTATTTGGGATCCTCATCTCCATATAATTCTTTTGCAACTTTTCCTGCTTCAAAAAATTTTTTCTCGGCTTTTTGCAAGTCGCCGCGGCGATAAGATTCTTGCGCGTCTCTGCGCAGGTTTACCCATTGAGTATCGCGATCTCCCATTAAAATATACATGACACCACCGGCGATGGCGCCCAAGGCCAGGAGCCCGAGCGCAGCGTATTGAACCCGCCGCATCCATTTTTCATTTTTCTTGCGAGCACGCTTCAGCTGCGAGCGGATGCTTTGCAAACGTGCTCCAAGGCTGCGCGTGTCTTTTGCGCCTTCAATGGTCATGAGAATTGCATCACGCAGTTCTGCCATGGTTTGATAGCGCGTATCGGGTTTCTTTTCCAGCGCGCGCATCACAATAGCTTCCAGCTTTGCCGGAATTTTCAGGTCCGGACGAGCAACTGAAAATTTGCTCGGAACTTCATGAATATGCTTGTGCATGGTTTCAAGCACATGCTCGCCTGAAAACGGCGGTCTGCCAATCAAAGACTCGTACATGACGCAGCCCATCGCATAAATATCGGTGCGTACGTCTAAAGCTTTACCGAGGAATTGCTCCGGGCTCATATATAGCGGGCTGCCGAAGAGCTCGCCTGTTTGGGTCAGGTTTTGCGACTGCTTGCCTGAGTGCGGCAGGAGTTTGGCAATACCGAAGTCGACGATTTTGACAAAGTCCGGATCGTCTCGATTTTGCACAACCATGATATTACTGGGCTTCAAGTCCCGGTGAATAACACCCTTGGTATGTGCTACATGAAGCGCGTCGCAGGTTTGAGCAAAAATGTGTATTGCTCTTGAATATTCAAGTCCATTACTCTCGTCGATGGTAGCTGAAAGGCTTTTGCCCTGTAAAAAGTCCATGATCAGGTAAGGCTGTCCTGATTCCGAGATACCGAAGTCATAGGCCGTGATCACATTGGGATGGTTTATCGCACTGGCAGCTCGAGCTTCCTGCTGGAAGCGCTGTATGCTGGCCTGGTCTTGCACCAGATGGGCATGCAGCATCTTAATTGCGACTGTGCGTTCCATCAGAACATCGCGGGCACGATAAACGCTACCCATGCCGCCGCGACCAACCACTTCCTGCATTAAGTAAGTGTTGTTGAGAGTGCTGCCGATAAATGGGTCTTTTGCAGGACTTGAGCGCAATCTGGAGGGCAGAGAACTGTCGCAGGCACATACGGCATTCTCGCCGACAAGTTCTAACCCGCATTCCGGGCAGGTTTTAATTGTTGTAGGAGGGATGGTTTCGAGCGCATCCTCTTGTCCGCTGTGCTGTTCAAGCATTTCGCCCTGGCCTGAAAAAGGTTATTCTCAATATTCCCATTAATCCTGAAAACCTTTCTACACGCTTTCGTGTATATCTGCTGTTCGGGACAGGATTTAAGCCGCTTTTGAGGCTTTACCAGGCAGGAAGTGTCCAGAGTCTGATACTCTTATCATCGGTTCCGGTCAGCATCAAATGCCCGTCTCTAGAAAAGGCGACAGCCCAGACCCCGTTGTTGATAGATTTGAGTTCAGCAGCTGATTCACCGCTTGCCAGATTCCAGGTTCTTACTGTTTTGTCGAGCGAAGCACTGATTGCCCTTTGCCCGTCTTCTGAAAAGGAGGCTTTCATGACCCAGTCGCTGTGTCCGGAGAGACGCTTGAGCATTGTGTTGCTTTCCAGATCCCAGAGAATTATGCTTGTGTCTTTACTGGCGCTCAGGCAATTATTGCCGTTTGGCGAGATTTCCAGGCTTGTGACGCAATCGCTATGACCCTTTAGCTTGCTCAACTCTTTGCCTGTGCTCAAGTCCCAGACGCGGAGCGTGTTGTCGTCGCTGCCTGAAACGCCTTTCTTGCCGTCCGGGCTGAATGCCACTGCGCGAACCGCTTCTTCATGTCCGGCTAAATCTGCAATTAAGCTGCCGCTTTCCAGGTCCCAGAGCTTGATTAGTCCGTCAAAACAGCCTGAAAGCGCGCGTTTCCCATCCGGCGAAAACGCCACGCAGTTTACCATGTTGCTGTGTCCGCTTAGCGTTTTTAATTCTTTGCCGTCAACTAAACTGAAGAGCCTTACAGTTTTATCGTCGCCGCCGCTCAGGGCCTTTTGCTTGTTTGGTGAAACTGCGCAGGTTGTCACCACGCCGCTATGACCTGTTAACTGAAAAAGCTCCTTGCCGCTTTCCAGATCCCAGTATCTAGCTGTTTTGTCTTCGCTTCCCGAGAGTGCATGCTTGTTGTCATCGGCAAAACACAAGCTTTTAAGCCAGCTTATGTGACCGACAAGTCTTTTGCTTTCGACAAGTTCTCCGCCTGCGGTGCTGGCAAGCGGGCTTGCTGTTCTTGACGCATCACTGCTTGCAGGCAACGCTGTAGCTGCCGAAGCCGGATTTTGCGGCATGTTCTTATCTAAGTCCACAGACGAACTCTGGGGAAGCGTGTTGCCGGGCG
>JAIEPM010000035.1 GCA_019748395.1 Candidatus Obscuribacterales bacterium
CAAGGACTTGCTAAACGGTAAAGGCACTGCTGAACAAGTCTTTTGAAATCTGCTGAACAGATCTTGTGAAAATGACACTCTGTCGATCATTCGAAAAAAGAAAATCGGTTTGATACTCGGCTTTCAAAATTACAGCCAGCTCGAACAGGTCTACAGCAGGCGCGAGGCACAAACGATTATCGATATGCCGGCGACGCAGGTTTATTTCAAACAGAAAAATTTCCAGGAAGCGCGTGACCTAGCTGAGGCGATCGGCAGGACTACGGTAGAAGAAGCTACGGTCACAGATGCTGGCCGTGTGCAGGAGTTCATTCAGGGGCGCCATTTGATAACACCGGATGAACTGATCAGTTTGAACAAGGAAGTAATAGTTTTTACTGCAGATACAAAACCGCTTCGTCTGGCGCTAACATCGCCAACAGCTTACGAACAGGCGCTCAGTTACGGACCACCGGAGCGACCGAAGCACGAAGTAAGTGAATTCATACGTAGCCGGGGCAAATCCAATCAGCCAAAAGAGAAGCCCCAAAAAGAGGATCCGAAGAAAGAAGAACCGACTAAGACTGAGGAACCGAAGAAGACAGATGGACCAGGGCGCGGCGACAAGCCTAAACCGCCGATTCCACCTGGGCGAGACGAGCCGCCGGACTACGGTGATTTTTAGGGCATACTCCTTGAAGAGGGTCAGCTGATGTTTGGGATTGCAATAGTTGTCGGACTATTTGTCGCCGGGACGGTCGGGGCGATAATCGGTCAGCTCGTTGTTCACAAGAACGAGGCCGGCTTACTGCCGGGACTGGTGGCAGGCATCTGGGCAGCTTGGCCGCTGTTTCACCAAGGCGGAGTGCAGCGATACAACTTCTTGCATCCAGTGCCGAAGCGCTACAAGGTGTCAGTCAAGCATGCGTTCAGAAAAATACGAGACATACTTGACCACAAGACATATAACTTTGGCGACGGCTGGAAAGTCCCGACAGCGGACACTCAAGAGCGACGGATTCATGCTGTTTTGAAGTATTCAGATGAAGAGAACAAATTAGATGTAGATGCCAGAGGCGGTATCCACTCTAAATCTGAGCGTGTGGCTCGCCTTCTCAAGATGGACATCCAGATGAAAGAAGAGCCGAATGATGTTACCGTTATCCAGTTTGACTTCTTTCCGAAGGTCGAAGGCAACCAGTTCTTCGCATGTGACCGAATAATTTCGGATCTCTTGAAAGAAATAGAATCTGTTATTGGCAGCGGCACGCCTGCCGGAAATCCGGCGGCATCAATAGTGCCAGCTCCCCCCTGGTGGTTGCTTGGCGTAACCGCACTCGTGCTTTTTGCCTTATGGAATGACGTGATGGCGGCGGTGTTCAAATGAGAGAAGATCTACAGAAAGCCTTTCAAATACTGGGTGTAGAGCCCGGTGCGTCCAGAGACGCCATAATGCGCCGATACAAGAGAATGGCATTGGTCTGGCATCCGGATCGGATGAATTCTGAGGAAAGCCGTAAGGATGCCGAAGAAGAGCTTAAGAAAATAAACAACGCCAAAGATTTGATCATCAAACACTTGGACACAGAACACAAAGCAACTGGTTGTGAATGCCAGGGCGGGGCTCAAAAGGCAGACCATGGAGGCGGTCACCGGGCTGGTCCAGGACCATCGCCGGGACCTGGCCGATCTCGAACTCATGATGAAGAAGAGGCGATGAGAAGGGATGCTGAGCGCAAACGGCGAGCCGCAGAAGAAGAGGCTGCTCGGCGTGACGCAGAGCGCCGCCGGCAGGCCGCTCAGGATGAAAATCTAAACAAAGGAAATACTGAATACAATTTTGACGAGGCTCAAAAGCAAGAAAGCGGTAGGCAAGATGCAGCTCTCCGCTGGAAGATAGCTCTTGCAGAAGCCGCAGTCTTAGTTTTCCTGTGCATATTCGGATGGTCAGGAACCGGCATCAGAGCCTGGTGGCATGATATGACCTGGAAGCAAGATGCAGATCGGCAAGCTGCAGAGGACAAGGCTAAAGTTGTTCTTGATGCTTGCCAGCAAGCGGCGGCCAACAGTCCAAGTTCAACGCCGCCAACCTTTGCTACGGCAAATATCAAACAGTCAATGCTCGGAGCTGTTCGTGTCTGGCGCTGCAACTGCAAAGGCATGGATAAGGGCGCTATTCTCACCGGCGAAGATCAAAGAAGCCAGCCATTGAATGTGCTTTATTACGGACCAAATCTGACGTTTCAATGCCAAATGGTCATTAGCTACGAGTCTCCGAATAGCGTCAGCGTAGAGCTTTGGAATGCCCCAGAAGTTTTTGCCGGGCGCACAGTGTATGATTACGACGCGAGCGGCAATGCAATTCAGGTGCGGCGACTCAATGCAATGTCGCAGCCTGAGGTCACTTTGACGGTTGAGCGTCGAACTGGCGGCAGATTGTATGACCTGAAAATGGAGTTTGCTGATGGGCGCGGCACCCGTCAAATTTATGACAGCAGCGGCTATGAAGCTGAGCTGGACAAAGAGTTTTACTATTTCAGCATCTTTGCGCTGAATAAAATTCCGAAGCAAATTGATACTGCGAGCAATCTGATTTCTCCTGATTCGCTGCCGACAACAACTACAACGACTACGCTAACACCGCTGCAACCAGGGGGTGATACGATGGTTGATCGCTTCAGGAACAAGAGTCCATTCGCTCTGCCTTCAGATGGACTCAACTTGCCGCCGCTGCCAACATCGACGACAACCTCCACCGATACATCTGGCGGACATCTATATCCTTCTCCTTTCGGTGCTTCCACAACTTCGACATCAACATCAGCAACAGATCAGCTGTTGAACAAACTGCAAAGCGAGCAGAAATAATGCGCAAAACCTTGCTAATTCTAGTTCTATCGTTCGTGATGCCTTTTCTTCTTGGGGGCTTCGGAGCTTGGCTTTGGACGGAAAACATGAGTGATAACCCCCATGCTGGTGGCGGTGGCTTGATTAGCGACAAACAGATAGCAGATGCTGAGCGGCGAATAGATTCTGAATCAAACAATAAATTCTTGATTGTCGGTTCCGGTGCCGGTCTTGTGGGGCTTCTCTTGGCGGGTGGAGTCTTGTTTGTGTTCCGGCGATTTCGGCGCATCAAGTAGCGGAGCCTTCTTGTTCACTTCATCCAACGCATGCATCACGTGCTTGACGTGTTGGGAATGGTCTAAGATTCGGGGATCGTTCGGATATTTTTCTCTATGCAAATCGTGATGTAGAAGCTTCTGGGTTTGTTTTTCACCGCGCAGTGAAACAGACACAAAACCTTTGTCCTTCCCGCTCCCATAAGAATTTACGTCATCGTTATAGCCGTAAATGACTTGGTCTGCTGTTGGCTTTTCTATGCCATGAGCCTTCTGCTCTTTTATGATTTCTGTTGTAAACGCAGCAACAAACAATGCCGCGTTCTTGGGATCAAGAGCGGCTCTTACCGGATCATCTTTCATGGGCTGTAAGTACGGATATTCGGGCTTACCATCAGCATTCTTCAACTCAACCAAGTGCCTGATATTTGAAATCTGGATCTGCGCTGGTCCGATTGAGGCTGTTCCGTCTTCCTTTCCGTCTTTAGAGAAAACGGTTCCTTTTTCTTTTACTTCCTTGTCCTGATCAGCGTCCGTGTTTTTGTAATAATGCTGCTCGTTCCGCATTATCGCCCCAATGAGATTGTTAGGCAAACCATATTTGTCTAGCCCCGCTGTTTTGAAGGCTTCTTGAGCGGCTTTATAGTCAACGTGACTATCTTCTTTGCCTCTGTGCACAAACACGCCTGCCTTCTCCAGTGCCATATCGCCTGCATCAACACCGAATTGTTTGATCTGATCGCCCCAGTTCTGAGCGATCAAAATTCCATCCTGTTGCTTTGGTTTGCCGACAATATAGCCGTCACGCTCTATTTCCGCCAATAATTGCGCTTTGCGTTCTGGCGATGTTTCGGTCTTTTTTGTCAATGTCGAATGAGCAAGATCACCTAGTAAATCCTTCGCAGAAGCCAGTCCGCCCTTCCCATGTGCATCTGCTCCCGCACCTGTTGCCTTGCTCCTGCCGCTAATTTTCTGCTCTTCCCTTTGGGATTTCACATGATCGGTATAACTGGTCACGTTGGTATTAACGTCGGCACGCTGCTTCGCTTCGACATTCTGCTCCGACCTGCTCGGTTGCTTGTCTGCAGATTTATCGTTGGCGTCAGTTTTTGAATCGTTGGACATGATCACCTGCTGCCGTGCGCCACAAGCACAATATACCCAATGAGTCGGAGCATCGCCGTGCAAGCAGACTAGCTATAACTCGCTCAATTTTTCCAGTGCAATTTCTTTGTCCGTCGCGGTCGGTAATGTGTACCTACGAGTCGTTTCCAGTCTCCTATGTCCTCCGATTTCTGCCACTAAGACGAGATCTGAGCCATTTCGGACGAGGTTTGTGAGGCATGTATGTCTCAACACATGAGCGGAGACGGACAATCCACAGCTTTCCCCGATTTTTCGCACAATCAGATCGAGGCTCGAAGTTGAAAGGCGCCTTCCCTGTGGATTTTTGAAAAGAGCATCATCATGATCCAGACCTTCAAACTTTATGTTTCGTTCCTGCAACCATTCGCGCAACGCTTCCCTGGCCTCAGCGTTCAACGGAATCTCGCGATAGCGTTCACCTTTTCCGCTCCGCACAACGATTCTTTGTCGCCGCCCTGCGATGCTTATGTCTTGCTCGTTTAGCTGAGCGCATTCGCTGATTCGAATGCCAGTGTAAAGAAGCAATAGGGCTACAGCTCGATCTTTGCTACGCCTGCATGCTGCCACTGCCCGCAGGAACCGCTTCTGTTCGGATTTGCTCAAAGCCCTGGGCGCTTCTTGCGGCAGGTCTTCCCTAGCGATTTTTGCATTGGAGGCTCCCTGAAATTGGAAGAAATGGTCGATGGCGGTTAGGTGCGCATTAACAGTGGCCGGGCTGCAACGCTCATCTACCTTTAAGTGCCGCTTGTATTCTCGAACGACATGCGCCCGTTCCCTCTCGTTCTCCATAAGCCGGCCTACGACCTCGCCAGAGGCGTCCAGGAACGTCAGAAATCGATTTATTCGGCTGGCATAGGCCCTTTTAGTCTGCTGCGACAAAGGCTGCCGTTTAAGCCAAGACAGATACTTCGCTTCCTTTTCTTCGGAGCATTTCAAGAGTGCGGTTTTCAAGTTCTTGGAGTCCCTTCTTAATATCACAAGAATTTTGGGCTCCATGCTAGCAGCTTTGTTGCGCGATATCACAAGTTTTGCAGGCAAGAACCCTTGATACTTCTAGGTATCGCAAGAAAAACAAACTATGTCTTGACAAATTGGATCTGCTATAGCATATGGTACTATACCCCAAAAATATAACAAAAGAGATAGGAAATTGGAGAGTGGTCGCCGGTTTGCCCGACTACGCACTCTCCTTTTCCTCTACCAAAGGAACACGAAATTTAGCGACAAATCAACGCTATGAAAGCAGAAGCATGACGCCGATGATCGCGCTGAACACTGCTGAAATCAAACTCAGGACGAGGAACACAATCTGCCGCTGTCTTGCACTTTGGAACCCGTAGATTGCCAGCAAGGCAACTGCCATGTTCGAGACGATCATTCCGAAGGCAAATAACGCCACCAGACCCAGTCCCAAAACGGGATTTCCCAGAGTCATCGCTGAGCCCAACGCCAGAATCTGCGTAGGCGACTCGACGCCAACTCCATGAAGAACCCCGATGACCAGGCAGCCGGAAAAGCTCAGGTCATCTTTGTTCTTGTTAGCATCATCTGGCTGTGGTTTGCGTTTCCACGCTGAAAGCAAGCGATTTCCAAACGAGTAGATGATCCGCCAGCGGCTGATGACCTTGCCTTGATCCCTGTATTTGAGAGCCGAAACAATGATTGCTCCGGCGAGGATCAGCAAAGTCACACCAACCACTTTTTCCATCACCGCGCCAAATGCCGCTGGGATGTGGAGTCCCAGTAATAGGGCCGCCCCACCTAGCAGCAGCACGATACCGGCGTGCCCGAGAGCATAACCGGCACAGCCCCAGAAAGACGACTTGCGTGTGCTCTGTGCTCCTGCGATGTCAGCGATTGCAGCCAGATGATCGAAGTCCAGGCTGTGCCGCAGACCCAGCACCAGAGCTGTCCACAGAATGAACAGATCCATCGAAGAATTCATCACAATCTCCTCGCGTCTTGAATGAGGAAACGCATCAAGCCGTTTCCTTCAGGTCGTGAACAAGGTTGAATGCCTATTTGCCCTTGCTATCCATCGAGCTGTGCCCGCGAAGAAAAGGGATCAGCAGGGCACAGAGCGCAGTAGTCATGGCCGCAATGAGAATCAGCGGTGCAAGTTTGTTATGAAACGCCACCGTGAATAGTTGTCCGCCAATGAAGGTGGAGGCTTCTGTAGCCAGGTTGCGTACTGCAATCAAACTTGCCATCACTGTTACTTCTGTTCGCCGTGGGCATACATCAGCAGCCAGCGCATAGATCGCCAATATGGCAATCATGTTTGCTATCCCACGGAAAACTTCCAGCACTATTGCTGATTCGGGGCTTGAAAGCAGCAGATAGCCAAGAGTGCTAACCGTTCCTAACGCTACGGTTAGGCACAGCTGAAAGCTCATCGTTTTGGTTCTGATCAGCGAACGGTACAGGACTGCGCCAATCACCATACCGGCCGCATTCCAGCCTGCTAGCTGTCCGATCAAGCTCTGGGAAAAACCGAGCGTATTCGACTCGAAGAAATACAGTGGAACGCCGAATGATGGGCTGAAATCCCAGCACCAGATAAACAGCGCTACCAGCCAGAGCGAGCGCGATCGCAAGATTTGCCTGACTGAAACCCAGGTGTCGCGCACGCCCTGAGTGTTGAGCGATGTTTTCTCCTCTTGTAGCATGAAAGTTGTCAGAATCGAGACTGCAAAAGCTGGCGCAGCCGCTATCACGGCTGCTACGTGTAGTGCTGACTCTGGAGCCAGGTAGTGACAAAGCAGTCCCCCGGTAACCGATGCAATAATCAGCGCGCAGTAGTAGCAGATCGTTTGCTGGGCAAAATAGTCACGCGCCTTGCCATCGTTTCTTCCGCCTTCGACTGCCAACCCGACGGTTACGGCAGTCGAGGCGGCCATTCCGACAGCCGTTAGCACAAAGGCCCCTAGAATGATCGCAAGTGAACTTGAACAAGCCATCACTGCAAAAGCAGCGGCGGTGAGTGCATTTGCTGCAATCAAGTAACTCTTACGCCGGTATCCGAACAGCGGCACAAAGTCGCATACGAGCCCGTAAAATGGCTTCAGCACCCAGGGGAGCATCATGATCGCCAGGTAAGAAGACACTTGAGCGGCCGTCAGATGCAGCTCTTTCATCATGAAATACTGCAGTGGCTGCGAGATAAGTCCGAACTGGGTGGCGATGCCATGTGAGACATAGGCGATAGCGAAGAACAAAGTCAGCCGCCGAACGGCCAACTTTGCTTTCGTCTCCTGGTCGTTAGGTCGAGTGTCTTTGTTCATATTGATTTCCTTCGCAATGAAGGAGGGGCTGTATGGACGGCCCCTCCTTCATTCGTCTGTGATTGATGATGTCTCTGAGTGCTAGGCGCACTCTAACTTTGCCTGGTGCAGTTTCCTGATCACACAGACGCGGTTATAGATGGACTCGCACTTTTTGAACCTGCCGCACGCCGCATGAACAGCGGCGAATTCTTCAAAGACATCAGCGATCCAGCTGTCGGCTGGGCCGCGCTCATCTCTGATCCGCCGCAGTGCTGCTTTGTACAAGCCTGCAGCGCCGACGTAATCGCCAGCCGCCATACAAATGCGGGCTGTATTCAGGAGCCTTTCAACTTCCTGAACAGGCTTGTGGTTCATGTTTTTACCTCCATAGCTGCACTGCGAAGATCTAGCGGGAGAGCGGCAGTAATGCCGCTCTCCCGCTACTCGTTAGAGGGCGTTGAGATAGCCAACAATCTCCGCAGCGATCCCGTGGGACAGGATGTAGCCCATGCCGTCGTGTCCGTAGTTATGGACCACAGAGCGACCATCTGCCAACTTCTCGACTTCTACCCTGGTGAGTGCTCGCTCCGGACGCAGAGCACGAGCGACGCTCAAGACATCGGCGAGCTCAGCCTTGAATCCTGGCACCATCCGAGAGCAACGCTCCAGGATGTCCTTGGTGAGCGTGTCGTCTACTTCCAGCGATTCCTTCTCGCCGTCGAAGACAGCGCCAAGCTTGATGTAGTCGTCATGAGGAACGATGCAGGCGCGCTTGTTGGGACCCTCGTCGTCGATCACCACTTTATCGAAGCCGTTGGACTTGATCTTCACCACCTGGACACGTTCGGGATGGAGTTCCTTGTCGCCAACGAGCTGGCGCGCACCCAGTCCGGTGCAGTTGATGATGGCCGAGTATTCACTCGGGCAGTCGGAAAAGTTCTCCACGGTCCGCTGGACGAAGCTTCCGCCGGCCGCGAGCACTTCCTTTCGCAGCCATGACAGATAGACTGGTGGGTCGATCACTGGTGCCGCGTCCAGGACATGAGCATCCTTGTAGTCAGCGGAGATCTCCTCTGCGCGCGCATGCCGGAAGCACGCGAGCTTTTGGGCGTACCAGGGCTCCTCGTGCGTCTGCCGGAGCACGAAGATCTCTTTCATTGCGACGCCCGTCGACGGAGAATGAGAGAGCTTTTCGAATTCGGAAAAGCTTTCGTCCGCCCAGCGCTCCACGCGGGGATCGGAATCGATTTTGACCGGCACCCACATCGCGTAGGCGTTGCTTGAAGTGGACGGAAAATCGCCATCCCGCTCCTTTGACCAGATGGTGACCTTGTGTCCAGCTTGCAAAAGCTTGTGCGCAGTCGTCAGTCCACTGACGCCGGCGCCGAGAATCAGTACGTTCTTGCTGTTCATGGTTCGTCCTTTCTCTGACAAGCGAGTGCGCCCGGCTCGGAATTTCCGACCGGGAGTCAATTCGCAGTTAACGGGTTCTCTACATCGACTGCTCGGGTGGCTCCCGAACAAAAATCACTCGATTCCACTGAATCGACCGTGAGAAAGCCTTCCAGGCTTAGTGCTCAGTAGGGCACTTGCCTTACTTCCTTTTCAATCTCAACCGTTCAACAGGCTGATCTCCATTGGCATGAGCGGAGATAATCTCTTCGGCGTCGCTGGGACACAGGTGAGAGTAGCCAATGCGCGACCGACCGATCATAACTAGCGCGTTCGGTCCGTTTCCGCACATTCCAAGACAGCCACCACCAAGTACCTCCACTCGGTCTTTTACTCCTTGTTTGGACACTGCTTGCTGCAGTGCTTCAAGTACCTTCTTTGGATTGCGCTGACAGCAGTGACGCCCATCTACGCAAACCCAAATGCGCTTGCATTGAGTCATGTTGATTTCCTTTCCGCTCGTTTCGCGCCCGCATTCGTTGGCGTGAGGTTGCGTAGATTTGCATTTACTGACAGTTCTCCTCGTTGTTCTTGTTGAGAACTACTCGCAAATTTCGATAAACAAAAACACAAATCAAACCAACAACTCACAAAGAACATGGGTTTCTGTTGACTTGAAATGAGGTCTTAGTCTGTCTTTTTGCGATTTCCTGTCTGAACAATGAGGAGTGAAACTGATGCATTTACCCTAGGAAATTGCACTGACCAAATGCCAGTACGACCAAAGCATTTCTTACCATTCGACGCGATACGCCAAAACACTGTACAGCCATTGTATAGAGCTTTTCATGGGTGATCTAATGGGGCACCCTGAACACAAAACCTTATTGAGAATTAGTCTCAAAAACTTCGAGATCCTCTTAGCGAGGGCGTACTTCCTTGAGATCGATAGGCTATTGTTTAAACTCTGAACGGCAGTCCATTTGCCGATTGGCATAAATTCTAGCTTTGGCCACAGTCTCACTAACTTCGCATTTACTGACACCGCTTGAACATGATCTCCACAATTGCAGCTTTGCCTGACAGAAAGCGCCTCTCGACTCGACATAGTCTTATGCTCTTCTTTGCAATTGCTTATCTCTCGCAAGGAATCTCTTGCGCACAGTTTGGTGTAATTGCCCAGCCGATCCAGTATTTCATGATGAAGGGATTGAAGCTAACTGCCGCCGATATCTCATCGTATCTCGCAATAATGATGATTCCTTGGGTTATAAAACCGCTCTATGGGCTGATTTCTGACTTCATTCCACTTTTTGGCTACCGCCGCAAAAGCTATCTGATCTTGGCAAACTTTATTGCCGCGATTGCCTTTGTTGTGATGCTTCTAACTGACTCTCTGCCAGTAATTCTCTGTGCGCTGTTCTTGACCGCCATAGCGATGGCTATTGCCACTGCCCTCATGGTTGGGCTCGCCGTCGAGCAAGGCCGCACCGATGGCAATGCTCGCGATTATTTCTGTATACAGGAAATTTGCTATTACATAGCCAATATGTCTGCCGCGCTTGCCGGCGGACTGCTTTGTCATTTCCTGTCACCCCAACTTGCCTTCCATTCAGCTGCTGCTATCGCTATGCTTCCGCTCCTGGCTGTCTCCTTTCTGACAGCGCTCCTTTTAAGTGAAACAAAGACGCGACTAGATACAAGCAAATTAGGCGAGACCTGGAATTCTTTGGTTCAAGCTATGCACTCTCGCTCTCTCTGGTTTGCGGGCATCTTCTCGTTCTGCTGGAGCTGCATTCCTTCAATGGGTGTCCCACTGTATTTCTTCGAATCAAAAAGCCTCTGTTTTTCTCAGGCCGCCATTGGACAACTCTCAGCCTGCAACGCTATCGGAATGCTTGCCACCGCCTCCCTCTATCCCAAGTTGACAAGAAATATGTCAGTTAAGACACAACTTCAACTTGCGGCTGCACTCATTCTAATTTCAACTCTTAGCTACCTCGCCCTGTCTGACTATTTCTCCGCTGTCATGCTCGAGCTTTTTCGCGGCGCAGCAAACATGGCTGTTATCCTGTCCCTGTACATACTCGCGGCTGCCGCATGTCCAGCGCGGACCGAAGTGTCAGTGATGGCGATTCTAGTGGCGTCACGCAACGTTGGTACCGATGCCGCTACCTTCATTGGTGGACAGCTCTTCACCCACGCATTACATGGAAATTTCCCTCTACTGGTGTGTATGGCTGCACTGGCGCCGGCCCTGTCAATGTTTCTGCTGCCTCTACTCCCGGCACATCATGCCGTCAGCGACAAACACCATTAATTACTCCGCAGTCAGAACCACATCTCCCACGCGCAGTAGTCCTGGTTGCTCTGCCATGAAATATTGTCCAAACAAGACCTTTCCGTTTTGCCGGCGAAACTTGTTTAATGTCTGCAATGGCTCTGGACCTTTCGAGATCCCCTCCTTCTGATCGATGGTCACAATGACGCAACGTGCGCAAGGCTTGACTGACTGTAGCTTTGTCCCGTTTACATAAAGCGTCTTGATCCGCTCCTCAGCATACTTGCCCATTCCGGAAATGACCACGGAAGGACGAAAGCGATCCATTGTAACTGGCTCAGTAAGCCAGTTGTTTAAGTCACTCAGGCTCTCCTCTGACATGATCAGCAGCGGGCAGCAATCGGCAAATGCCACCCGACTCTCATGCCCCAAGCCTGATCCGAACTTGGATTTGCGTGAGTGGTTTTTATCATGCAGCAGCAATCTGCACTCTACTTCTAGGAAGTGTGTAAGCCATCCCGCCACATCACTACCTTGATCAAACCCGCCGCAATCATCACCCCACAGCTCAATTTCGACATACGTGTTTAGATGTGGCGCCACTGTCAAAGCAGCATAATTGGCAGCGCGCAATGTAAGAGCACCATGACTGTCAACCCTCGGCTCAATTAGAGCCATTCTTGGATTGTCGCGCTGAGTGAGCACCTTGCCACTACTATTCACAACGACCCATTTCCGATCATGAATCAGTCCCAGCTCATCTCAGAGCGACTCTTCCAAACTGACACCTGCACACGATTTGACCGGATATGTGCACAGTCCAGTTATGCGTCCTTTTACCATGCAATGCCTTTAATTCTTGATCGTCCGTGTGTTGTCTCTTATCGAAAACTGCGAGCTGTGCGCAACATGAAGATATTCAAACTGTGCGAATGTCCGACACTGCTTACTGAAACCTTGATGCATAGCCATAAGTGCTATTGAGAATGCGCTCAAAGACAGAAGATTATTGTACAGTGCATTAATCGAAAAGGCTTGCCAGGTAATGCTTCTGGCAGTCTGCGAGTGCTCTGAATCAGCTCCGGGTTTCTCACTCAAAGCATAGACACCAACAGCAATGGACTTCTGGACAATTATTCTTATCGTTGCTTTTATGACCGGCATTATGGGCTGGACTAGCAGCGTATTCACCAACGGTGTCTGGTGGTTCTGTGAATGGAGAGAAGGCAACGAAATAAACTGGGGCTCGGATGTTGCATATACACTGGCTGTTCCATTTGCCTGGCTATTTGCCATCTTTGAAATAGTTCTCTTGTATTGCAAATAATAGCTAGTGCGCGGAGCCACAAGCCTGCTGAACCAGCTCGACAAGCAGATCGCTCAGCGCCCCCAGTCCTTTGCTCCCGCGTGGCTTGATTTCACTCGCTGACTCCATAATCCTGACGCATTCCAGTGCGCAGCCCCAGGACATAGTTATTCCGGAACCACCATGGCCATAATTGTGAATGATCGAGCTCCGGTTCCTGATGTCCAAACCAAGCCGAACGCCCTCGCCTTCAGGATCGCGGTAATAGCGATAGCCGACACGTCCCACTAATCTTCGATTCGTTAGACTGCAGCCAAACCAATTATGCAGAATGCTCTCGTTCAAATCTATAATGGGAAGAGGGATTCCACATCCATTCAGTAACCGCTCATCGCAGACTGCACTAGCTCCTTGCCATTGCCCCGCATGATCGATCGATCCAGGTTCTCGTGTCTGTCCCAGCACCCAGCCATCTGAACGCGGAAAGAAATGAACGTATTCAGCCTTGCCATCAGCGCGGCCAAATATCGCAGCTGGCGGGGTGTAATTGTAGGCGATTGGCACCTTCTCTGGGCTGAAAAGACAAGGCGCCCCAGGTACAAGCACCTGCTTACCACGAACTATTGTTGCTGGCGAACTGTCGTCTACAAGCTCTATCGCGCCATAACCGAGGCAATTCACGACTGGTCTGCCTGCTGCGCAACTGAGGGTCTCATCTAAGCTATTAACTTTGGCTATTTCGACCACGCCACCAAGCTCTCGAAAAAGCGACCAAAGAAAAGCAAGGTAACGGGGCATATCGGCAAAGTAAGTGTTGAATACCCAACCCCAAAGGTACTCAGCATCAGGTCGAGACGGAGGATTTATCGTTCTCTTCAGCGTCTCCGGTGTACCATCAAATTTGTGGAACCCCATCCGATATGAGCTAAGCGGTGCTTCTTCCGGCTCATCCTCATACACCTCGTACATTCGATATTGTTCAACACCGCTTTTGCACACCGTAGAGAGATACCGGAACACCGCCTGAGAAGCAGCGCTTATCTGTAATAAATTAGTCACCCGTAAATTATGAGGATAGGCCGAAGCCATGGCATAACCTGTTGGAACCATGCAACGATCGCCTTCGCCGTTTGCCTGTAATGGTACAAACTCAGTGAGAATGCCTGTCCGCACTCCCACTGACTGCAAGGCCACCGCGGTCGTAATTCCTGTTATGCCGCCACCCAGCACTAGAGCATCACAATCTGCCATCCGTGCCATAGAATTATCTAAGCGCTTCTTCAACATCGGCAATGAGCTCATCGACAGGCTCAATCCCGACTGAAAGGCGAATGGTGCTCTCATTGATTGCTGATAATCCAGTCTGCACCTCTGGGAAGGAGCGTGCATAAAACAGCCATGCCGGATTGGCAATCGATTGTGTAAATCCTGTACCAAATGCAATCCGAAACACTTTCATGCGATCCAGAACTTTCCGCATGACTTCGCTGTCGCCGTCAACATCAAAGGCAAGCACAGAACCAAAGTCTTTCATTTGTCTTACTGCCACTTCATGATCTGGGTGACTGGATAGCCCTGGGTAGAGCACTCGCTTGACCCGAGGGTGTTTCTCCAGGTAGCGTGCGATTTCAAAGGCACTGGCAGCTTGCCGCTCGATGCGCAACTTGTATGTTTGCATGCCTTTCCACAACTCAACTGCTGCATGCGTGCTAAGCGCATCCGTATTCCAGACATTGCTTGATTTGACCTGACGCACGCGATCGTTAGAACCAAGAACTGCGCCGCCCATCACATCACCCACGCCTGATGCGAACTTTGAGAGGCTGTGTACGATTAAATCAACTGCGACATCGCCATGCTGGTGAAAGCCGGCAAGAGAATTATCAAGGACGGTTGTGATTTCATGCTCTCGCGCCACCGCCGCACAATAATTCAGATCTGGAACTCTGGTCATCGGATTGGTGGGCGCTTCTAGCACCAGAACTTTTGTCTTACCCGGTTGAATATACTCGGGAAGGCGCTTTATGTCGTCCACGCCAATAAGTGTTACCGATACACCGAACCGTTTGAGCACGCCTTCCACAAACAGGCGCGTCGACTTGTATCCTTCGCGCAATAGGATAATGTGGTCGCCATGATTCAGCAATGCCAGCAAAGTGGCGGAAATAGCCGATTTGCCAGTGCTTGTTACCCAGCAACTATCCACGCCTTGTATTTTTGCAAGTAGCTTCTCTAATGCTGCTAGCGTGGGATTGCCATCACTCAGGTAGACCCAGCCATCCTGTTGCCCTTTGATCAATTCCTCCCAGCTTCCCATTGAGGGTAACGAGAAGCTGATTGTCTCAAAGGACGGAACGACAAATGGATCATTCTTCTCTCTAACCGCCCATGCACGTTCTACCATGGCATTCTTTCTCCTGAAGCATGTACAAATAATCCGGTGTCAGCATTCCGCTCTGCCAGATCTACGATGGCGCAAGCAGCGTCTGCTGGTTCTGTGTCAGCATCTTTTGGTCCAAAGCGAGTCTTCACCTTACCCGGATCGACTGCAAGAACGCGAATTCCTTGGCCTTGCAACTCAACGGCTAAGCAGGATGTGAACATATTGAGCGCCGCCTTGCCGATGCGATACGCATATGTGGCTTCATCGTGCGGCACTACGCCGCTTGCGACCCACTCTAATGAACCAAAACGAGATGACATATTGATCACCACGCCGTGCGCGGATTTCCTCAGCAATGGCAGGCATGCTCGTACACACCGAATTGGTCCGTAGCAGCTCACAGCAAGCACATCTTCAAGCTCTTGATACTTCAGCCCCTCGATTCCGTAGCATGTAGCGCCAAAGCCTGCATTGTTTATAAGTAAGTCAACCCTTTCGACCTGCCTTTCAAGAAATTCTCGTAATACCGACTCCGTAGAGCTTTCGGTTACGTCACATCTCACTGGAAATATATTTTGTGGATCTAGGGAGAACAACTCACTTACATCTGACAAAGACCGAACTATGGCAACCACCAGATAACCGCGCGCATGCAGTACGTCGACCAGTGCGCGCCCTATGCCACGGCCCGCACCGGTAACGACAGCCACCGGCTGACCGTGTGAGCCATTCCCCTCTAGCTGTGTACCCTCGATCACTTTCAATGGTTGCCTGCTCAACACTCAATCTCCTTTATGTCCCGGCAGCCATGGTCATAGATGATCCAGTCGACAACATCCGCCTGTGGCTCTTATGCGATCTTCTCTCGCGCTGAATCATGCCCTTGCTGCCCCCAATCATGGATGGAGGAAGTATCTTGACCTTTGCAAATTCCGGTACGCGCATTCGTGCCACCGAATGTGCCACCCGCGAAGTCGTTTGCATCTGACCAAAAACCAGTCTGTATGCGCAATATAGTATTGCAACTTCTTGAACTAGCAGTAGGGTGAGAAACACAAAGAACATAATTGCAACCTCAATTGCCAAAGCTATCGCAAACTTCTAAGGTATCCTCGTCGATCAAAACGTTGACCGGCAAAGGGCTTCCATGTGTCCCTACTTCCAGATGGTGTGCCAAGTAGCCAGCCGTATTGACAAAGCAGAATATGTCTCCAGGCTCGGGCATCCTGCCAATCTGAAGCTTCCGGCGCATGATTACATCACCTTCTCCACATAGGTTCCCGACCAGGAATGCTCCTTCGTCGATCTTTGGTCTATCCGTAGCCGTAAGCAAAATTGGATCTACGCAGAATTCGGCGCGGAATGGGCGAAGATTGGTACGGTTCATTCCCAAGCCAATCAGCAGATTGCCCTCAGTGTCCCGCTTCCGAAACGTCACACGGGCAAGCGTTACCCCCGTATTATCAAGAAGGGCTCTGCCAGGCTCGAAATACAGCTTCAAGTCACGGCTTGATATCTCCTTGTGCAATGCCGGCCCGCCGCCTCGATGATCAAGAATTGCTGCGATAAAGCGCTCCTTGGAAACGTCGTTCCATGCCGGATAGAGGTCAGCTCTTCCGCAAACTTCCTCACCAACTTTATAAAGCCCGAGGCCGTCTGCCATGTACGTAAATGTTGGACGCTTCCCAGCTACCGACGACATCAGCTCGTCCTGGAATGCTGTCCACTGCTCACTTTTCTCCAGGTATCGAATGAGGATGCCACCACCCAGATCAATAGAGGAGACCTTTTTGCCATCCATAGAAGCGCAATCCGCAACCTCAATTAGCTGCCGAGCTGCGTATGCTCTTTCTTCAATGTCGTATCGATCCAAGTGAGCATGCAAAAGCTCAAGCTGCAGCCCAGATTCACTGCCTATTTCAGATAGCAACGCACGATACTCATCGACCGGCAAACCAAATCGACTAAAAATCTTGCGCTGATTGACTCGAAAACCAGAGAACCTCAGACCTACCCGAGCGACCCGGCCCATCGACTGCGCTGCCGCTTTTGCCAGCGTGATTTCGTCTAAATTGTCTATGACTAGCAAACACCCTGTAGCTACAGCTTGTGAGACAAGTTCTTTGCTTTTGCCAACGGCAGTAACAATAATTTTGTCCGGGGCGACCCCTAAAGCAAGAGTTTCTTGCAATTCTGGATGGCTGGCCGTGTCTACACCGATGCCCTCTTCCTTCGCTAATTGAACGAACCAAGGTAGCTTGTTCGCTTTTCTGGCAAAAAACAGGCTGCCAGATACTTGGCGGCTTTGTAAAACTGATAGCAAAGCAGCTACGTTTCTTCTAAACTCTGATGCCGCCAGAACATGCACGGGTGAGTTGCCAAAATCAATGAGCTTCGCAACTGCCGTTGGGTCCGCAATTAGTCTCTTCACCCAGGGTGCGATCTTGCCGGTTAGTACTGGTGCACAATCACGTCCCGAGCCTATTAGCGTCTCAGTTGCCATCTATCATCGAGACCGCTATGTCTCCCTCCTGATATGGACGGATGGCTGGAAAATACTTATCGCCCAGCGCATCGTAGTATTCATCTACATGCGGCAGTGGTGAATCACAGCAAAGGAAGACGCACCACAGCTCACCCTGTCTTCGGACATGCTCTTCCAACCGACCGCTTGCCTTTGCTTGCTCCAGATAATGCAATGCTCCTGCGTAATTCATACCTGAGCTTGGCCCGCCCATAATGCCCTTGCGAAGCAACTTTATGCTTGCCGCGAAGCTTTCTTCTGCCGTTAGCTCGACACTGGCATTGGCGACACTTTGCCAGGCAAACGTTACGTCACCTAATTGCGCTCGCTCGCGTGGTCCCGGCACCGCATCACCGGCTTTCGGACAACAGGACACCACCTGAATCTCCGGATTGCGTTCCCGCAATCCTCTGCTTACTCCCACCATCGTCCCGCATGTTCCCAGACCGCAAGATAGAACAGACAACCGGCCCTCGGTCTGCAACCACAAATCAGGAGCAAGCCAGCGCGCAAATCCCTCCGGATTGTCCGGATTAGAATATTGTCCGGGATTTATCCAACCAGCCTGCTGTCCTAAAGAAGCAGCGCGTTCACTGCGCGGTGCTACCTTGCCGTATAGCTCGTGTCCAGGACCAGGGTGTAGCAATATCTCGATGCCGAAAAGCCTGAGCATGCGGACAAGCGATGGTGCAATGGCGTGATCGACAATGGCACTGGTGGACTCGATTCCAAATAACTTGCCAATCACGCTCAGCGACAAGACTGTATTGGAA
This sequence comes from Candidatus Obscuribacterales bacterium, assembly GCA_019748395.1. GTDB lineage: Bacteria > Cyanobacteriota > Vampirovibrionia > Obscuribacterales > Obscuribacteraceae > JAIEPM01. The sequence goes on from JAIEPM010000035.1 coordinate 18,173, forward strand.
GAGGAACTCTCGATTATGTTATTGACGCCTGCGAGCTCGCCACGCTCGGCTGCCTTGCTAAGCATAGAGAAAGCTGGTACCGACTTGATGTTCATCAGTGGAACTAGTGGCATCATCTTCGCCAGTAGCCGCACTCCATCGCCCTTGAACGGATTGAGATCCGATGGTAGTTCAACAAGTGGCGTGGTGGCGAAGTTTGCCGGACACAAATAACTCTTAAGTGCTTCTTCTCCGAGAAACACCGTTCTACTTAAGTCACCCTTCTCAACCTTCGCCGGCGCTGGTATCAATTGCGCTTTCTTTGACTCCGGGCTTGGTTTCGCTGTTATCTTGTTCTCTGCCACTGGATTGCGAGCCAGTTGCAAACTGGCACTTATCAGAATCTCTGACAGACAATCAATCTGATCCTTTGTTTCAGTGCCGACAGAAATTCTCAGAAAAGGTTCTTCAAACCTTGTTGCTGGCGCTGTCACGTATAGACGTGAGACATCAAAACCAAAGCTTGTACTAAAGGCAATCGGGTGATTCCTGGCTCTTGCCAGCTCAAGCACTCTTCGTTCAAATTCTTTATAACAATCAATTGAGCGAAATGCCTTGCGAAGCCTCAATGTCAAACAAGTTCCACGATACCAAGGCGCGGCTGGAGTACCTGCACAAAGCCACGATATCGACTCTATCGCTCCTGCCTGCCTGCCAGCTTCGTTCTCTAAATGCTCCGCAAGCACTCGTGTATTTCTAGCGTGACGCTGCATGCGCCTAATCAATCTTGGCTTGCTTGGCTCAGGCAAGCTTCCGACGCTGCCATCAGCAATGTTTGTCCCCAAGCGGGCTCTCGTCTTCCGGAAACTATCCTGAAGAGCTTCCTCCATGTGACTCACTACTATCCCGCCGGTTACCGTATCCATGCCAAACTGATGATGTTTTGCAAGACTTTCGACCAGAATTACCATTACATTTTCCGGCAATCCTGTTAGCAACCGTGATGGAAGGAGAACGCATGGCAGGCATGTTGTATCAATCACTATCGCTAGCTGGTGATCTGCCTCTTCTGAAGCCCAATGCAAGATAGTCTCGAAATCATGCCAGATGACTTCTCCACAATTGGTCACTGCATCACACAACACCACAGAAGGACGCTCAGCCTGCAGGTAATCCAGCAGTTCATTAGGTGAAGATGGATGTAGCTGAGTTGTCGAAGGGAAAAATGCTTGTCCTAAATGCAGGTTCTCGAAATACATTGGCTGCAATGCAAGTGTTGACCCACCTAAGTGCATTTCATGCGCCAACCAATGCAGGACAGTGGTGAACGCTGCCATACCACTATTCGTTAGGTAAGCCTTTAACTGTTTCGAGCCCAAATGCGCGCAGTATTCTTTCGCGAATGCTGTTTCGTAAACCAGTGCGTCCAGATGACCATCACGTTTATAGTCCCATGAATGCTCAGTAATTCCATCTGATAGCCGGTTCTCCTCCATTGCAAACGAGGATGAATAGATCGGGCTTTGCCAATCTGCCGCGCATTGCATTGGTCCTCGTTGACGATAGCCCAGTCGCAAAGCCGATTTTATGGACAGATACTCTTGCCGCACACTGTTGAACAATCTCAAAAGCTGATCTGAAGTACCCCAACGACTTGCTCTTTCAACAAGATCAAGATACCTGGATTGCCGTCTTCTTATCGATTCAATGTTTTGCTCAAAATCACTCTGCCACTTGGTGCCCGCATCGCCAGCCATGTCCACGCTAACTTTGAGTCCCTCTATTAGGTAGGCAATTTCCGCCAGATCATCAACAGCTTCATCAACACGGCTGAACACCGTGTCGAATCCAGCCCTTCTCAGCCGCGTTACGGACCCTGCCGACTGTCTGCGTTCTACTGTACTTAGTTCTTGCATATACCTTCTCTTGAGATCCGCCGGGATTGCCGAAGCAAAGAACCAACTCATTGCCTTACTAAACACGTCACCACTTACCGGCTAATTGAGAAAGACTCTCAACTAGCGAGCAACCAACTTACAACGCCTCTCAGGGCACTGTCAACGAATAAAGCCGTCAGGGTGATATCGAAATCTGCGAGTAACTCTCAATATGAAGATTTTAAAAATCCCCAAAATACTGGTTCTACCCGGCCGCCAATGACAGCCTTCTCGATTTCGTTATTGAGAATTGTTCGCAAAACGATTTTGGTGGTGTAAAGTACGATGACAAACAAAACGGTAGTCAGGGGGCGGAGGCTCGCTCCCTGGGCGGGTTTTACCTTCATGCTTACTAAACTGCGCCGCTTTGGCAGCAGGGCTTTGTCCTGCTGTAGAAGCTGGATTCAAGCATTTCGCCGACATTCCTTAGAGGAGAAAGACATACACATAACTATGGGGAAACTCTTTTACGGAAGCCAAACTGGCACCACGACTGGCGTAGCTCGCAAAATACGAAAACATTTGAATGGCCTTATATCCGAGGTCAAATCCATTCAGTATGCGCAGCCGCACGAGCTGGCTGCCTGTGACTTCCTCGTGTTGGGTGGAGCTACTTATGGTGATGGCGAGCTCACGGACGACTGGAAACGCTTCTGGCCTCTAATGGACTCCATAAGCTTCGCCGGCAAGCGAGTTGCACTCTTTGCGCTCGGTGACCAGTTCGGGTACAGCTATACCTTTGCAAGTGGCATGAAGCAGCTATATGACAAGGTCTCCGACTCAGGCGGACAAGTAATTGCTGACTGCATTCCAACCGCAGACTTTGAATTTACTCAATCCGAATCGCTCGTTGATGGTTACTTCATCGGTCTGGTCATCGATGAAGTTAATCAGCCGGAACTTACTGAAAAACGCATCAGAGCATGGGCTAGCATCGTGCGTCAACAACTTGCACTGGCGTGCACTGCATGAAATCAAATCCCTTACCCATAAAGAAAGCTCCTCGATCGGCCATTCAGGAATGGTTGCTAGAACTGCCTGAAGATTCACTGCACAGGCTGCGCTTGATCAATATGAACACTCGCAGCTCAAGGCATGTGATTCTATCGCTCACCTACGGCCTTTATGACCCACACATTCGCAGATTGAATCGAATGATTACGTCCCTTTTGATCGCTCGTTTGAGAGCCGAAAGACAAGGCAAAGCCAGACTTGTGGCTCGCATCAATAGTCTTATGGAAGACATGCACATGGCGATCGACCAAGTAACAGGTACCCCTATAAACCAAGCTGCTCGCGGCTCACCTTGTAACCGTTCTGTCCAAGTCAATTTAGCGAGGTAATTACAAATGGTTGTTGAACTTATCGGTGGACCGCTCGATGGAACAGTTATTGATGGACCCTCTCATATGCCGCTCTACATGGTCGTCAGCAGCCACCAGGAAGGACCGATATACAGGGCTGGCTGCTGTGGCCGCTGTGCCACCAGCAGAAGCTGTGTTCCCTACTACTTCCTGGGCTACGAAGAAAACATCCGTTATGCGTATCCCGAAAAATCGCAAAACATCGAAGCGATTGGACAAAAAGACACAACTCTTCCGGATTTTAAAGCAAGAGCCTAACTTGTCCGCTCAACAGTTGCAACGCCGCGCGCAAGATTACGGCATTCAGCTGGGTCTGCTGGCTGCTTACCGCGCTCTGCGAGCATTTAAGCAAAGTGGTGGCAAGCTGGAAAACAGCGATTCGCGATGTCTTCAAATTGTCGCTACCATACTTCAAGACGCGGCTCCCGGAGAGCACTTAACAGCTACTCAAATTAGAGAACGGGCTCAGGGTTGCAACTATTCGGTGCATCAAGCAACAGTCTATAGGGTCCTCGATCGCCTCACTGCTATCGGGCTGGTACTGGCATTTGGCAAGGGAAGGCAAAAGTTTTACGAATGGAGACGAGGAGAAGAACATCATGGACACCTCACATGCATAGAATGCGGCAACACCATTGAATTTCATCAAGACTATCTGGATGAAATTGGCCAACAAATTAGCCTGCGCTTTGGTTATGAATTCAATCGCATTGAATTCATAGTTCGTTCTATCTGCGAGAAATGCCGAAAAGGAAAGTCTTGAACATGTTCGCTGCACGCCGCGTTGTATCTATGAATCACAATGATGACCAATCGGACCAAATGAAGAGGCGCACCAAACGTGGACCTCTACGTTGGGAGCAAAGCTACAGGCTCCTCGACCTTGTACAAAGAAATCCGCAGATATCCGCCGAGGAATTGCAAATAGAAGGCGCCAGTATTGGCATTGAAATCAGCGTCAGAACTGCTTTTCGCTTCTTGCAAAGATACCGCGTGACCAACGGAGACATTTTCAAATACGCCAGGACGCACCTCCAGATAGTAACTGAGCTTCTACAAGAGACATCGCCAGGACAGCCTCTGTCTCCATTAGACATCAAACAATTGGCCCTGGAGCGAGGCGCCTCCCTGCACTTAAGCACTGTTTATCGAATTCTTCACAAGCTTGTTGCAACCGGCACCGTAGTCCAATATGACGATGGCAATAGGATTCATTATGAGTGGAAACGTGAACACTTGCCACACGGACGAATCACTTGTGTCAATTGCGGGCAAACAATTGAGTTTGAGAAAGCTTACCTCAACAACCTTGCCGAAAGTATCTGCTCTACCTTTGATTACCAGCATGATCGCCTGGAATTTACGCTTCACGCACATTGTCGCCGCTGCCGTCCTCAATAGCGAAACCGACACCATCTGACAACAGATGGACGATATGAAATGTAGCCAACCAGACTTATCCTGGCCCCGTCCGCGACGACTTTCTTTCTGAAGCACGGATTCTCACAACAAAGGAGCAAGCTGGTGCTGGCATGTCGCCATAATCTGAATTCATAATGATGCCATTATGATATCGATAAGAATTCAAGATGATATCATTGGGCGATCTTCCCAAGAACTGCAAACCCTGCATGTGCGAGATGCATTGATGATATTTGTAAGCGGTGGCATTAAAGGCGGCGTCGGCAAAACAACCCTTGCCACAAACATGGCCATATTCACCCATGGTAAGGATTCGTGCGAAAAACCCAACGGGCTCATGACTTCTTGCTTGGGCCTCGCCATTGCGCGATAGT
>JAIEPM010000311.1 GCA_019748395.1 Candidatus Obscuribacterales bacterium
AGGGCTTGGAGCAGAGGCCGCCAGCACGTTTCAAGCAGTGCAGTTAACTCGAGGACTGATTCTAAAAGACTCAGGCAAGGTAAAACCCGGCTTCTATCGGGCCTGGGTTGGTGATGAATACGAGAATCTCAATATTCGCAAATCCAATGTAGATAAAGCTCGTCTTGAAAAAATCACCGGCGTAGCAAAGATTGTCGGTGTCACTGTAAAACGCTGGGATCCAAACGGCAATGCGCAATCAATTCAAGTAATGGGAGTCAAAAAATCTCGGGAAGTTTATGGTGTCGCGCTGGCTAAGATGCTGAGTTTTTCCACAGCCGGTATCCTCGATGTACAAGAACAGGGTCCGTACTGGGTCTTTACTTATCGTGGGCCTGGTAACGGTTCTAGAGGACTGAGCCAGCACGGAGCAAATATGCTGGCCACGAACGGCTGGCGTTTTGATCAGATATTGCAACAGTATTACCAGGATAACGACGGTCAGTTAAGATTGGACTATGTGAACAATTTCCGCTCGCCGGTGCCAAAAGCACAGAATTGAAGTGGACGGCCAGCCGCTTTAAAACGAAGGAACTTAAGAGAAAGGGAGTAGCAAGAAATGCCGGAATTGTCTGCCTTAGAACACTTGAAAATTGCTAAAAGATACCATTTTCAAGGTATGACCGATGACGCAATTAGAGAGTACGAAGCAGTTCTGGAGCTTGACCCGGACAATTCCGATGCCATAGCAGGTTTGCGTGCACTCGGCATTGAACCGGTTTTAAGAGAAGATCATTATGATTCTTCAGCAAGTCATGCCGGTGGACTCAAAACAAACTTTTTTGCAAATCAGGCCAAATCAAGCACCGCCGGTGGTGTGCGCGCCGGAGTCTTCAAATGGGTGGTAATAGCTCTCGGTCTGGGAGGCTGCTACGGACTTTACTTTCTTGCTACTTATTTACTGAATTACGACAACATCACTGCAAAAGAAAATGTGGAAGTGCATTTTGAAAAACCGCAAATGAAGGACAACAATGCACTTGTCAATATCGAAATCATCAATTTGAACCCGGCGCCTATCAAGCATATGAAAATCTCCTTTCGCATCGCCGACCCGACGGATACAACCCTCAAAGAGGGTATAGTCGAACTTCCCGGCCAGGTGCCTGCCGGCGATCGCCGTACTTTTGCAGAGGTGACGCTGGGCGAAGTAAAAGGTGTTCCTGCAAAACTTTCACCTAAACTTGAAGAACTCATTTATGGTCCGAAGCCTAAAATCAAAGACAAATTTGTTGATCAATTCATGAAAGCCGCAGCAGTTAGAGACAAGGACGCTCTTTCCGACTATGAACAATTAGTGACGGATACAGAAGACGAAGAGTTCGCCCCTGCCAGGGTAGGACTGGGCAGAGCTTACGCTGCAAAAGGTGATTTCGATGAAGCTCTTAAACATTATCAAAAAGCCATGGAGCTCGACCCGATGAATGCTAACGCTCATTATTACGCGGCTGTAGCCCTGTTTTACAAAGGCGACAAAGAGCAAGCTAAAAAGGAAATTGAGCAAGCTGCAAGAATTGCGCCTGATGACCCGGAAATCGCCTGGAATCTCAAATATTTGTTTGCCATGAAAGACAAGACTGCTAACGGTTCCAAGGATGCCGACGATAAAAAGACAGGCAAGGACGAGACTAGTTCAAAGTCAGCCAAAACCAAGAAAAAGAACTAGAAATCTTGCCATAAAAAAAACTTGCTGGAAATGACTGAAATATCTGCTAGTCTCAAAAATAAGAGAGAAAGCAGGAGCAGAAGCTGGCTTATGAAAGCCCTTAAGGCTAGAAAAAGCGATAAAAGAGTAGAGATGCTCATGCTTCTTGCATGCTTCTTATGTACTGCTATTGCCAGCCCGCCGGATTTCATAGCAATGGCAGCGGAAGAGAGCAAAAGCAGCAGCAAGCATTCTGAAATTGACAATGCCGATGTTAGCGCCTCCGAGAATCACGAATCGGTCAAAAGCTGGTTTGCAAAATACGACCAGATAAGGCAGGAAGCAGAAATGGAAGCATCCGAAAGTAAACAAGCCAAAGAGCTCCTAAATAAAGGCATTTTTGTACTGCTTCCGGGTTTTGGCAGATTTTCAGCACAGAAGCTTTTAAAAGCACAAATAACACGTTATGAAAGGGCGGCAAAAGAAATTGGCAGTCTGAATGCGCCGCCGGAAACAAAAGAACTACAGAGCAAATATCAAAAATTTTTCCAGGAATCACACGATTTATTTGTGGAAAGCAGTCACATTATCAACAACCCACTGAATCCACTGGCAAGATTCAGGCATCTCAATCTTGAGAAGTCGCTCAAGAAACGCAAAGAAGAGCTCTCCATGCTGGAACTGGAATGCAAGGATATCGACCACAAACTCAGATTGCAATACCAAATCACAGCTTATAAGTCCCGAAGCTGCAAAAGACTGAGCAGCATAAAAGATGAAGCAAAGCCTCTCTAGAGCAGAGCTTCTGCTTTTTGCAGAGTGTTTTTCAATTCAAGCAAGAGAGCAGCAATTTTAACGCGCTCTTTCTCAATCTTCTCAAAGTTCGGGTATTCCAGCTGGCATTCTTCAATAAGCTCATCTACCGACTCATTGAGAGCCTGAAGCGCAGCAGTCCAGCTCTTGCTCCACTCCGCCGACTGCGGTTTTGCTTCGGACATATATTGCAAAGTCAATCCGAATGGCTCCATTAAAGTCAGGGCAGATTCAATTTTGAGCGTCGAATTGAGCACTGTGGCACGGCTTGCGAAATCGCAAGCTTCCTCTGCAAAAGCGACTTTACTTTCTTTTTTGACTCGCTCGAGAGTTGAAAGAGCGTTGCTAATAGCCTGAAGCTCCATTTGCAAGGACTGAAATAGTGAAAGATCGGGCTTGAGCCTGGGGTTCTTTAGAAGACTGAGCAGCACGGACGGCGGCGATTCTTCATCCAAAGACTTGGCTGAGCTACGAGAACCAAGACTGAAAAATTCATCTGTGAGTTCAGGTCTAGTTTTCAGGTTAGAGAGCTTCAAGACTGAAAAAAGTTTCTTAGCTCTGAAGATACTCCATTGACTGGGAATGTCCTGTTCCGAATCAAAAACAACTCGCTCAGCTACGTCGCCGTCACTTTCAAGAAGTTCGACTATTTCGGGCGATTTTAAAGCCAGACAGTTCATTTGAGGATTTGAGTTTTTGTAAAGCCTAGAAAGCAAAGTTTCCAGATCAGAATCCAAAATACTAAAACCGTTTGCGCTTTTGAGCAACTTGGAAGCAGGAGAGAAACTCACTTTCAAACCTTTCAAAAATCCGCCCATCGTCCCCTCAATCTTGCCGTCAGCTTCCCGCACAAGAACGGAGCCGCTGCGAGATCCGGCTTTCAGCACTTCAAAGCGCAGCAAATTCGGGCTCTTGAAATAAAGATTGCCGGTCTCAACTACAAGACCTTTATCGCTATATGTAGTAAGCACGGTTTCAAGGGAATAAGCTTTAATGCCGTGAATTCTTTCCAGAGAATTTTGCAGAATAGATTTTGCATCTACCGCATCCTTTCCAAGGCACATGCTTAGAGGCGAACTTAAATCCAGCTGATTGACTGCGGCGGCAAAGCCCGCTGCAGCAGAGCAAAGGAAAAAAGAAGCCAGAGCAGCAATATGCAGATTTCTAATTTTGCAGGAATTCACGATTTGTCAGCTAAATAAATGGATAAATGAAAAGATTCCGGGGCACAGGAACATTATGGCAGACTGCCATATAAGTTCACAACGCGACCGGCTTAAAAGCTAGTCTTGTACTATATTTTTTGAGGGAGCGCTAAGCCAGCATGAAAACGGCACTTATTATTCACGGCATGCCCAGTCGCCATGAATATTTAGACCCAAAAGAACCTTCGCCGAGTAATCACCACTGGTTGCCCTGGATACAAAAGCAACTAATTCTAAAAGACTACATTGCGCAGGCACCGGAAATGCCTGAAGCATATGCACCTCGCTGGCGCTCCTGGCATCGGGAATTCGAGCGCTTTGAACTGAATCGCGCAAGTTTGTTAATCGGACATAGTTGCGGGGCAGGCTTTCTATTGCGTTGCTTGAGCGAAAACAGCGACTTGCAAATAGATAAGCTGGCTCTGGTAGCACCCTGGATTGATCCGGAGCGAAAATCCACTGAAGATTTTTTCGAGTTTAAAATAGATAAAAATCTAGCAAACCGTTGCCGCAAAATAATCCTATTCAACTCCGATAATGATGCGGCCGGCATTCAAGAAAGTGTACGTTTAATCAGGACTTCCATTGAAGCAATCGAATATCGAGAATTCCACAACTATGGTCATTTTTGCAAAAGCGATTTAGGAGGCGAGGAGTTTCCCGAACTATTAAAAGAGCTGCTCGATTGAATGCCTTAAAAAATCAAGGCAAGCGATCGCCTGAACTCTCGAAAAGCCTGTTCATAGAATTCCTTTTTTGAAACCGCAAGAGCTTCAAGACAAGCAGCATGATCAAAAAGAAAAACGACAAGCGCAGCTCTAAAAACGAAGCTGTAAAGCAGTTTAATCGAGATTTTTAGAAATGCCGGATAATTTTGAAAACGCTCGGCCAAAAACTCGCCGTGAAATTCAAGGTGAGCGACTTCATCCAGCACAATGAGAGCAAAAAGATAACGCAAACGCTCATCGGGCAGCCGCTCAGCCAGGCAGCGATAAAAACATTTCCCGATTATTTCGGCAATTAGTAAAACCAAAATTTCTGTTTTCAAAGCAAAAATCCGGCGCAAAAAAATGAAAGCCAGCGCCGACCAGTGAAAATTCAGCAAGCTCCCATCAAAACTTAAAATCACTTGTGCCAGAAGATTTCCGTGCTCTTGTTCTTCTTTGATAAAAAAATTGATTATTCGAAGATACCGTTCGTCCTTGACTCTTAGGGCATATTTTTTCAAATGTTTGCCGTCACCGCTTTCACCTATTTGAAATCTTTGCAAAGAACGCAAGAGGACAGGCTTCAATTCCTCATTCAAAAACAAATCGCCGGGCAGAGCGATTCCTTCACGCAGCTTACGATTCGATTCAAAATAATTGAGCCAAAAATTCAAGTTGCAATGTTTCACCGGGCTAAGGTCCGCTGAACAAGCCGATTGACTGCTGATAATCATTTCAGTCCTCTATGGAATTTATGTGCAAGTCTTTCTATTGAGCCTAGCAGTAAATCAGGCACGAAAAGAAGCGAAGCTGAAAGCCTAACTGATCAATAACCGGACACTTACAGGAGCTTAACGGAAATCTAACTCCACAAAATTCAGCTATTTTTTCTCGGCCTGCAAAAGGTCGAAGCGCTCAGTCCAGTATGGTGACTGGATACTGCCCTGATCTATTTTCTGCAAAAGCTGCTCTTCCGTTAAAGCGCTGCCATACTGCTCATAATACGTATATACGGCACCACGAGCCAGTGTCCATTCTTTGGTGTTTTTATTCATGAGTATAATATAGAGTAAGCCCGGCCGACCTAGCGCCATCGAATAGCCGGCATTTAGATCGCCGCCCTGCTCCGGACCCTTTTCTGAGACAGTGCCGCCCTTCTTCGAAGCATTATTCAAATCCTTGTTCGGCGCCACCTGGGCAGCAAAAGAAATCACTGCCGGCAGTGGCAGATCGATCTTCTCAAGAATAAGATCAATATTGGAAAGCAAACTCAAATCCTGAATCAGGAGAGGCTTACCTTCAATTTCATCTCTGCTGATTTTCAAGAAGCGCTGAAAAAGGCGATTGTAATCGTCTAAGCCCCGCTTCAAATTGGGATCAAGAGGAAATCCAAGAGCTGTTAAATCTTTATCGATTCGAATCGTATCGGCAAGCAATCTCTCATAGAAATCCGGACAGGGGTCAAGAAAATGCCCCCGAGCCGCACGACGTGCAGCAACGGCTTTGACTTTCCGTTCCGGTGCTGCTTGCGGAGCAGTAGCATTAAGAGCCGCAGATGCTGAACTTTTCATTGAGGGATTTCCGGCTTTTGAAGCTTCTGTTTTGCTCTGTGCATCCGGCAACTTATCTTCAATCCCGAATTCTGCGCTAAATGCTGCGCCGGAAAGAGTCTGATTAGAAGAAGTCCTGAGGTTGGGATAGTGCAGCGGTGCAATAGTAGTTTTGCTGTCCAGCCAGGCCGAGAATGCAGTTTCAAGCCGCCGGTTAGCCCACATCTCTCCTCGCAATGCAGCTTGAATTCCTTCCGGCAACAAGCGCCATGAGGGCGAAAGTAAATTCCAGATTCGGCAGTCTACAGGTTGAACCTGCCCAGCCAGTGCTCGTCGCAAAACCCAGCGTTTCAACTCGCTCACGGTTTTAGGCATGTTCTCGTCCATAGCCCAGCTGCTGTCTAATATAAAATTTCCGGCCTGAGGGGCACCCCAGGCATTCAGGTCCAAGAGCGCAACCGGGAACACATTTGTGTTCAGCCCGGGTTTAGGATAATGAGCTGCCACCCAGCGCAACCAGGGCTCTTCGGGAGAGCCGATTTCCGGAATAAAACGAAAAGCGGCGCTGGACTCGCGAGCAGTTTGCGCTTCTTCGATATCAAATATCGACGTCGAACCAAGGCTTAGCGGTTTTTGCTTTCTCACTGCCAGAAGCAATTTCGTGCGATAAAGCGGTTCTGAAAGCGCCGACAGAGATCTGGCCAGATCAAGCGGATTGCTCTTAAAAACAGACTTATAGTCATGAGCGTAGAGATTTTTTTCCTGCCAGTGCTCAACTTGAGAGCCCAGAAAGAAAATGCCTTTAACTAACGCATCCAGCTGTCGAAAGCCGGCTTTCCATCAATGCGGCCAAGGTCGATGCAACGATACAGAAGAACCGAGCGCCTGAAATTGTTTCCGCGAACTCCGCCATTTTCGTAGCTGACATCATTCAGCGGATAACTCAGCCTGGAAATCCAGGTTTTAACTCTGTAGAAATTTATGAGCTCGGGGCTGGAGCGATAAAATCCCTGCGGACGATATACCGAAAAGTCTTCGTAGCGATCAAAAACAGCACTGGGCCCGGAGCGCGCAAAAACCAGAGCATCATAATCAGCCTGTACCATTTGCGGCACTCGCCCCAACGCCGGTATCACAAAACTCGAGTCCAGAACTTTAAGCGGCAAAGCAATGAAAGCGATGTTGCTCTCGATATCAGCCCGAAGCTCAGGGTCTTCGGCTTGCTTGTAATCGCTTAAAGCCACTTTCAACATAGCCTGCAGCAACTGTTTGACGAGCGGCGTTAGATGATGCTTTATTGTTTCCGCCTGTATTCGATTAACAAAGCCCAAGTAGGGATGGATGATACAGTCAATAGTCACATAGTTAGCTTTGCTTGCAGCTCGATTTGCCTTGTAAAGTTCGCTCATTTTCAGCGCATCGCTGTTGGCTTTAACTACAAAATAAAATTCGCCCAGGCTGAGAATGGCTTTTGGACCGAGGCCGGCTATGTTAATGCCCTGAAGTGGAATCATGGGCGGAAAGCTATAAGGAATATCCTGGCGAGGAATTAAATCTTCCAGTTTCTGTGATTTTCTTTCAACTTTAATGGCAGGTTGCAAGCTCGGGTTCGAAGTCGGGAGCTGTTGTTTTATGCCCTCTTTCACCATATTTTCAAGATCAATAGCCAGTACCGCTGAAAATCCACTGCTGAAAAGCAAATTTAAAACGATACTTATCGTCAGAAGAACAAGAAGTCTCCTTGCCGGAGCCCACATAGCTCACCTCAGCTTAACTGTTTCTTGAGGTAAATGATCAAGTGATACAAAGCGAGCCAGATGAATACCGGCAGCCGACTCGACTTCAGACAAGAGCCGCTTATTTAGCGGATCGTCAAGCCCCATCACCATAACGGCTTCTTCTCTGACACCCAGACGCGCTACCGACATGGTACTGATATTGATATCAAACTGACCAAGTATGCCGGCAACTTTTGCCACCATCCCCGGTTGATCCCTATGGCTTGTAAACAGCATGTAGCGCTGCGGCGTCAAATTCACAGGGAAGTCGTTTATCTTGATAATCAGCGGCTCGTCGTGAGCCAGCACGGTACCGGTCAGACAGGACTCCCCGTTATCGCCTTTCAAAGTCAGACTGATCTCAGCCCTGTCGCCGTCCGAACCAAGACTGGATTGCCTGACATGCACCCCATGATTCTTAGCCACAATTGGTGCATTAACATAAGTAACTCCTTCCATGCGCGAAGCAAACAAGCCTCTAAGAGCTGCCGTTGCCAGCGGTGCCGTATCTTTAGATGCGAGCTCACCGCTTACAACAATATCAAGCTCTCGGATATTCCCCTGCAAAAACTCGCCCGCTACGGCAGCCATGGCTTCCGCCAGCCAGACGAATTTGCCGAGCGCTTTCAAAATTTCAGGACGCATGGAAGGCATGTTGACAGGGCTACGAACATGCTTTCCGGCAAGATAATCGCTGATTTGCTCGGCAATATCAATTGCGACATTAAACTGAGCTTCCTCGGTGGAAGCACCAAGATGAGGCGTCAAAACAACCTTTGCGCCAAGTTCCTTTAAAGGCGACTCTTTTAATGGCTCCTCGCTAAACACATCAAGACCGGCTCCGGCGATTTTCCCGGATTTAATTGCTTCTGCAAGAGCAGCTTCATCGATAAGCCCTCCTCGAGCAGCATTGATTATGCGAGCTCCGGCTTTCATGCGCTTCAGTACGTCGGCGTTGATCAGCCCTGTGGTGTCGCGCGTTTTAGGAATGTGCAAAGTAATATAGTCTGCATGCTCCCAGATTTCATCAAGAGTAACTACCCGCACATTCAATTCACGAGCACGCTCTGCACTCATAAACGGATCATATGCGATTACTTTCATTCCAAGGGCCTGGCCAGCTTGAGAAACACGGCTGCCGATCTTGCCGAGCCCTATGACACCAAGAGTTTTATTGAAAAGCTCAGAGCCGAGAAAATTATTTCGCTCCCATCGACCGGCTTTCATGGAAGCATCCGCAGTCGGAATCTGCCTTGAGAGCGCCATCATCAGAGCCAGAGTGTGCTCGGCCGCACTGGCAGTGTTTCCCTCAGGCGAATTAATTACAAGCACTCCTTTTTCGGTGGCAGCTTGCAAATCAATGTTATCAACGCCAACGCCTGCCCGACCGACAATTCGCAATTTGTCTGCCTTTTCCAGAACTTCACGAGTAACTTTGCAGCGGCTGCGGACCAGCATCGCTTCGTAAGAGTTGATAATCTTCAGTAACTCCTCGGCACTGACTTCTGGAAGATAGTCAACTTCCACCGAGCGTCTCATGATCTCCAGACCCTCGGAACTAATTTCATCTGCAACCAGAACTTTCGGCATCAGTTATTCCTCAATTATCTGTATCCCGGTGCAGAAAGATAGAATTTCTGCCGGCATTGTTTGTCTATTTGAGCTTCAGAAAATGCGATCGGAAGCGGATCGGCACGCAGCCAGGATTTAAGCTGGTCTTGCCTGTAAGGCGAAAAGAAATGTCCAGACTGACCGAGAGCCAGATTTCCGTAAATAACATCATCATCAGCCAGATCAATTAAGAGCCGAACGCAAGGTCCATTCTTGCTGGGAAATATACCGTCCACCGGCACACGATCAACATCGCAAGCGTTGAGGCAATCAGCATCACCACCCAATCCTTGCGCCGGTATGTCAAGAACAGAGCTTAAGTAACTCAGTTCTTTCATGCCGCTCAGACCAAGCGCACGAAACTTGCCCTGATGCGCCTTTTCCCAAGTCCAGTTTTCGACCTGCTCAGACTTTAAGAGCAGTTTCAAACGAGTATTTGCTTTTGCAAAGGTTGTGAGCATGAAAGTGTCATGAGAGCGCTCTTCAGAAGGCAGGAGATCTTTCGGCTTATGGCGCAAGTAATCCTCCACAAAAGTTATCCAGAGAGGCCAGTTCTGAAAATATTGATTCGTCAAATCCCTCCCTAGTTTCGGTTCAAGCAAGCGACGTGCAAGTGTTCCGACAAAGGACTCATAGCAAGCTGCCGCGGCAGAATCACGTTTAATATAGAAGTCCCAATGCTGCATGAGCTCCATTGCTTTGCTCTGGCTTGCATCAATAGATTTATTGGCATCAATGGATTTTTTCAGCTCGGAAACCACGTAGCCGGCAAGCATGTTTAATTCATCGCCCTGATAAGCATTGAAATCGAAAAGATCAAGTTTCTGTGCGGTTTTCGCTTTCGGCAAGGAGAGAGCCAGTCGGTTGGCTCGATAAGGCGGCGACCACTGATGACCCCACAAGTAAGAAGAGCTTGCCAGCCTTTGCCCGGCTGCAACACAGAAATCACCGGATATTCTTCCCTGAGAGCCACTCGGCATGTAAGATTGCGGCAAAGAGTCATAAGGTACCGAAGAAACCCACTCGCCTTTTGCCAACCACCCTTCAGTCATAGTGCAGCCATCACCGCCGCCGGCTCGCACAGGGATGATGCCGGCCGCATGGCAACCGATGTTGCCGCGCTTATCTGCATATACGAAGAGCTGCGGAGACGCAGAATATTTGGAAAGCGACTGATTGAATTCAGTCCAGTTAGCAGCTCTATTGATACTGGATATGGTGTTAAGCCATGGTTTTCGATTTTCAAATCCCGACCAGGAGAGAGTAATTGCACTTTCCTTGTCTCTCAAAAGAACCGGACCATGGCGAGTAATTGTAATTTTGTGCTCCACATCTTTGCCGAAGCGAACAGGAATAGCCTCCCTGAACTCGCTGGCTGTTTCGATTTTGCTCAGAGTTTTGTATTTGTTTTCTTGCTCAGAAGCAAAATGCTCCACAAAAAGATCCTGCACATCGGCATGCATGGAAGCGGCCGACCAGGCAATCATTTTGTTGCGTCCGAAAAGCACCCCCGGCACCCCCGGTATACAGGCGCCGGCGACATGCAGATTCGGCGAGACCAAACAGCTGATGAAATATTCAACCGGGCAGCTGAGAGCGCTGTGCTTATCCCCGGCCAACATAGCAGCTCCAGATTTGGAAAAAGCCGGTGAGAGAACCCAGGCCGAACTTCCCCAGGAAGGATCCTTTTTTGGCATAAATTCCGGAAGCTGAGCCAGTTTTCTGGACAGTTTTTCAGCAAGTTCGCGGTCTTGCGCCTTGAACTTGTTTTTTGAGTCTTTGAGCTCGGAACTTGAAATTTTATTAGCTGCTAGCTCCGGACTCCAGGACGAAACCGCCAGATTGTCATTGAACAAGCGAGCAGCTAGATTGTCGCCGACTTTATTTGTAATCTGCCAGCGCAGTTCATCGAGCTTCCAGGACTCATCAAGTTCATAGCTCAGGTACTTCATCAGAGCTAGAGTGTCAACCGGGCGCCACGATTCAGGTCTGTAGCCAAGGGCACTGAATTCGAACGGCAGTTTATCGCTACTTTCTGCAAGATAAGCATTGACCCCTCGACAATATGCGTCAAGCGCCAGCTTTGATTCAGCGCTCAGATACTTGAGTTCGTCTAATGCCAGACGCTCAAAGCCGATAGTGCGCATCAAGCGATCGGTCGAGAGGGCGTTTATACCGAAAATCTGGGCTAAACGACCTTCCGCCGTTCTGCGCAAAATATCCATCTGGAACATGCGCTCACGAGCGGTCACATAACCCTGCGCCGCATACAAATCTTCATCGCTGTCGGCTTTTATATAAGGAATTGCACGGGAATCATAGCGGAGCAAAACCGGCCGCTGCAAACCGCTAATCTCGGAAAGTCCTTCCAGCGACGGCACCGGCCTTTGAGCAAAGAACCAGGTTAAAGCAGGAGCCAGAAGAATCAACAGAGAAACTAAGGCTAAAACGACTTTCAGCATCAAATCCGACCTATATCTAAATGCCCATAATTTTGAGTTAGCAAGAGGGCTTGATCTCTCTTTCGGGCTCATCTAGTCTAATTCATGGCATAGCTAAATCCCGTGAAATAAACGGCTGGTAAAGATGAGAAAACGTTCTGCGCAAATTATCGCTGTCTGCGGCGGTTCCGGCTCAGGGAAATCAACCCTGGCCAGGAAATTCGTAGGAGCAGCGATTGTCGCCACCGACCACTTTTACAAAAGCCTGGACAAGCTAGACCTCAATCCTGACGGCAGCTACGATTTCGACCATCCCTCCGCAGTAGATCTGGAAGCCTGTGCCGAGGCATGCCAAAACCTGCAAAAGGGCGAGGATGTTTGGATACCAGTATATGACATGCGCAGCAGCAGACGGATGGGAACACAAATGATTCCGGCTCCCACTAATGGCATAGTAGTGGTTGAAGGGATATTCGCTTTTCACAGTCCTCTTGATGAAATTTCAAATTTGAGAATTTTTATCGACACCCCCGTAGACCAGAGGATGGCAAGGCGTATCAGAAGAGATGTTGAACGGGGTCGGAACACCTTAGAAACTATCAAACACAGCATTCACGTCGAAGAGGCATACACTCGATATATCGAACCGATGAGGCTCCTGGCCGATCTGGTATTAATGGGCGACGAAATAAAGGGATCAATCGGGATCTGAAATTGTTTCGATGAAATAAAACAAGAATGAATCTCACACCCCAACGCCGCCAAGGCAGACTCTGATTCGAAGCAGATAGACTAAGGCAAACGAGAGTGCAATTGGAATCAGAAAGCATCAAAAACTCAACGCCGGATAAGGACAAGGAAACATTTGCTGCAGTTGCAAAAGAATTCCTGATTCTGGCGGGTATCTATCTTTTTTTCAGATTACCTTTCCTTTTCATAGTGCCGATGAGTGAAGCACCGGACGAATTTGCTCACTTCTGGGTAATAAAATTTCTGAAAGAAAACCTAAGCTTACCAAGCGCCGCACAGGTTCAGGCCGGGGGTGAGTCTGCCGTATACGGATCGCTTCCGCAGCTAGGATATATTCCTCATGTTGTTTGTGGATTCCTCGGCGGATCCGAGCAACTTGCCATGACTGAGAGACTCGGCAGCCTCCTCATGGGGCTGCTGATGCTCTGGGCAGCTTATTCCGCAGCCAAACTTCTATTTCGCGAAAATAAGCTGGCAAGACTGGCTGTTCCTGCCGCTATCGCCTCTCATCCGCAACTGGCTTTTATTCACGCCTACGCAAACAACGATTCAACATCTTCAGCTCTTGCAAGTATATTGCTCTTTCTCGCTTTGCAGTCACTGAGTTCCGGTCTGCTTTTTCGCAGAACTGTGTTAATCGGAATTCTGGTAGGCTGGCTTGCCTTGAGCAAGTATTCAGGCTTAGCAATAATTCCCGTATTAGCCCTGGCTCTTATTTCGTCGATTTTCATTCATGGAAGCAGTATAGGCAGCGCTGTTTTTTCATTTTTACTTGCCGCTCTTGTGGCGATCTCATTGAGCGGCTGGTGGTTTATACAGAATGCTCAACAGTACCCAGGAGATTTTATGGGTACAAAAACCATGTATCTAAGCTGGGCAAAGACCTTCCATCGCGATATTCACTATTACCTGCCAGCATCTCACATAATCAAAGATCATCGTTGGTGGCGAATGAGTTTCTTCAGTTACTGGGGCTTATTCGGATACATGAACAAGTACCTATGGAAATTCATATATTTCATTTATCTCGGATTGGTATTATCGGCGGTAGCAGGCTGGATAAGAGGATTATTCCGAGCAAAGTCCTATGCACACAGAAAAACAGAAATTCTTATGTGGTCTTGCCTGGGGCTGACCGTGCTGATAAACATCAGCTCGATGATCTGGGCTTCAGTCTATAATCTCGGTGGACCGCAAGGAAGATACCTAATCACATCGGAAATTCCAATCATGGCCCTCCTTATTGGCGGTTTTTCTCTATTTGGAAAAAGCATCGGAAGAATCCTGACGCTGAGCCTCCTCAGCCTCAACACCGCAGTCACAATTGGTACATGGATTTATCTTTTCCTTGCTTATGGGGGGCTTCACTCCAGCCCTTTGCCCTAACAAGACCCAGAGTAAAAAGCTCAACCGATATCGGTTGAGCTTTTTACTCTGACCTTTGAACTTTTTTTCGAGAAATAGCGTCGTTCTAATTAGGAGGACGCTATTATGACCTTCACTTACGACAGCTTTTTGGATAATCGTGATAGCAATCCTGAAAAGCAAGCTATCATCAAATCCTGGATAAAATTCGAAGCAGAGTATCCAAGCGAATTTGCATGCTGTTCGTACTTGCATGAGGTCTTGCTCAGAGAAGGTCTGCTCAAATGCGACTCGTGCTTCAAATCCGATTTCAACAGACAGAGGGCTCTACGAACACTTAGTTGCAAAAACTGCGGCAAAAAACAATGGTTGACGGCAAAAACAATTTTCAGGGGAGCAAAAACAGTCAGACCATGGTTGGCAGCACTGTGGCTAATGAGTGAGGGGCTGGCACTTAGCTCCACCGGCTTGGAGAGACTTACTGGAATCAAGCAATCATCAGCGCTGAACATTCTAAGAAAAATCAGACTTGTAATATCTGAGTCTATGAATACGCAGGGAGAGCGAAGGTCCTCTGAAATGTTTTCCTCAATTATCATCAAACGCAGTCGAGAGACTCCACAGCGAGAGCATCCTCGAATGGAGATAACAAATACGCAGAAAAAAATGGAAGAAGAGCAATCACCTACACGGGCAGAGCCTCTTGGGGCTGAAATAATAACTAGCACTCCGAGTGAATTGACGAATTTCCTGACGGAAAAGGAGTATCTGCTTCAGAAAAAGCTTGGAGACGAGCCTCTGTCATTTGATACTCTTTTGGAGCGAACAGGACTCAGTCCCAGCCAATTATCTGCAAGCCTAACAATACTGGAGCTGAGTTCTCTAGCAGTCCGTTTAAGCGGAGATAGGTATATCAGAAAAGTCGACCACGAGAAGCACAGCAAGCGGCTCTGCTCCAGGAACAAGATCGATCAATGCATCCTGGACTTCATAGACTTTGTGAGGCAGTCATTCCATGGAGTCAGTCGCAAATACTTGCAACATTATATAGCCGCTTACTGGTGTAAAACAGATCGCTTACGCTGGTCTTTAGATAAGCTACTAATCAGTTGCATTCGGTCAGGACCAGTAAGCTATAAGGAGTTACTGAACTATGTTTCTGCCCAAGATCTTTGCTTCTCATTATCTGAATATCATGAAAATTAGGATTGAAACAACGCTCACAAATTCAGATACAAGCGCAACAGTCACAATTAAGATTTCGGCTTAGCTGTGGACTGCGTCAGTATTCCCAGCTCTTCAAGGGCATCATCTAGACTCAATCGATGCCGTTGCGCATAGCGGAGAGCTTCTTTGGCTTCATCCGCGCTGATGGTCTTTGCCTTTACTAGAAATTGACAGCGCAAAGCGGCCAGCAGAGTGCCTTCATCTATAGAACCTGCGACAACCAGCATTTTACCGATCATTGCCGGATAGCTTGAGCTCAAGTTAATGGCTTCTTGAATATCGTCATTGTCCACCAAGCCGCTTTGCTTGAGTAAATCGCCGAGACGCAAGTCCTCCGGAGAGGCGGCTTCAATTTCACTCAGCTCAGGCAAGCTGCCTGTAGTCACCATTTCCTGCAAAGCTGCAGCGGCTGTTCTTATATCAAAATCCCCATTACAAATTCTTTTCTGCAAACCTAAAGCTGCCTGCAAAACGGGAGTTGTTATAAGACCGAGCTCCATCAAAATATCACCGAGCGGCTTTGGTGCAGTCAGCCCGAGTTCCAGAACATTCAGCATATCCCCCTCGGTCAAAATCCCTGACAGCATCAAGAGCTCGCCAAGGCGGACTCGTTTATGTGAATCGTGCTTTGACAAGCCTCTCTGCTCTGCGGTTTTATCCAGTGGCAGAACTCGCAAACTTTCGGCTTTAAGTAAATCCAGCGCTTGCCCATAGGTCATTTTGTTCTCTCTGAGCAGTACCTGAATTTCAAGCGCCCTTGCAAGGACACTATGCTCAAGAACACCGGAAGAGACCAGCATTTTTCCCACCGGAGTTCCGGTCTCATAGGCAAGCTTAAGTGATTCATCAACCTGCTCTTGGCTTAGAAGACCGGCGTCGAGTAGCAGAGTGGCCAGCCGACTCTTCTCTAAACCTATCTGTCTTTCAAAATTGGAAAGCCCAGCATTTTGCAAAGCCTTAGAAAGGCTTATATTCTCCGTCCTCACGGACCTGAACAAAGCGCGCCCGCTATTTATATCAACTGCGGATTCTCTGAGAAGGGCTTGAATTTGCAACACCGTGCGTAAATCATCTTCTTTCAGCTTATTGGAAAGAATCAGAGCTCGACCGAGCGGCAAGTTAATTTGAGCTGCAATGCCTGCAGCTTCGGCCAGCTCGTCTTGACTTAGCACCTCTAAGTCAATCAAAATCTCAGCCAGTTTGCGAGAATGAATCGCCTCTTTCATAAAACCTCTGTAAAGCCGAAATCAGCGCTCTTAATTTAGCATACTTTTATAAACGCCGAATAAGAGCAACTTAGCCGCCAGCGTCAATTTTGCAATCGCTCTGCCCTTTCGGCTCTTTGTCAAGAAATCCGCTTTTTTCCGGAGCAGGTGCTTTAAGCTGACTATCTCCAGTCTTTTCAGAATTAGTCTTCAAATTCGAATTATCATTCAGTGCTCTGCCGGCCGGCAGTTCAGGAGGCACAGTTAACACGGCATGCTCGCTTGATTCCTGACGAGAGGATTTTTCAGCAACACTTGAGCCCGATTCGGCGTTTTCAGCATTATTCTCAGCCGTTGAAGTCTCGGGTGAATGCAAAACTGTCAAGTCCTTGGCCGCGGCAACGCCACCAGAAGCGGTGCCGGGAAACTTTTGTTCAATGGCAAGCGCTTGCTCTAAGCAGCCATGAGATTTTGATTCAAGCCCTTCTTCTTTATAGAGAGCCGCCAATCGGCGAAGTTGCTCGGCAGTCATTAAAGAGTCCGGACCACTGCTGCTTCTGCGAATTTCAAGAGCCCTCTTCAGCAATGAATCGGCCTGCGCGTAATCTTTGTGCAAAATACAAATTTCCGAAAGTCGATTCAAACTCGGTATGAGCTCCGCAGAATTGCTTCCGGCCGATTGTTCTTGCAGATTCAGAGCCTTCTTATATGCAATTATGGCTTCGTCATAATGACGATCCATGCTGTAGGTTTCGGCCATATTATCAAGCGCCTTTGCCAACGCCTGTTTCAGAGCTTTTTCGTCATGACCGTCTTTATCACTGGCGGCAATTGACTCCAGAGCAGAAACAGTTCCGGGGCTAGCAAAAATAGAAGCCATCTTGGCTGCCAGGCTTACATCGGCTATGGAAGAAATAGCAAGAATCGCAGCACGCTTACTTTTTTCATCACCAAGAAGGTGCGGAATGAAGCGCTCAATCGTTTGCGCTTCTTGTAACTTCAACTGTTGCTGATTGAATGACATGGTGAAATAAGCTCCACCGACAGCCAATATAGAAGCGCTGAGAATGGGCGCGATTGCTCCGACTCTATCCCAGAGATCCTTGCCGCTTCGTTTTTGAGCAGTTTCAATTTTAGAAAGAAGCTGATTTTGCTGCTCGAATAAATTCTGCTGCTGTTCAGCCAGCGCAGCCAGAGCCCTTTTTAAATCTTGATTCTCGTCGTCAGCGCTCATCAAAGAGCCCTCCCAGATTCAAGATCAAGCGGCAAAGCAGCCTGCTAACCGCCGATCGTTATTTTTCAAAAGTGCTATAAAGAATCGAACTTTTGAAGAACAATTACAATATTAAGGCCGATTCAGTACAAATGAGCCTTTGCTGTCAATTGATTTTATGCACTGTTACTTTCGAAAGCCGAGGTGAATAAGGAGTAAACACGCAAAAGCCTTCAGGAACAAGGCTATTGCGGTTCCGCATAAAGATTCTGCATCTGCAGCTTTCGCAACTTGGGAGCCTTTACAAATGTGACGGCGACGACCAGAAGAGTCATGGCACCGCCGAATACGACGGAAGGTACAAGCCCTAAGAGACGTGCCGCCAAACCAGATTCAAACTCACCAATCTCATTTGAAGAACCAATAAACATACTGTTCACAGCCGCGACCCGGCCTTTCATATCAGCAGGAGTCAACAGTTGATAAATCGTCGATCGAACATAAACACTCACTCCATCAAGACAACCGCTCAGAGCCAGGAGTATCAATGACAAATAAAGGTTTGAGGAAAGACCAAAGGCAATCATCGAAAGTCCGAACCCGGCAACTGCAGCAAGAAATAAAAGCCCGGCATGTTCATTTATCGGCCGATGAGTCAAAAGACTAGAACTCAAAAGAGCACCCATTGCCGGAGCGGCTCTCAAAATACCAAGGACCTGAGGTCCGGCATGAAAAATTTCAGATGCAAATATAGGCAAAAGTGCCACAGCTCCACCGAATAGCACGGCGAAAAGATCCAAAGCCATAGCCCCTACAATTACCTGATTTGAAAAAACAAAATTTAAGCCTTCCCTGATATTTTCCAGAGCGTTGTTTTCAACAGCTTTTCGTTCATAATTGCCCGTTTTAATAAGAAGAAAACAAAAGCAGGATAAAAGGAGCAGAAGAAAGCTCGCACTATAGGTGATACCAGCACCAAAAGCCACATAAAGAAACCCTCCCAGCACAGGACCGGCTATGGCTGCTCCCTGCCAGAGGGCGCTGGTCCAGGCAGCGGCATTTGCATATAGCTGCCGCGGCACAATATCGGAAATCAAGCCAAAAACGGCCGGAGCATAAAAGCCCCGGGCGAAGCCGGTAATTACTATAGAAATGAAAATGAGCGGCACCATTAATTGTTTGGGCAAAAGAAATGAGGAAAGAGAGAGGAGAATCAAAGAAAGAGTCAAAACAAGACTGGCCGCCAGAATCAAGCTCTTGCGATCATGCACATCTGCCATATGTCCGGCATATAGAGCCACGCCGATTGCCGGGGCAGCTCCAGCCAGACCTAAGAAACCCAGGTAAAGAGCACTGTGAGTCAATTCATACAAATGCCATCCCACCGCCATAAACTGGATTTGAACGGCGACTGTGACAAAAAGTCGTGCGACCAGCAAAAAACGGTAATCACGAATTTTCAAGACCGCATAAGGATTTTCACTCATAGAAGATTATTCTATCAATTATTTTCACAGCCATCAGCTTCAGTGCGGACTCTTTATGCAAAAGCGCGAGGACTACAGACATTAGCTTGAAGCTTTCCTCAGTGCAGCATGGAAATTTTGGAAACACCTTCTTCTTTAATGACGTTTATTTGCAAGGGAAACATTTCTTTCACTTCGTTTATGTGCGTAACGACTATTATGCGAGCAAAATCAGCTTGAATCGACGCGATTGCTTGCATCATCTTGCCGCGACTTAACTCATCTTGCGAACCGAATCCCTCGTCAATAATCAGAGTTTCAAGCTTAGCACCGGACCGGCGAGCCAGAAGCCGAGACATCGCCACGCGCAAAGCAAAGTTGATTTTGAAAGCTTCGCCGCCGCTGTACAACTCATAACTGCGGGTGCCCAGTGCATCGGCGATTATGATATCGAGCGTTTCAATCACATTGCCCTGCCGACTGCGCTGTTGAGTCATCAGAGCCAGATGCATTTGATTGTCCGTTAGCTTAGCCAGCAATCGATTAGCTTCCGCCTCAATTTCAGGAATGGCATTTTCAATTATTATTGCTTGCAAGCCTTTTTTACCAAAAGCATCAGCAAGTGTATTATATTCAGACATTTCCTTGAGATTAGCCGCAAGCTGAGCCTGCCTGGCATCATTTTCGCTTTTACTCTGCTCAAGTTGCGAGATACGACTTTCCAGAGAAAGCTTACGTGATTTAAGCTCATCTTTTTTTTGCTCTAAGCTAAGTCTTAGCGTTTTTTGCCGGCTGTCCTCTGCTTTGAGCTTTTGTAAATGCTCAAGACTTAAAGCGCGTTCTTGAGATTCACTTTCCAGACGCTTCAGCTCATTTTGCTTTGTCTCCAGCATATTTTGAAGCTCAGTATGCAAGCGCTGAAGATCAGGAAATTCAGCGGCGGCTCTTTTTAGGTCTCTGGCTTTTTCTGCCCTCGGCATAAGCTCAAGAAGTTTTTGTTTGATTTCTTGATGCAGAGTTTTTTGATAATCCAGTTCGCTAATAGAAAGCTCCAGCTCGTCCAGCTCTCGTTTTTCCGCAGGTCCAAAACTGCCTTCTTGCAATAATTTCAACTTTAATGAAAGCTCTTCTTGCAGGCTCGGGATTTCGCTTTTTAATTCATCCAACTCTTTCAAATCCTTTTGAATTTGTTGGTAGCGCATTTCTATATGCCTTTGCGAACGCATTTGAGCCTGAAAACTCGAATATATGATCGGATCAAAATCAAGCTTTGCCAGCTCAGCCTTAATTCGTAAAAGACTTTCGGTCTCAACAGTCGCATAGATTCGCTTCTCAAGCTTTGCTTTTGCGCTTGAGAGCTCGTCTTGCAACTCGGCAAAACTTGCTTCGGCTCGTTCAATAGCGGCTTTGCGCTCGTTAAACTCCCCAATTCTGCGGTCAAGCGACTTGCGCTTTTCCAGTTTTTTGCGAAGCTCCATATATTGCTTTCGCAAGTGTTCGCGTTCTTCCTCTTTTCCGGCGATTTGAATTTCCAGAGACTGAACATCGTTTCTGGCATTTTCATTATCAAGCTCATATCGATCCAGAACCGCCTTGCTGTCTACAATGCCTGCGCGGCAAAGCGGACAGGAACTCAAATCAGGGCTTTGACAGAGTTCGTGCATTTTTTCTTCATTTTGACGCAGGTACTTCTGCACTTGCAAAATCTGCTGCTGCAAAAACTCTCTTTCGGACTTAATTTTCAAACCCTTCTCTTCCACAAGCTCAAACTCAAGCTCATATGAATCAATGGACTCAAGATCCGCTTTAAGCAAGTTTTGCTCTTTGCTGATTTCTTCTTTAGCAGCAAGAAGCTCCCTCAGTTCCCCAAGATGAATCTCTTGCTGCTGTATCTGTGCCTCCAAACGCACGCGGGCTTCAGAAATCATAGATTGCAATTCTTCAGCGCGAGCATTCATGGAACTGTAGGTTTCTCTCTTGCGAGACATTTGCAGTTCCGCCTCGAGTAAATGTTTATACTGAATGTAAGACTCCTCCAACTTATCTTTATCCCGACAGGACTTATCCAGATCTTTTCGACGCAGCTCCTTAGACTGCAGCTTAGCTTTCAGATGCTCACACTCCACCTCCAGCCGGCCCTGATACATTGCCAATTGGGAACGCAGTTCCAGGCGGCGGGAAACCAGCTCGGAATGTTTGGCAGCTTTTAGATCAAAAGATTCGGCCAGTTCTTTGCATTCTTCAAAAGAACGGAAATCGGCTTCAATAAAAGCTGCTTGCTTAATCAATTGCTCAAGCTTAGACTTCTTCTCATCAAGCTCCGTAAACTGCCGTCTCAGAGTAAGAAGGTCGGCTTCAAGCTCGACTCGTCTTGAAAGACTGCTTTCCTCCTTTAATTGCAAAGCCGTCAGATTCGAAAGCTCGGCGGCAATGAGCTCTTCCTGCTCAAGAATCAAAAGAATCGCATTCGAGTTATTTTCAATTTCAAGATTCAGTGCTTCCATTTCCTCGAGGCTGCTTTGAAAGCCGAGCGCGAACTGATCGACTTGAGAAAGCCCGGCTTCAAGAATCTGGATTCGTCCCCTGCATTCTCTGGAATACTCCCGACAGAGCTCTTGCAAACGTTCAAAAAAGTTCAGTCCGAGGATGTCGGCAAAAACTTGCTTTCTCTCATTTGCCGAGCGCATCGTAAACTCATCGGCTCTGCCCTGCCGCAAATAAACACTGCTGACAAAGGTTTCATAATCCATTTGCAGGATTTCGCGCAAGCGCTTTTGCGTTTCCCTCATACCGGCTGCAGTCAAGCTGGTCCAGCCTGACGCTTGCCGCCCCTTCGCCAGCGCCTCCTCAAGCTGCAGTCCTTGCTTTTTCGAACTGCTTTTTTGAAGATCGGCAGCAATTATATGAGATTCAACGGAAGTCTCAGAAAAGGCGCTTTTGTCCCCGGAAAACCGGGAGAAATAGTTACTTGAGCTTGAATTCCAGACCTGCAAATCCAGACTGCCCCTGGAACTGTTTTGCTGACCATTACGCCCGAAAGATTTCTGGCGGGCACGCCTGACTCGATAAACCTGACCTTCCAGGCTAAAACAAAGATCCACCCACATCTGAGTCTGACCCAATCGAATCAACTCATCCGATGAAGCTCGAGCCGATTCCCAGAGAACCCAGCTAACCGCATCAAGTAAAGCCGATTTGCCGGCACCATTTGCACCGGTCAAACAGGCTAGTTTAACCGCTGTCAGATCAATTCTGGCATCGGCGTAGCTCATGAAGTTGTGAAGTGTCAGAGAGTTGATAATCACGGCTTGAATTGCCTTTTCCAGATATCCTATTCCACAATAATGACGAGCCTCTTCGCGAAAAAGTTCAATTCAGGGGGCAAAGCATAGCAATTGCATATACGACAATAGAGATGAACTCTGCCGGACAGAAAGAGCTGCAAGTACAACTTTAACTATAATGATGCAGATGCCGCAAATTCAGCTCCCAATCATATACCTGCTTTTCTTTGCCTCAGGCTTTGCCGGTCTCGTTTTTGAAATCGTCTTTTGTCGCCAGCTCTTGCGCTTGCTGGGCAACAGCAGCAGCGCGAATGCTTGCGTCTTTGCGGCTTTTATGAGCGGCGCAGCCCTGGGAGCCCTGCTTTTTCATAAACTGACAAGCAGCTCAAACACAAATTTTGAGCCAAGAACCCTGCTCAAAATTTATGGCAGACTAGAAGGCATTCTCGCAAGCAGCGCTTTCTTGCTTTGCGCATTTCTTTCAGCCCCGGCGGCTGTACTTCTACCAAGACTTTTGGCTCAATTTCTAGATAATCCATGGCTTTGTGAGCTGAGCCGTTTTGCCATAGCCTTTCTATTGCTCTGCATTCCTTGCACAGCCATGGGCGCGGCCTTCATGTCTTTGAATTCGGCTCTCAAACATGTCAAAGAGCAATTTGCAGGTCTCTATGCAGCCAACACGGCCGGAGCGGCTCTGGCAACAGCAGTTACGGCATTTTACCTTCTAGAAAATTTCGGCATTCAAAGAAGCGGCGGACTTGCGGCTTTGATTTATCTGGCAATCTTTTTGCTCGTTGAATTCCATGTTTCAAATTTCAGGCTCCCGGCTATTCAAAACGAAACTCTTGCAGACAGTAGAAAGCAAAGCAAAACAGCCCCTTTTGGCCTGAGCAGCAAGCTTGCCGTTGGAGTCTTTTTTTCCGGCTTTCTTTCCTTTTTGCTTGAAATAGTCTGGACACGAATATTTGCCTTAATTTTCGGCAGCTCCATTTACTCGCTGTCTGTAGTTTTACTCATGGTGCTTTCAGCCGTCTCAGCCGCCAGCTTCTTTTGCAGAAGATTGAAAGTTGAGCCGAAGAATGTCTTTTTTTGCACAGCGGCTGCTTTTTTGGCATCCGGAATCTCGATTCTGCTTTGCTGCTATTTTAATCAGCCTGTTTTTCATCTCCTTTTTGAAG
>JAIEPM010000038.1 GCA_019748395.1 Candidatus Obscuribacterales bacterium
CATCAAGAAGAAGCTGTCGTGTTTAAGACTCGCTGGAGTCTCTCATATCTTAGAGGTCCATTGTCAAGACAAGAGCTGAAGCAGTTGAAGAAAATCGCAGGCAAAAGCGCCGTCTCTGCCCACGCTAATGAAAAGGCTGCTGAGCTGCCATCCAGCGCAGATGAAGCTAAATCAACTGCAGCCGGCGGGTCTGAAACTGAAACAAAAGTTTCGGGCAAGAAACGTCCGATATTGGCGCCGGAAATCAGTCAGCGCTTTGCTTCAATCGGCAGAGAATTTCCGCCTGCTGCAGAGTTTGTATACAAACCAATGATTTTTGCAAGTGCGCAATTGCGCTTCAGCGATACTAAATCGGGGCTTGAATTTCAGAAAGTACAAAATTTGCTCTGCCTTATTAAGTCCGAAGCAAATCCGCTTAAATGGGAAAAATCTTTTGCCACTAAGTTTGGTGCGGAATCTTTGCAGGAAAATCCTGCCGACGGCATTGAATTCTCGGCATTGCCTCCTGAGGCGGCTGAGGCTGCTAATTACAAGATATGGCTTAAAGATTTGAACGATTATTTGCTTGCCAACGAAAAGTTAGAGCTCTTTCGTTGTCCGCTGAGCGGCATTTATTCTAAAGCGCAGGAGACGGAGCGGGAGTTTCGCATTCGTTTGATGCAAGCAAATCGGGAAAAACGTGATTCTTTACTGGCAGAACTTTCAAAAAAATACTCAGATAAATTAGCTGCTCTTGATGAAAAACTGGCACGCGCTCAAACGCAGCTCGAGCGTGAAATTGCAGATGCTCGCAATTTGCAAATGGAATCGGCGATTGATGTCGGTGCCTCTATTTTTCAAGCTTTTGTTGGAAGAAAGGTTTTAAGTTCAGGCAAGATTCGCAGTGCCTCAAGTGCGGCGCGCAAGGTTGGAAAGTTAAGCCGCCAGCAAGCCGATGTCGATACAGCGCAGGAGTCGGTGGAAAAGTTGGAGCAAAAAATAGCTCTCATGCAAGCTGAATTCGATGCCGAGATGAAGCAGTTGCAGGCAAAGCTTGACCCGACCGTGCAAATTCTTGATTCTATCTTTGTCCCCTTGAAAAAAACAAATATCAAGGTGACTCAGTTCTATCTTTGCTGGGCGCCCTGTGTCCGGCAAGCAGATGGAAGGATCACAGCGGCCTGGTAGTCGCTTGTTTATCGGAAACAAAGGTTTGAGAAGGACCCTAAGACCGGCAGAGCCTAGTATGATGTAGGTGAGTGCCTTATCGCGCAAATCTTGGCAAGATTGGGAATAAGGCTAATGTTCGAGTTTTATTTGATCAAAAGATCGCAAAGGATCGTCAGGACCAGATGTTCAAGCCCCAAAAGCCGACCGGACCCTCTCAGCCAAGCAGGCACAAGTTACCTTTAGTCGAGCGTCAACCCAAACAAGAAGACATTTCTACCTTGTTTACGGGTGCCCTTCGCATTAGAGGCACTATTTTCGAGATGCCGATTCGGCCTTTTCCGATGGCGCCTGTCTTCATATTGACTTGCATGTTTGACCACGCTTGCAATGAAACTGTTTGGGCTATGTATGAGGGCGGTGAATCCGGTACGCAAGTGTTTAACTTGCCACAAAGTGATCTCGACATGGTTTTCGATATGGTTTGTATGGCCTGTCAGCCTCCTACAAATTCTGCGTCTATTCCAGCGGAGCTCGCTCCGGATTCGGCTTACAGTTATCCAAGCAGTCCCGCTCCCACGCAAGCCCCTGCTCAGGCTCCTTACCCGGCTCCGGCAGTAGCCCCGGCGCCGCAGCCCTACAGCCCTGGTTATGGCGGTCAGCCCGCAGCTCAACCTTACCCGGCGTCAAATCCCTACGGGCAGCCGGCCGGTCCTTACCCGCCTCAGCAGGCTCCCTACCCCGCTCAACAACAGCCTTACCCCCAACAACCTTATCCGCAGCAGCCTTATCCGCAACAAGGGTACCCGCAGCAGCCCGGCTACTCGCAAGCTTACCCGGCTCAAGCCCCTTACGGGCAGCCTCCGGCCCAGGCCTACCCGCCTGCTCCTGTGCCATCGCCGGCGGCTGCACCGAATTCATTGCCGGATATCCCGCTGCCGACTTTTATGGACCTTTTGAATAAAGGTACTCCCAATCTTTTGCTTGGTCATCTTTTTGTGGAAGCAGGGGTGGTCGGCGAAAAGTGTCTTGACGCTGCATTGAAGTTGCAAGAAATGGTAAGAGAGAGCAAGCTGAGCAGCGAACAGGCTGTTATGGCTATGAGACGGGCGGCCGAGCTTGGCGGCAATCTTGATGACGACATAATAGCCTGGGCGAAAGATCCTGAAAACGTTCAAAAGCGTGCTGCAAAGGCTGCAGCTTCTCAATCTGCCGCTCCACGACCCAGCTCTGAAACTGCCGCGCCGCCGGCTCGGGATAATGTGGCATCGCAAAGAGTTGCAGATCTTTTAAAGCAAGCTGGTCTTGTAACGGAGGAAGACCTGGAAACTGCACGCAAAGTTCGCTCCAAGCATGGTGGTGATTTGAGCCAGATTCTTGTTTCTGCTGGCAAGTTAAACGGCAAAACAGTGGAGGCTGCTGCCGAGGTACAGAACCTTGTTGCAGTTGGGCGTTTGCGAATAGATAAAGCAATTATGGCATTGCATTATTGCGAGCGCATGCGCGTAGGTTTAAAAGAAGCGCTTTCGGAGCTGAGCATCGAGATTAGCTGAGCCCAGTCATGGCATCCACGAAGACTGACCTTAAAATAATTGAGGATCTGCAAGCATATATGGATGCTTGCACAGCTGTAGATCAGTTCAGCGGTGCTGTTCTACTGCAAAAGAATGGCAGGCTTTTGCTTCGTTATGCAGCAGGCATGGCTGATTTTGAGCTTATGGTCGGCAATACGCCTCAAACAAAGTTCAGGCTCGGTTCAATCACAAAACCGATCACGGCCATGTGCATTTATATCTTGCAGGAAGAGCAAAAGATTTCGCCTGATGATCCCCTGAATCGATATATAAGCGACCTGCCTGAAGCTCTCAATCAAATGCGCATTCATCATTTGCTGGCTCACAAGTCCGGGCTGGCTAATTTTACCGAATTCCCGGACTATGCCAAAACGCAGCGGCTTCCTTCGACTTGCTGGGAAACCATTAACAGATTTAAGAATGAAGCTTTGCAGTTCAAAATCGGCGAGCAATGCAGATACAACAATTCGGCATATATCATTTTGGGTGCTCTTATCGAACTGCTTTCAGGAATGACTTATGCAGACTTCGTAAAGTCCAGAATTTTTGAGCCGCTGGGCATGAATGATAGCGGCTACGACAGTCATGAAATACTCCTGCCGAAGCGCGCGCGCGGCTATATTAGAAACCGTCAGGGCATGGAACCCGGACCCTTTCTCGATATGTCCATTCCTTTTTCGGCCGGCGCTCTATATTCAACAATCGATGATCTCTGGCTTTTCGAGCAGGCTCTTCGGGAGGAGCGTCCGCCTTTTCCTCGGGCTGTTCTGCAGGCAATGAAAGCGCCGCTTACGGGTGAAACTTATTCTTGCGGCTGGCATCAGGATACAAGCGATGGACGCTTTAAGATTGGACATTCCGGAGGTATCGATGGATTTTGTACGATTTTTATGCGCTATCCATATGATGATTTGAGCATTGTGGTTCTCTCAAATGTTGTTTCATGGGCTTATTCTCCGGAACGCATCTGTCAGGACCTTGCGGCTGTGGTTTTCGGCGAAGCTTATCAGACCCCGCGAAACAGAACTGCCATAAAACTTGATTCTGAGAAGGCTCTGGAATTCATTGGTGTTTATGCATTTGAGGATCAGTCGAATTCATCGATTATAATTTATCGCGAGGGTGAACGGTGGATGGCAAAATTCAGTCCCACTGAGGACTATGAGATATTTCCAGAGTCGGAACGGGAGTTCTTTATAAATGATTTCGACGCTCAAATCAGCTTCCCGGCAGTCACTCAAGATCAACTGACACACTTAGTGCTCACGCATGAAGGTCAGAGCAGCCGGGCAAATAAGTTGTAGAATTTATAGGTTATAGCTTTAAGGAGTGCATTGATGAAGAAATTAATCCCTCTTCTGGCCTTGCTCATGGTGACTGCGTCGACGGATGCCGCTTTTGCCGGATCGAAGAATTGCTCAAAGAAGAAATGCGAAAAGGGCAGCTCTGACGAGTGTTGCAAGGACAAAGACAAAGCCGATGCCAAAGACAGCAAAGCTGAAAGCAAAGACTCTGTAAAAGAAGAGAAGCCTGCCGACAGCAAATAAGCTGCTTGCTGAGCTTAAAACTAAAGCCCGTATGCTGATGAAAAGCTACGGGCTTTTTGTTTTTGAAACGCTGTTTGGATATGAGCACTTGATTAAAACGTCATGGATAAATTCCTGAGCTGAGATAAATGAGACAGAACTGCCAAAAGTGAGGCAGAATGATAATAGGTATAGCTCACGGGTGCTTCTATGACTAAAACGGCTCTTCTTCTTTCTATTTTCTTGTCTTTGACTTTATGCGCGAATGCTTATTCTGAAGATTGGCAATCTTCTCTGGATGATGCGCAAGCAGCACTGCGCAACGGCAACTTGAATGAAGCCGAAGAAGGTTTTTTGAAGACTCAGAAACTGATTGAAGCGGCAAAGGGCAGCGATAAAAACGATCTGAAGAAAATGGGTCTTGGTCTGGTTGATTGTCTGGTGGGTATTTCCAAGGTTAAAGATAAGCAGGGCGAATTCGCACAATCTGATGCGGTTTATGAAATGGGACTCGAGACTCTCAAAAAGTTCTGTGAGGGTGGCTGGAAGAGTCACGATTATGCCGATTATTTGCCTGACATTGCCGAACTCTACGACAGGCACGGAAAAAGCGAGCAAACTGACCTGGTCTGGAAAAGGATTATTGAGATTAGAACGACTGTCTCTCCAAAAGACAACGGCAAAATAATTGCAGCTTACGAAGGCTATTCCAAGTATCTGAGAGCTCACGGCAAGCCTGAGGAAGCTAATCAATGGGAATACAAAGCCAATCAGCTTAATCCCTGATTCTCAATACAAGAACTTTATTTAGCCTTGCCTGCGGCAGCCTCTTGTTCTTCTTCCTGTTTTCTTTTGAGTCGCTTTTTCAGTTGTGCTGCTGAGAATGGATATGGGCACCAGCCTGCTCCGTTTACAGGGCAGATTGAGAGTACTGAATCTGCTTTCTTGCCTTTGCTTTTCTTGCGGCTTGCAGCTTTTTTTGTTTTCGGATTGACTGTATTCATGCGACCTCCGACTCTATAAAAGATCTACCATCATTTGCTGATTCTGACTAGTGGGCGCTTTTGGTGGATCTCGTATGCGAAGCTAAGTGCTTGAACGGCATAATTTGGGGGATTGGCGATTTTAATTATTTGTCCGGAGAATTAAGCGATCTTCTAAAGTCTCGCTTCAAAGCTGCTTTTGGAGTACAAGGGCTTCTTCTGATTTGAGAAATCGTCCATGACTTATTGACAGAAAAAATAAAAAGTGATCAGTGCTAACTAAAAAGTGCAATAATGGTTAGTGACGAAAAAAACTTGTGTCCAGGTTATGAGGCAGATTTCCCAGAGAATTCAGCCCCTAAAAACACGAGGTAATCACTATGCCACCAGGCAGGAAACGGTCCCTGAGATAAGCTCGATGAGCTCCTCCGGGACCGTTTGTTCATCTAAAGTTCACGCGGATAATAGTACTCTCGACCGTGATAGCAAGCGTTCGTTGAGTAGGCCGATTGGGGCATCCAATCCCGAGAAAATATAATTGCTGCGTTCGGGATACGCAGCTCAGTTGAACTGCACGTTGTTCCATCCGTGTTTGATGGTTTTGAACTGCAATTCAATGAATATTTGAGCGTTCATTTTTCTCGGCGACTGGTTAGAGTCCGCAAATAATACAAGTTATTCAGCAAGCTCTTGCTTGCCGAAGGGGGTGACTTTTTGTGTTTATGAGTCAAGCAGACAGGATATCTGCAGCAGATGTCGACTGGTCCTCGGCATATCTGGATACTGATAGAATTCTGGACAAACATGCGCCTGCTTTCAGTTCTGCAGAGACAGACGGAGCTACAGTGCAGGTAAATTCGGATCAATCGTCGTTGAAAACCTATCTAATGGAGGTTTCAAAAAATAGGCTTCTGGATGCAAATGAGGAAATTGAGCTGGCTCGAAAAATCAAACGAGGCAGTCATGCAGCCATGCAAACTCTGATTTCTGCGAATTTGCGTCTGGTGGTGAGCATCGCCAAGCGTTATGCCGCAAGAGGCATGGAACTGGAGGATCTGATTCAGGAAGGCAACCTCGGTCTGATGCAAGCCGCTGTCAAATATGACCCTGGAAAGGGGACCAGATTCTCGACTTATGCAACCTGGTGGATACGTCAGGCTGTGCAAAGAGCTCTGTCCAATAAATCTCGACCGGTGAGAATTCCTATTCATATAACCCAGGAGATGTATCGACTGAAAAAAGCCGCCAAGCCTTTCTATCAAAAATACGGAAGACCGCCGAGCCTCGTTGAGTTAGCAGCAGAAACCGGGATGGCATTGAAAGACGTGATGCATGTATTCAAAAGTCATGTGCAAGTGCTCTCGCTTGACGAGAGCATCGGCAGTGAAAATGACGATACTCTCGACCGGTTAATCGAAGATGAATCGGCGGCTCTGCCGGAAGAGACAGTGGAGTTGGGCTTGCTTTCCAAAAGAGTGGACGGATTGCTTTCGCGTTTATCTCCGGAGGAAAGAAAGGTCACCGAATTGAGATACGGCATCGGTATAGATGTGCATCCTACTGATGCAGAGATAGCTTCAGCCCTGAGGACTGATTGTTTGAGTGTTCGCAGAGCGACTATCAGAGCAATGAGGAAACTTAGGAAAATAAACAAGGAGAATACAATTTCCGATTATTTGAACTGAATCTTGAGTGCCGCATAATATAGCTTTTCTTTGATTTGTGTAGTCTTTTTCAAGAACAGAGAAATCGCTACGGACACTTTTAGATGAAATTCAAGAAAAACCTCGGCATAGCAGCGCTTACAGGTATTTGCCTCAGTCTTGCGACTTATTTGCCTGCTCAGACTTACACTCAGCATAAATATTTTGTGGCTGAGCCCTATGTGCAGCTTGGGCACCATTTCAAGGGCAAAGATCTCTCAATTGTCTGGTTGAGCGAAGATGATTCGAATGTGTTATTTGAATATCGTCCTGCCGCGGAGGCGGACTGGCGTGCGGTTTCGAAAATAGATCATCACGCAGTCAATGGTCATGCCGGTATGCATGTTTACACGGCGCAGATGTCCGAACTTCCGCCTGATTCTGATATCAATTATCGAATCAAGTTAAACGGCAAGGAAATTTTCCAGGCCACGACCCACTCGCTGCCGGCGCCGGGAAATGCTGCGCGCTTCGGCGTCTTCGGCGACGTGGGCCAGGGCACCGAGGGTGAACAAAAAATTGCGGACTTGTTGCAACGCAGCAAACTGCCGATGGTGATTGTCACGGGCGATATTGTTTATCCAATCGGTACGATCAGTCATTATTTGAGCAATTTCTTTCCGTATTTAAATCATCCGGGCGGCAAAGCTAAAGGGTCGCCTTTTATGCAATCGAGCTTGACGGTGGGAGTCCCGGGCAACCATGATATCGCCGAAGGTGGCAACGTAGATGCGCGCAATCTTGAAGCATTCCCTGACAGCCTCGCTTATTATGTTTTGTGGAAACAGCCTTTGAACGGTCCGATCGAAGACAAATTCGGCAGCAACATATCAAAGCCCTATGGCAATCCACTTAAACTGGATGAGTTTTTTAAAGCTGCCGGTCATTCCTTTCCAAGAATGGCTAATTTCTCTTTTGATTATGGCGATTGTCATTTCCTGGCACTGGATGGAAACAGTTACATGGACTGGACTGACGCACAATTGCGCAAATGGGTTGAGTCGGATCTCTCGTCAACAAAAGCTCGCTGGAAGTTTGTGGCATTTCATCAACCCGGCTTCAGTTCGGACTTCGCTCATCGAGAAGAGCAAAGAATGCGCCGTCTCAGCGACATTTTTGAGCGAAACGGCGTTGATGTGGTTTTTTCCGGACACAGTCATTCTTATCAGCGAAGCTATCCGATTCATTTCAAGGCAATTGATAAAAATGCCGAAGACAGGCAGGCGCAGCTTGGCGCAGTTTACGGTACTTTCAAAATCGACAAGCGTTTTGACGGCGAGAAAAACAAAAAGCCCGACGGCATTATCTATATTGTGAGTGGAGCCGGCGGCGCCCGGCTCAGCAGTCCTGAGCTGGAAAGCGAGCCCGGTCACTGGTTGCCTTTCACAAAAAGTTTTCGCTGCAAAGAACATTCAATTACAGTTTGCCAGGTTGACGGCAAGAGCTTTTCATTGCAGCAAATCAACAGCGACGGCGACGTAATCGACCAGTTCCAGATTCAAAAATAGTTCTTTAAAGCCGATTATTTTTGAGCCAGCTGTTCTTTTTTCAATAGCTCCACTGCCACTGCGTTCAAAGCTTCGCCGCGCTGCCAGCCACCTTCACATACCTCGACATAAAGATCGCTGAGTTCCATTTTTTCTCGATCGTAAGAAAATACCGCTTTGCCTGCGCTTGAAAGCTTTTCCAGAAGGTCCTTTCGATCTTTGGGAATTCGAAATTCCTTGATATCGCTCAGGTCTAGCGGACCCCAGATCTGGGCTTCGACATAACGGCAAGTCGCTGAGTCTTTTGCTCCCGGTGCTTTCAACAAAGTAAGAGGCAGCGGATCTAAGGGGTTCTGCGTTTGTGCGTAAGGCTCGCAATAGGAGGCAAGGCTGTCTCCAAATGAATAACTGCTGCGAAGTTTTACTTCGTCGTTATACACAATCAAGATTTGACCATAAGGAACCAAACGAAAAGGATTGACCTGAATGCCGCAGGGAGTTTTGAAGTTGAGAAAGCCGTACTTTGGCCTGATTTGATGCACTCTAGAGTCTGCTTTGGGATTGTAAGGGTTTTCCAGATGAATGCCGATCATGAAATCCTCTGCATGCGCGCGAATTTCTTTCTGGCAAAGTCCGCGACTGTGTCCTACTTGATGAACATTCAGTTGCCCCTGGCTTAAAAGCGAATCAAGATATTTTTCCGGAAACAAACAAACAAGCTCGAGCTCATCCAAAGATTTTGGAAACTTTCCTGATTCTTCAATTTCATTTGGATTTTGCCAGCGCAGAATAAACTGCTTCTTTCGCTCGAGCAAAGATGCCGCTACCTGTCTCAGGTCTGTTTGCGGGGATTTTATTAGCTTCAGGTATTCCGGCGGCAAAACTTTGTGATCGAACGGAAAATTGACGAATTCAGGCAAGAGCTGAATTGACTGAGTTTCCGCCCGGCAATACTGCGCATTCAAGAATGCCGCCAGCAATAGCAAAATGCAAATCGACAGGTACTTGGAGATCGACAAGTTTCCGACCATAAAGGAAAGCAGCCTAATTTTAGCTGTTTTTTTGAGTATTTGTTTCTCAAAGATGCTTGATGTTAGGGAACAGACTCTCATCATTAGCTTAGAATTAAGGAGAAGCGGCAGGCATCTGAATTGATGCAGGCGGCGGCAGATAGAGTTCTGAGGTTTCACTTGTGTCTTTGCGAGTCTTGTGTGCATTTCAAACGGAAGAAATATTTGAATTCGTTAAGTCTGCTTTAAGAGGCTATGAATGTGAAGTAATTAAGGCCAGCAGCGAGGCTCTGGCGCTTTTCTTGACTCAGAAGAATTTTCCCTGTTTAGTAATATCCGAATTTCAGCCTGAGAGCGCCTGGGGACTGAATCTGCTCAGCGATTTGAAGGCCGAAAGAGAACTCTGCGGCATTCCGCTGGTTCTCCTGGCGAAACGTCCGGCCGATGTCAGTTTACCGTGCCTGGATTTGCCTAAAGGTGCCGAAATGTTGCTCTGGTACCCGATTGAATCATATGAATTCTTAAATGCCGTAGGCCAATTCGTTGCTGAACTGAAAGACGAAAGAGTCCCGGAAACACCCGAGTGAAGTGCTAGAATCATCCAGTTCTTCGTGAGTTTATCAGTATGTCAATAAGCCGTCGCAGCTTCCTGCAAAACTCACTTGCCACTATCTGCGGTGCAAGCGTGCTTTCAGCTTGTAGCGAAGTCAAAAACAAAGTTGCTCACGGCGATAAACAACTCAATATCTACAGTTGGCCTGATTACTTGCAGCCGGAAGCCATTCCCGAGTTTGAGCGACGCTACGGAATCAAAGTTGTATATGACACGGTTTCGTCAAATGAAGGTTTACTGGCCAAGCTTCAGGCCGGCGCTTCCGATTACGACATAATTGTTCCTTCCAATTATGCAGTAACTAAGCTGAAAGAACTAAAGCTGCTGAGAGAGATTGAGAAAGATCGGCTTTCCAACTACAAATATCTTTTGCCGCGTTTTCAAAATTCAAAATTTGACCCAGGCTGCCGCTACTCTATCCCTTACACCTTCGGCACGACCGGAATAGCATACAATGCCGCCGCCCCCTGTTACAGTTCCAGGAACTATCCTCTGGACTGGGATTCTTTTTTTGATGAGCGTATCGCCGGTCGGATGACTCTTCTGGAAGATGCGCGTGAGACTATCGGTTTTGCTTTAAAAAGACGTGGCGATTCTGTGAATACAACCGATGAAAAGCTGATTCGGCGGGCATGTGAAGACCTGAAGGCTCAAAAGAAATATGTTATGTGTTATACATCCGATCAGGTGATTGTTTGCTTGAGTAGCGGCGATAGTTGGCTTTCTCTGGTTTATAGCGGTGATGCGCAGCAGGCGACCCGCTCCAATAAAGATGTAAAGTATATAATTCCTCGCTCCGGTGCTTCCATGTGGGTGGATAACTTGTGCATCCCAAAATCAGCTCCTCATCCGGAATACGCACATTTGTGGATAAACTATATGCTTGAACCCACGGTGGCGGCAGCTCTTTCGGATTTTACATTTTATGCTTCGCCCAATCTGGCGGCTCGTAAGCTGGTCAGCCCCGAGCTCCTGGCGCAGCCGAGCCTTTATCCCCCCGATGCCGTACTGGATCGCTGCGAGGAAATCGGCGATGTGGGCAGCACTCTTTTTCTCTACGATAAACTTTGGACAGAACTGAAGTGTGTATGATCGCCGCTTGGCAAGGCGAATATCAAATGGCACAAACCACTTGGCGGATGCCGAATCAGGCAGATGTCGAGGTTTAAAATCGGTAATTTGGCCGACGATAGCTTCTCAGTGTCATGTAAAACTAGTGTCATCGAGGTATGACTTTAATACATGCCATTAAGCAGGAGCCTGAATTATGCAACTCCCTGAAACTTTTGCCGCAACTTGCTGCCAGGTGATCCGCGATCGCAGACAAAAACTTGGTCTTTCGCAAGAAGAAATCGCCCGTCGCAGTGGTCTGGCACGATCCTATATTTGTGACGTCGAGCGCGGTGCTCGCCATCCATCTCTGCGAAATGTCTCCACTCTGGCTCGGGCACTTGAAATTGCAACCTCAGAACTGATTGCACAGGTAGAGCTGAACCTGGCTGCTCGAGTTGATTTCAGCGCGCTCAAAGACAAGACTGAAAACGATGGCTTGCATTCTGAAATTATTCGTTATTACAATGAAAAAATGACTGACGGCATCATTATTGCCGACAACGAAGGCTTTATCTTTTTCAACTCAGCTGCGCAAAGCCTTACCGGAGTTGGTCGAAGCGATGCTGCTCTTGAAGAATGGTCCGACGTTTACGGTTGTTTCCAGGCCGACAGGGTTACTAAGATACCTTCCAGAGAGTTACCTCTGGCAAGAGCAATAGCCGGTGAATCTGTTGATAACGTGGAAGTACACCTTCGCAATGCTTCCCTGCCGGACGGAAAAACAATTCGAGTCACAGGCAGACCGGTGAAAGGCGAAAATGGTGGACCACCGATTGCAGGCGTAGTAATATTCCACGAAGTCTAATCTTCTTCGGAATCCAAACCATGAAATCTAAAAGGCGGGTTATTGCTGCAGTCAGCTTCATAACCTGCCTTTTGAGTTATTCTGCCGCGCAAGCAGATGAGTTCGGCAAACTCGAAAACATCATGAATAAAGTGGATCAGCCGCAGGACTGGCAATCGCCTGAAGGTCAGCCTGCCGCTGTTCCGACCGCAGCTGAGCCGCCACCACCGGCAACACCAACGCCGCAAGCCTTCGGCGCGCTCGGCAACAATTATATGAGGCCGGGAATGCCCTATTCGAATGAGAGCATAAATGCTTTGCAGCACTCGGCAATCTGGCGTTATATGGGCAAACCCGTCAATATGGCCGGTGCTCCGGCCGGGCAGGTGGGCGGCAATCCTTTTAATCTCAGTCCTTTCGGCATGCTGCACTATCTCTGGGACGACACTACCTATACCTCATCGGCTAATCCGGTAACTCTTTATCAAACTCAAAATGAGCTTCAAAGTGCTCAGCAATATTCTCAAATGGCTCAGGCGGCGGCAAGCAGAGCTAAATATGCACGCAGCCCCGAAGAGCGAGATCAGGCAGCTCAACAGGCACAGTATTATGCCGGTTTGGCAAAAAAAGCAGCTTTAGATGCACAGCAAGTTTCTCAAGCTGGGTCGCTTAACCCGGCTGATGTGGCGCAAGCTGCAGTTGAGCAGGCGAATCAGGCTCAAGACTATGCACGACAGGCAGGTAACTACGCTCAGAGAGGCTTTTAGAGCCTGCTGCTTTCGGGCATAATATCAGGGTCAGCCAACGGATAGATGATTATGGGGCAGAACTGGCCTTCGCCTCAGGATTATAACGAAGCGATTCAGAATCCGGCAATTTGTTTTGCCGACCCTGAATTGAAAGGCGGCGAAGTCGAACTTGACGCCATTGGTTTGCCTCGCCCCATTTCTGGTAGTTTTGCCTCAGTATATAAAATGCGCTGTGCTGCAAGAAACATTGCGGTGCGCTGTTTTCTGCAAGAGGGTGATCAGCAGCAAGAGCGTTATGAAGCAATTTCAAACTATTTTTTGCATCAAGGTTTCAAGTTCGCAGTGCCGTTTGTTTTTATTCGGCAAGGCATTAAAATTGGAGCAGACTGGTACCCGATTCTCAAAATGGAATGGGTAGAGGGTATCACTCTTGATCAATTTGTTCGCAATGAAGCAGGCAATCCTGCCGCCTTGCTCTGGCTTGCCGAAGAACTGCGTCAGCTTGTGGAAGATATGCAGGCTAGGCGCATCGCTCATGGAGACTTGCAACATGCTAATCTGATTGTGCACGGGCAGTCCTTATTGCTTGTCGATTACGACGGTGTTTATGTGCCTCAGCTCAAAGGCATGAGTTCGGCTGAGCTGGGGCATCGAAACTACCAACACCCCAGGCGGCAATCTGCTGATTTTGATACTGAACTGGATAACTTTTCGATCTGGGTTATCTATGTATCTTTGCGCATATTGGCTGCGGATCCTGGTTTGATCAAATGTGCCGATGAAGATTTTGAAAGCCTTTTGTTCTGCAGAGATGATTTTGTGAATCCGGAAGGCTCGGTACTTTTTCACTTGCTTGAGCAACATCGCTCCAAAGAAGTAGTTAGAAACGCTCGACTGCTGAGAGCCGTTCTGAAGCAGCCTTATCCTCGAATTCCTCGTCTTTCGGAACGCATGGTCATCGATCGCTGCGTCGGCAAGCTGAAGCCCTTGAAGCAGCTGCCTCAAGGTCCATCACCCTGGCAAAAAGCATTTTCTGCTGCCGTGAGCCTGCATAATCCACCGACGGTGAAGGATCCCAATGAAGAACTCAGATTCTGGTATCCCTATTTATTGAATAAATACAAAAGAAAATTGCATGCCAATGAGGCTTTACTAGCCCTTACTCTTCTTTCAATCATACCGGCATTTTTTGCAAGCGCCGTATTTCTCGGCAGTGCCATGCTTTTTGGATTCTGGGTGGCAAGCTGCTTCTTGCTGAAAGACGCTTCCAAAGAATTTCAGCGAGCCGCATATATTCTGGCGGAATCTCAGGGTATTCCAATTTCCTAT
Source organism: Candidatus Obscuribacterales bacterium (assembly GCA_019748395.1). Taxonomy (GTDB): domain Bacteria; phylum Cyanobacteriota; class Vampirovibrionia; order Obscuribacterales; family Obscuribacteraceae; genus JAIEPM01. Next base: position 14,018 of record JAIEPM010000038.1, read on the forward strand.
GAACTAAAAATGGGCAGTTCTATGCTTGGTTTTCCAGAAGTATTTCTGGTATTTCAAAAGGGTGAGATACCGCTTGAGTTGCGCAGCCGAAGCTGGTCGATTTCAAACTGGCATGTAATGGCGGACAACGAAAAACGTCACTTGCAAGTGCAAAAGAACAAGCAGCAGAGCAATGGTGAACTTTATTTTGATCCGTTGAATAAAACACCAATTGCCGTATTTAGCGGCAATTTATTGCTCTGGTTGATCTGAACTCAAGTTCCCAGACGATAGCCGCAAGTACCGCAAAATTTAGCTTTTGCAATCATCAGTGAATTGCATTTTGGACACTGAATTTTGTTGGCTGCCGGCTGTGAAGCTGCCATTTCCGGCAGTTTCATGCCTACCGATTTCTTGCTCGGACGCAAGGCCGCCACTGCTTTAGCGCTACCGGAAAGCATTTGATAGATTGATTCAACCCAGATCATTTGAGAGAACATCTGAGGCAATGCGTGCAGTTTTGGATCAAGTGGGAGCAGACCGCAATGCATGCCTATCACTTCGCCGTTTTTGAAAATAGGGCAGCCGGCTGCTCTGTAGGGCAGGCTTGCCGAGTGCAATAAATGCCAGGGATCGTTTGGTCTGATCAAGCCAACCAGATAACCGGCGCGAATCTGAGCTCTACCCACATTGGGGTGGATCATCAGAGCCGAAATTTCATCCCAGGGCGAAAGCAAAATGTGCGGTGCCAGCGAAAGGGCTTGCATCGGACTTAAGCCGTCATCACCCATAAACGGCATTTCGACTATCTGCCTGCTTCTATAAAGTTCATCGAGGGCTTTATAAATCGAATAATCGTCGAGTCCGGCTGTTTCCCAGAGTTGATCTACTGAAATACCGCCATCTATATGAGGCCAGATAAGTTCTGCATCTGCTTGCACTTCCGGACTGAGCGATTCAAGATCTAAAACTTCTGCCGCTCGCACATAACTTACTCCTTCTCCGCCCAGGTCTCTGAGAAGATTTGGAATTTCATCCATGCGTCTATGTGCTTCCAGAAGAAGACTATCGGTGTTTCGCTGAATTTGCGAGTATACGCTCCAGTCAGGTTTGGCCTGGGCCTGGAAGTAAAATTGACCGGAAATATGCTGATTAAACATCTGATAAACGGCCGCTTCATTAAGCAAATTGCCGAATTTTGCAAAAACCATTCTGCCGTCGCGGCAAAACATTTTGGCCAGAGGACGGTTTCTCTCGTCAGAGATAACCAGGCAGCCGTCTTTACGAGCGTTTGTGATTGTTTGAACTACCAGTGCCAGTCCCAGTTCATCAACAGGACCTGCCAGACCCTTCATCCGCGGCGGCGGTGTGCCTGCCAACTTTCTGTTGAAAGTTGTTTTGGTTTCAGCATCCATATCCGAAAGTGTGCGGCGCAAATGCAAAATCACCAGATTATGATCTTGCAAAGCCATAGCCGGAACAGGCTCCAGTAATGAGCGTTGTGCTAATTCAAAGGCAACTTTCTGGTCAAAACGGGGATGAAAAAATACGTCTTCGATTTCCCAGTCTTGATTGATTGCCGGAAAACGAACTTTCAAAGCCTGCAAAAAGTCCGAATAAATCACGACATGATGCGCGCAGGTGACCGCCTTATTGTCGCCTACCATCCAGACTGTTCCAAAAGGCACTTCTCTTTGCATGCAGCGGTCTATGAGTAGGCCGACCGACCTTGCAAATTTTGAGATGTCGGGAGGAGCTGAAGACATCAAGATTCCTTATCTGGAAACGTGCTTTAGAATAATACCCGGCTTCTGCGGGAAATATTGCAGTAGATTTTCAGCTTCAGCGGCTGATATAAAGTCCGGCTATTTCGTAACTCTGCATCTTTTGTCCATTTCTTCAGCCAGATCGTATTTACCTTGCGCTCGGTAAACCCAGGCCAGTTTTGAGCAGGTTTCATGTGTCAATGGATGATCCGGTCCTGAGAGTTTTTCGCGAATCTTCAAAGACCAGAAATAGAAATGTTCGGCTTCTGCGTAGTTGCTGCGGGTATCATATAGATTTCCAAGATTTTCCAGGCTGCTTGCCACGTCGATATGTTCCTGGCCAAGAGCCATGTGACGCAATTCAAGAGCCTTTTGATATAGATTTTCTGCTTCGACGAACTTTTCGTTTGCGTAGAGCAAATCGGCATAAAGAGTTGCAACTGAGGCAAGTTCAATGTTTCTATCGCCGGGTAGTCGCTCTGCAAACGCAACTGCAGCGGTAAATACAGCCTCGGCATCTTCTATGCGAGAGTTGCTTTCAAGTTCTCCGGCAAGGTCGACTAAACGGCAAAGGTTTTCATTTTTGCTTATTTTGCCTTTTACACTGCCCGAATCGCTTTGTTTTTTTTCCATCAAGCGGGTTGCACCGCGCACGCAAGCCCGCAAAACTCTACCGGCGATGGCAGGATGCAACCAGGCTGCTCCTGTGTGCACAGAGCGGACTGCTTGTAAAAGCTGCAAGGTGTTGGATTTTAAATAGTAACCATCCGCTCCGCATGAAAATGCGTCGAAGATCACGCCGTCGCTTTCGTTGGAAGTGACCATAATGACGCGAATATGCGGGAACTTTTCTTTCAGCCTTTTTGTGGCAGTCAGTCCATCCATGCCCGGCATACCGATGTCCATCAAGACGATTTCCGGCTTGCAGGCAGCAACATTATCGAGAACAGTATTGCCGTTTTCAGATTCGCCGACAATCTCCATGTCGGATGCCTTTTGAAGAACGGCTTTTAGTGACGCGCGTGTGCTTGGGCTGTCTTCTGCAATAAATACCCTTGTCGGTTTGGCCGGCATTGTGATTCCTTAATTCAGCCGAATTTTGAGCTCATAAATCTTTGTACCTCGGCTGAGGGTAATTTAGCTGACGGAATTTTGTATGCTGTCCCGTTTTGTCTGCCCGCAAGAGTGGTATCCCGATGATATGCAATATACTGTTTTGTGTGAGGGACTGGATTTACCAGTTGAAAGGAGATGGCACGAATAATGGAAGGAGTGACCGCCTGGTATGTCATTCTTTCAATTTCATTTTTCGTGATTGCTCTTTTGATGCGCTTTTCAACATACACGTTTTTGGTAAGGCAGAGTCGCTGGTTGCCGGAAAAGGCAAGTCGGGCTGCGAACTCCGTGTTCATTGCCCTTGTCGTTGTTGGAGCCGTGATTCTTCTAGGTAAGGCACTATTCTTCAGCCATTGAGTCGCTGAGGAGCGTTGGGAGAAAATAAGATGGGAATTAAGACTATTCCGTCACTGGTGGTTGGTCTGGGCGGAACCGGCAAACGGGCTCTTACTCATCTGAAACGGCGCATTTACGATACATATGGTGTTGAAGAACTGCCGTGGATCAGGTTGCTCTCCATAGATGCCGACAGCGCCGGAGTCAACAACCCGCCTGTAATCAGCCAGCGCAGCAATGAGTTCATAAACCTCGGTAACAGCGAAATGCGGGTGGTGGATCAAAGCGACACTCCGCAGGTTATTTCGCATCTGGATGCTCCTGAGAACAGGCATATTCTTGACTGGTATCCCGACCCTGAAATGAAGGTCGATTTTCCAAAAGCAGCACGCGGATCCGGGCAGGTTCGCATGTTCGGGCGCATTGGTCTCTATAAAGGAGACAGTTTGCATACAACCTATCGCTGGTTGCAGCAAGCTAGCCATGACGTATCAGACCCGGCTGCCTGGGAGGAATTTCCCGGATTTGAAGTAGACCCGGGACTTCAATTCGTTTATGTGATTTGTTCGCTTTGCGGCGGCACCGGCAGCGGTATGTTTCTGGATATTGCATATTTGCTGCGGAAAATTGTCGGTGTAGATCCGTCCACGCGTCGATTCATGGGAATGTTTGTCTTGCCGGAGGTTTACGAACCTGTAGTTGAGAATGCTCATATTAAGCGAATTTACGCTAATACATATGCGGCCTTGCGTGAACTTGATTATTTGATGAACAGCCCGAAAAGATCTTATGTAATTAAAGGGAAAGATCACACTTTTGCTGATTTTCAGAGAGATGTAACGCCTTTTGATTTTGTATTTTTATATAGCAATAAAAACAAGCGAGGAAATGTTATTTCGCAAAGACAGGTTTCCGGTGATAAACCTGTTGCGGTGGATGATCGGGTCAGCCAGTATATTTCGGAAACAATCATGACCGATGTGCTTTCACCGGTAACGGAAAGAAGCGAGTCGATACTGAGCAATATTTTTACTTCCATTGCCGAGCCTGAGCAAATGGGCGATCGAACTTTTTATAAGACTTATTCGGCGGTGGGCGTATCTTCGGTTAAAGTTCCGTCCATTGATTATTTCCAGCAATTGATTGAATTGAGACTGGCGGATGCAGTTCTCGACTTTTTGCTGCGTCCGGATCCCGATATTACCGAAAAAGCTCTGGCGAAAGAGTTTTTCAATGAAAATATCGGCAACACTGAAGAAAAGCTGGTTTTGAAGGGAAGTCTGAGCAATGATCCGGCTTATGGCAGATTCCTGTCCAAAGCATTCAAAGAAGAATTGAAGCAGAATCGCCCGGCTCAGGTTCATCGACTTTCCGAGTGGATTGACATTGCACTCAGCAAGAAAATAGATGGCGATAACTGTCTTGAATCTGAACAGGCGGCGATGAGCGCCGCCAAGAGCACTCTTGAAAAAGTTGAGAAAGCACTTTCCAATTCTCTTGCGAAATACTCCAAAGATCCGGAGCGCGGTTATACATTTATTTCCGAGTGGCTTGAAGAGTTGACTCAGCTGCTTAAATCCAAGATTGCGCAGTTGCCGCCCTTGCCGATTATTGAAGGGGATCCGCAAAGAACAGTGAAGGAGGCTCTTGAATCTTTCAAGAAAGTCGGTTCGGACTTCCAGTTGCCGTTAATGCGGGATACTCTTGCTGTTTTGATGGATCGTGTTGCCGACTATTATGACGAGCACGGTCGTGATGCTCGCGCCAATGCGCTGATTAATTGGTTCTATAATCAGTTGCTTGCCCAGTGCTCCACGCTATCAGAGAAGTTGCATTCCCTTGTTGAAACACTGGAAAAAATCGACAAGACAACGGTCGATGAATTTAACAAGCACATTGCTGCCATGGGTGATACCAGTCAGGAGCGTATTCTTATCGATAAGCCTCTGATCGGAAGGCGTGAGGTTGAATCGTTTATAAACGGTTTGCTGGCAAGTCTCTGGGAAAACAACGCCTGGAAAGATGTGGTTCCGGTTTTTTCGGAAGAGTCGAAAAAGATCATACAGCTTGAACTCAGTGCGCGGGTGCTGGAGATTCAGCTTGATAAGAATATGGATTCTGATGCCAAACGCGAAGCTATCAATTCTCAGTTGCTCAATTTTGTGCGCAAGAATTTATATGACAAACTTTTTCCGATTGACCCAAATACTCTAAGGCGAAAAGAGCCTGCTTACACAACGCCGGACGGCAAGAGTCTTTTGCTTGATTTCGCCGGAGAAAACTTGATTCAGCTTCTTGTCGCACACAGTGTGCCGCTCTGGTACGTGCAAACTCATAAACTTGGTTCTGCAAGTCAACCAATAACTTTCGTTGGTTTAAACGGCACCAAGATACCCGACCACGTTGTAGATATGCTGAAGAAGCAAGTTCCAAATTTCAGACCAACGGATATTGTTCTATCGGACGTAGAGGCACGTGTCCTTGTGAAACAATATGATCCCCTCTATTCGCTGGCATCGATGGTATCAATCGTCGATTACGAAAACTACTACAAAAATACAGATCGGAAGTTCAATCCGATGCATACCGATATCAAGTTTGCTAATGAACCCAATCAATACTTGCAATGGTTGTCGTACAAGTCGCCGCAGGATGAAGCTCTTGAAGAGGAAGCTGCTGCGCGCATCGCTGCTGAGAAAGCTGAACGCGAACGTGCTGTGGTCGAGCGACTTGCTGCCGGTCGGGAAGCAGTAGAGAAAGCTAATGCCGATCGCGATGCTGCCGAACAGGCAAAAGATGAAGCCGTAGCACGATTGAAGAATTCACAAAGTATGCGACTCTCTCAGGGGCATGCTGTTGCGCCTGCACCGGCTCCCTCGGCGGCGCTCAGTGAGGCTCCGACCGAAGCCGTTGGCAAGGTTTCGCCGCCGCCTCCAGCAGCAAGCTCAGAAGCCTCATCATTGCTATGCCATCCTTCGGAACTGCTATCTAGAGTCAGCTTCGTTTTGAAAGATCGAAATCCTGATGTTGTTAAAGCCTGGCAAGCATTTTTCACAAGACTCGGAGAGGAAGCTAAAGTAGAAGTGTCTGAAGGAGACGTGCTGGAGCAGACCGGGGCGGTTTTGATTGTTCCGATTAACAGTTTCGGTATCATGGATAGCGGACTCGCTCTGGCTCTTAACAAAAAGCTGGACGGCGAACTGGAATCAAAAGTACGGCAGCTTATTTTGGATAAGTATGCGGGAGAGTTGCCGATTGGTTCTGCCGAAATGATCGAAACTGAAAATTCAGCTCATCCTCTTGTGGTTATAGCTCCCACTGTGCGAGTGCCTTCCAATATAATGGCGGTCAACGTCAATTCTTATTTGGCGACTCGTGCGGCCTTGCTCTGTCTGGCAAACTATCTTGCCCGCTTGCCCAGAGCAGAGCAAGGCAAGATTCTCTCCTGCTCGATGGCCGGGCTTGCCACTGGAGGTGGTCGCAGCGCCCCTGCTACTGCTGCTTTCCAAATGTACGAAGCATACTGTCAGGTGGCGCTAGGAAAACTGCCTAATTTCGCGACTATTGAAGCCGCTACTGCTCACGATCAAGAGCTCAAGAAAAATCGCTTTATCTGATGCCCAGAGAAATCGTGTTTCCGGATGATGATCCCGTTGGTTTGCTCTTTGCAGCAGATCGCTCTTATTGTCTTGTAGACAGTTCGATTGAGTGGTTAGGGGAGGCAAGCGGAGTCTGGACTTTGCCTGAAGCCGAATATATCGGGCTTGTGTTTAACAACAATGTTTCTTTGCGCCGCCGATTTCTCAAAGACCTTGATTTAAACTGCATACAGATGCTTTATTTTCATAATCCTTTTGAATTGCTTTTTGATGAATTAATTGAAGAACTTGGAAGCCTGGAAAAAGCCGTTCTGAATACAGCTCCCGATGATACTGATTGCGAGCTGCTTGCAGCTTTGCATGGGCTGCGAGCTATAAACCTGACCGAGTCGAACATCAGTGATCAGGGCTTACACACTATTTGCGAATTGCAATCGCTCGAGTCTCTTGTGCTTGCATATACGAGCATTAGTGATCTTGGTCTGCAGCGCTTGAGCCAGCTCATTGATTTAAGAGAACTGGATTTGTCTTTAACCATGATTACGGATCAAGGGCTGGAAAAAATTGCCGAACTGAAGACTCTTGAAGAATTGCGCTTGAATGCCACCGCTATCAGTGACGAGGGAATCGCCCCCTTACTGGCGCTGAGCAGGCTGAGTTATCTTGATCTTTCCGAAACCGCCGTTTCCGAAGCCGGACTTGAACTAATTCAAGCAGAACTGCCTGATTGCCAGATCAATTATTAGCCCGCTGAAAAATGCAAGGGCTATGCATGGCATAGCCCGTTGTCTGCACAGATTACTTGCTGCTTGATATTGGAATTAAGCCCGGGTTTCCACCGCGTTCTTCTTCGAACATATTACGAACGCAAAGAGCAAGACTTTGATTAGCTTTCTTGCCGTCGGCGTCCTGACTTATTCCTGTTACAGCCAGAGGAATTTCAATTTCATTCTTGGCGGCAAAGTCTATCGAAAATAGTTTGAGCTGTCCTCCGCCGCTCAATCTGGAAAGGCAGTCAGGCAAGCAAACCCAGAGCAGATCGCCGTCTTTGTAACCCTGTTCAAGTTTGACCTTGAGATTCACTTGCTCGCCTGGTCTGAAACTTCGCTTGGCTTGACCCTTAGATTCCAGCGCCACCCTGAGAGCTACACCGCCATTGAAGTCGCTCCAGTTTTCCTCAACAATACGCTCGATTTCGATTGCCAGAGCGCCGTCTGTACATTCAACGCTTTCGATTTCTCGGCAATCATTTATAACAGTTGTCAGATCCTCAAGGACACCATTTATTTTAGCCTTCTGAGAAGAAGAACCGGAGAGTAGTTTCGCCTGCAGAAGCTCGCTAAATAGAGAAATCGCGGCGGCCGAGTCTGTAGTCGAGTAGAGTCGTCCCTGGTCGTTTAAAGCTTTAACTGCGTGGTTGGCCAGTTGCAATGCCATATTGAGATCTGCCGAATTCTTCTGGCGAATGAGAGCGGCTGCTGCAAATGCGGCTTCAACTCTGGCATAGACCTGTGTTCCCCAGTATAGATTTGGTTTCTTTGAAAAACTTTCAATATATGCGTCTATATCGCTAAGCTGGCTGCGGATGTATTGCAGCGCATTTGGGACCTCGCCGTTTTCAGAAAAACGAATTGCCTGATAAGCATCTTGCATGGAATTAGTCTGCCTGGGCGGCCATTCGATTTTGTAAGCTCTCATTGCATCCAGAGACATCTGGATACCGAGACCGACTGAATCGCGGAGATCTTTACTCAGAGATTCTTGCTTTTCCAGAAGATTCAAGTAAGCAAGATGTCTGGCTGCCTGAGGACCGTAGTGTTGATCAGGGTGATCGGCATTCTCCGGGTATGCCTTGAATCCGCGATTTCGCAGCCACATGCTTGCTTCGCGCTTTATGCCGATAATTAGCGCTGACTCTGCATATTGGCGCCGATCCTGATCATCTCCTGCAAAAATGTACATGGCGCTTGCTGCCATAATCTTAGCTGCAGTTTGTTCGCAGCAAGAATGACCATAATTGGCGGTTGCTTCGACCAGGAAATTGAAGGACTCTGAAAGACCCTGTTGCAAACGAATTGCTGTGGCAGAGAGATCCGAGCTCAGTTCAAATTTCTCGTCTTTTTGCAAAATACGCAAGCTGCGTACTCGTCTTTTCAATTTGCCCGGCTCGTCGACAAACTGCTCGATTTGAGCTAAAGTTTTGCCGTCACTGTTTTTGACAATCGCACGATAGTGTCCTGCTTTCGCCGTGAATTTTAGTTCGAGCAAATTTCCGCTAAGTGATTCTTTGCTGTCAATGACTTCCCCATTTAAGCTCAGATCTACGGGAGCGTTATTGTGAAAAAGACTGCAGTGAAAACTTGTGCTTCGACTTCCAAGATATAGCGACGCCGAAGCCGATTCACCATCGTTAATGAAGCGAGGCAGATTAAATTCAAGCAGTGGGTCGCTTATCGCTCTGAATTTGGCTTCGACCGAACACCAATCCATTCCTGAAATGCAGAAGCATTCGACCAGATACTCAGTTTCTTGCAGAGGCAGTTCAAGGATGAGCGTTGCTTCTCCTGCTTTGAACTTCACAAAATCGGCATAGAGTACTTCGGGCTCAGTGCCTTTCAATACAGGCAAGGGAGCAAGGTCAGCTCTTTCACGCAGATCTGATCCTTCGCCAAGTACGGATCCTGTCGCTTGCATCAAAGCGTTGCTCATTTCGCTGCTGACCTGCTCAGCTGAAAAAGAGCCGCCGACTGCAGGCGCCTGGGCTGCTTGCGCTTTGTGCATGAATTTCAGTCTGGGGCTCGCCATCGCCCCGGAGCTTTCTTCACGTTCCATTGCTTGCAATGAAACGTTTGCGATCAT
>JAIEPM010000534.1 GCA_019748395.1 Candidatus Obscuribacterales bacterium
TACCAAGCAAGAGCAAGAAATAAGTCCCGAGAGAATCCTGATAGAACACTGCCTACAGTTTCTTCGCTTCATGCTCAGCTCTCCGATTCAAATCTTACAAAACACAGCCGTTGACTGCTTGCGCCTTATACCGGGAGCATCGATAAGCAATGCTTTCAAAATCGAGAACGACACGGAAAAGCCAAAGCTTCAAGTCAAAAAGCAAAAGCACCAGAAAGTCGAGGGAAGAATCAGAATTCTTCTACTAGAGCTCCATGGCGAAACTAAAAAGGAAGCAATACTTGAATTAGAACGGCGACTGCAAAGACTAGAAAGAAGCTGGATTCAGGACTTCGCATTAGAGAAAGAAAGACTTGAGCAAGTAAAAGCAGAAATTCTCGATGCTGAAAGTGAACTTTCAGGCTTACGCCTGCACTATGGGCTTGAGGCACAAATATTAGCGCAGCAAGATCTTTCACGGCAAAAAGGCTGGTGGCGAAAATCTGTAGAAGTACAATTGGAGTCAATCGAAAAAGCCCTGAGCGAGCGCTTTGAGGCGCGCGAGAAAAATCGGGAGCATCCGCAGGGAAGAGCCAAAGCAAGGCTGGAAAGACTGAAGCTCGAATCATCGATGCTCAGAACAAAAATTGAATCACATTGCCAATCGCGATTGAACGATTTGCAAAAAGAACTTCTGCAAATCATCGAAAAGCACAAATGGCCGGCATTTAGAGTCAGACTTAGAGAAAGCGACGAACATTCTGGAGCTATCTATGAATTCGCAAAGGGTTTAATTCAAATTCCGGCTATCCGCATTCTCAAAGAAAAAGGAGATGGACTTTCTGCAATCTTGTTGCGCCAGATGCCGGCAGCGCTTGACGATGCAGCCCTCTTAGGGCTCTGCTTGCAAAAGCAACTCGGCAACAAAATCAAAGCAGCAGATCTTTATGAAGAATCAACAGGCAGAAGACCAGACCCACAATTTCTGGAATCAATAAAACAAAATACAAAGGCGCAAAATTTTTCAAGCAAGAGCACTCAGCGACTAAAAGACCTGGCGCAGTCCCTTAAGAACATAAGTCCGGGAAGCCTTTATCAATCCGAAAAACTCTACCAGCAAATCATTTTCATTGAAAATCGCAAACGCCGCTTTCAACGACAAGATAGCTCCAAAGCTCTAGAAGTTTTTTTCAGCTTCCTCAACCCGGATGACCCCAATCCTGAATTTGAGGAGGCTCTCTTTGCAGGCAGGGTTCCAAAACAAATACTGGAATCGCTCGAGCACTGGCAAGTCGATTCTTATAACGCAAGCCAAACAGAACGAAAGCGTATCGAAGGCAAGGTTATGGCCGCCATCGACTTCGAGCTTGAGCAAGCCAGAGCTGAATACATTGAAATCAAAGAAATCTACGAAGATCATCTAGGCGAGGTCTACGCAAGTTATTTCAAAGAAATTGAAAGCCTAGAGAATCCAGATTTAACTGAGAGCCTGATTCCATCTGAAGCAGCACGGGCGCTCGATGCCAGCGCATTGAAAGAAGGAGACTCATTGCATGCAAATAGTCCCGGCTTTCAGCTCATTCGCAAAATGTATGAGCATAAACTGCAATGCGCTTTCATGAGCCCAATGGAAACACGCAAAGTACTGGCTTTACCAGGCAAGGTCCGCCTGCAAATAGAATCACTGCTTTTTAGCGACGATATTTCAAGCTCTGCTTTGAGCGCACTCTTGAAGCTTGAACCTAAAAAAATTAGCGAGTTGCTCAGTCTCCCCCCCTATGTGTTCACGGAATGCATTGCTCCGGCGCTGAGCCAGGGACTGCTGGGAGCCCTGGAGCTGAATAAAGTCATGGTGCTTAGCGATGCAGCCAAAGAACTGGTTCTTTCTTTTCTAAAAAAGACCATGAATGATTCCAGCGGTGCTCTATCCGTAGAAGCTTTCACTAGATTCGTCGAGCTACCCGAGCCAGATATTCTTCGTTTTGAATCGGCTCTACGGGAAGAAGCAGGCTCAAAAGGACTGAGTGCCAAAGCTCTGTCCATGGCACTTTCAGCACCAACCCGCGCGCATCTTGGTCTTGAGCATAGCGACGCAGCGACGCTTGCAGCGGCTTTAAGAGACGAAATCATTTCAATGGACGAGCTTGAGCAGTTTAGCAAGCTCGATGAGCTTGCGCGCAGCGGACTAGCCATACTGCTTGAAAGCGGCGCTTTGAAGCAAGAAACAGCCGCAAGCTTATTTGAAAAACTAAAGACTAATGAATGGAAAAGCACACAAGTCAGAGACCTGGCAATCGCCGGACAAGCCGGATGGCTAAAAAATGAAACTCTGGAAGAGATATTTCTCATGGATGCCCCTCTTCGAAATGCTCTTTTCGACCGCCTGGCTGTCGAAACACGCTTGCTTAAAAATAGCAAGTTCAGCATTCAGTCCTTTCTGGAAAGAATGAAGCCCTTAAATCAAATGCGCAAAATGGGCGTCATAAGCGAAGCGAGCCTGCGATTGCTCGCAAATCAACAAAAACAGGACCAGGACTTCCTTGATTTCATCAATGAACAGGCAGCAAGAGCCGTATCAGTGCGGATCTACGCAGAAAGCATTCAACACATGCTTTTGCAATTCCGCTCCGGCAGAATGACAAGCGAAGTGCTTAATATATACCGAAACGCTTTCAACAACGGCATACTCAATCGCAACACAATCAAAACAGTTCTTGTACAGCGCCCGGAAATAAGACTGGCGGCTGAAGAGTTGATGAACTCGGCACCGGAACAGTTTGCCGATTTGTTGAAGCAAGGCAAAGTTTCTCAAACAGCTCAATTACTCAAAGAACTGCGCAAAGCAGGCGAAGCGCCGAATCCGCCCCGATCTCAAAACGCAATTGAACTTAATGAATTCCCCTGCTCTGAAGAAAGTGAAGAAGACAGCAGCGCCGAATTAATTGACGACGAAACTCTCGATCTTAAAATCAGAAAACTAGCAGAAAATAACTTCAAGAACATTTCCTCAGGCTACTCGCAACTTGAATTTTCCAACGGTATGCAGTTACGCATTGAGATGGATAGCCGCCGTTTTGAGCAGCTCAAGCAAGCATACTTGCGTTTCATGTCGGACTTAAAAGCCGCTTTCCAAATTGAAGATGAAAAACGCCTCGAGAATATGAGAGCACTGGCAAAATCATTCGAGCTGGAGTTTTCAGCCTATTTCAAAAGAGCTGGAATTGAGCTGCGCTATGGCCGGAAAAGCGAGCTGAAACTATTTTTTGACCTTGAACTTGAGTCCAGCTACAGAATTCCGGGAGACCCCGAGGAGGGCAACGAACTGGATTTGAATCTGCAGCAAGGCTTAAGACAATTGCTTTTATTGCACCCACAAGGCAAACAAATTTATCGTGATTTGATAGCCGTTAAAGGCAGCGCTATTACTCCGAAATTCGACCCGGCACCACCCGGTCGCCGCCCGGCCGAAATAAATCAGGAAGACCAGAGACCTCTAAGCAAAGCCCAACGAAGCGCTCTCAGCTTCTGCATACTAAACGACAATACAGCCGCGCTTAGAGGTCTATTCAAAATTAGAGAATCCGAGCATCCGAAAGTCGAGCTGAAAGTTGAACTTAAAAGGCTGAATGAAGTAAACGCTGAATCTGAAGTATTTGCAAGAGCCGAGCTCTGGTCTGAACTGATGTTCTGGCTCAATGATAAATGCCCTCTTTCTCAAACAGGTAAAAGACTTGCTGAACTCTTCGAAAGCGGAGCTTTCATGGACATTGAAGGCAAGAAAGAAAACCTGCTTGCTGCGAGCGACTTTCTTTACATATTGCAGGAAATTGGGCTGGAGCCGCCGACAGAGCTCTGGCTAACAGAAAACTTGCATAGACAAGAAATAAATTGGCGACTGCAGAAATTCAGCTCAGGTCCAAAGCTCGAAACAGCCGAAACGGAAACAGAGGATGAGCCAGCTTCAAATATCAACTCATTTAAAGAGGGTGACTGTGTTGTTTACAACGGCGAAGCATACAAAGTCATGCACAGCGATGAAAGCATCGGGCGACTGCTATTGAGTTATATTGAGCAGGTAAGAGAGAGCAAACCGGCAGACGCAAAATACATCAGCGAAAGCAAACTGAAGAATGGCTATGAAACTATTTTTGCCGAAAACAATATCCTCTACCGCAGCAAGAAATACAGCGACAGCAGCGTTTATGTGCTCAGCGATGCCGACAACGGCATGAAAGTATTGCATACTGATTCCAGCCTGAAGCTGCTTTCCACAGAACGAGTGTTCCACGGGCAATCGAGAAACAAAGAGCAGCAAGCCCATGATTTACTTCAATCAATCAGAAGATTATTCGATGAATCGAGAGATTTCGGTATAACTCTGAACTCACAAATAATCCAAAGTAACGAAAAACAAATATTACTAGGCACAAGCGACGATGCTCTTCTGAAGATATCGGAAGAAATCAGTTTCGTTTCAAAAAGACATTTGCAACTTTTGATTTTCAAAAAGCAAGTTTTGCTTCAAGACCTGAACTCGAAAGAAGGCAGCTACCTGAACCAGCGCAAGGTCAAAGCTTACGAAAGCATTCCACTGCGCAGCAGCGATACTGTAAATGCAGGTGACCCAGGCGGTCCGCAACTGAAGATCTATATGAAAGCCAGAGAGAATCAATCAATGCCTGATTACAGGATATTGATCGGCGGCAAGGCTCTAAGTCCTCAAAAAGCGCTGACCATAGGTCGGCTCTGCAGTTGCGACGCCTTCGTCTCCGACCCAACCGTCAGTCGCATCCAGGCAACAGTGCGCATGGATAAAAACGGCAAAGCATTTATCAAAGATGGAGGAGAACACGGTCCTTCTCGACACGGCACCATGTACAACGGCGAGTTGCTGATTCCGGGCACGGAAAAAGAATTGAGACCGGGAGCCAGAATCAGCACAAGAACAGGAATTGAACTGCCCATAAGTTATGAACCAGGCAAGCACCTTTATATAGAAAGCAATGCCAATTTTTTGTTTGCCTGTAAGGAAGATGTAGTGGTCAAATCACTGGCTAGAAAAAACAGAAGCCAGGGCAAAATATTTGCCGACGTGAATGCTATGCAGGGAGTTTACGCATTCAGCAGCAGCGCTCTTCGTCAGTGCATTTTCAAAACACCGGAGCGCAATTCGTTCCCGAAGAATGAACTTGTATTCAAAGCAAAGGCATCTCAAAATGAGCCACAGACGGAACTATCAGAACAGCACAGACAAATCGTCGAGCAAGCGCTTCGCGGCAAACGTCTGCTCTTTGCCCAGGGAGAACTCAGCGTCGGAGCACTGATTCAAAGCAATTCATTTGCAGCTTCGCACCCTGTTTCCGGAAGGATACTCGACAGTTTCAGCATTGCGGGCAAAGGCCGCTATTTTGAGCTGGACGGCTTTTACTACGCAAACAATCGCGCGGCCACCACGATTAATCGAAAAGAGGACCAGATCTTAAAATCAATAATCAACGACGCCCAACGCCGCTTCGGCTCTCTGCCGCCCGAGCAAAGAGCAGCTTATCTAAACGACTATGTCAGAGAGCTTTTCAGCCCCAAAGATTTGAGTCCAGAACAGCTCGATCAGTGGTATGACCAATTCTGTCAGGATCATGCCGGCAAAAGGATTTTACTCGGTCAGTTTATAAAAGAAGGCAAAGGAGTCAGCACCCAGCAAGCTCTTCTTTTGAAAGTACTGGCAGATTCTTTTGATGACCTGCCTTGCAGCCTGATCAGAGGCATGGACGGCAGTCATTGCTGGACTCTTATTAGCTTTGAAAGCAATCAAGTCATTCATGACCCGCGCGCTCAATTTATAAGTCCTGTATACGGCAGAGATGAGGCTCTTGCTCAAGCCAGATTCTGGATTCCGGACCAAACAGATGAGCTTGAGTCTGAAAAGCCGTCCAGAAGCCTTCCGGCTCTGGGAGAGCAAATATATTTCGACGGCACAAGTGCCTGGAAACTGCGCGCATTCAAAAGTGAAAGTTCCGAATTATTGCTGGCAACAAATGGAACTCGTTCAATCAGCGGGGCGGAACTAGCTTTACTGAATCCGGCTCAGGGGCTGCGTCTTGGTCAAAAATACAAAATCAGCAAAACGAAAGATGAGTTCTGGACATTTCAATCTATAAACAAAGACGGCAGCCTGCGTTTCAGCAAAGCCGACGCCATACAAGTACGGGCTTTCCTTGAACAAATAAGAGTTCGCAGCCATAAGAAAAATGCCGACCAGAGGGCCGGCAGAGTTCAGTAGATTTTCGCCACCGGAAGTACAGGCAGCTTTCTATGTTTCGCCCAGGGCGCGCTCTTCACGCTCACCTTTGTCCGAAGGCAGCGGATCTAAGCCGAAGAAAGTGCGCCAGAAGCTGCCACCACCTCCAGACTGAGCATTTGATTGAACTTTGCGAACATTTGCTGCCGCAGAACCGCTGCTGCTGAGATTGCTTACTTGCTTGGGACTTTGATGCACAGGCTTGGGAGCCGTCACCGGAGGCAAATCTGAGGGTTTACGGGTGTTATGCAAGGAAAAACCGCATGTATTACAAATGGCTTTGGCTGTTGTAAGACGAAATTTGCAGCGTGGACATATTTGTTGTTGCATAGCCCTTCGAATCCCTGCTGGTATGTTGTAAAGCTCAATCGGTCGCTAGTAGAACCATTCCCAATTCTGCCATATTAATGTTAGCCTCATGTTAAGTTCAGAGCAAATCATGACAAGGTTGATTCTTACTTTCGATACAGTGTTTCAGGTCTTGGCAGCCGAGAAGTCGCTGCGTTCCGGACTGAGCTGCAGGAGTGTACCAACCCCTTCCGGGCTTTCAAGTTCAATATGCGGCATTTCGGTTGAATTGCTGGATTTAAGCCAGGAAGCCGCTGCCCTGGAAAAGCTTGAAAGTGTGAATCTCAAGCCCAGTGGTATTTACAAAATCGCAGACTGAAGACTAACTATGAGTCAGAGAGACAGCTGTCTACTCACGGGTATGCGTTCAATACATCAATACATTCGGCCGGCATTTTATTGAGCGCGAAGGGCTCTTTCAGCGGATTCTCTTCGACTGCTTTCGATTTATAAGGTGGGTCTGCGGCAGTTTTAGCCAGCCACTGCCTCAATTCTTCGCCGCAGCCATCTCCCTCAGGCGGTGCCTCCTGCTCCACACAAGGGTCTTTCTCTGGGCATTTCAATCTCACATGAATATGATCATCATGTCCTTCCCATGGGCGTATACGTCTGAGCCAGTTCGTATCCGCAGCATTCTTGTCCTTGCAGGCACAAAGGTATTTTTTAATTGCCGGAGTGACAAAAACTCGCGCTACGTTTTCATCCTGAGCAGCCGCCCGCACGAAATCGGCATGTGCAGGAGTCCAGATTGAAAGATCAAGCTCAGCCGTATCAATTTTGAGCACTGAAGCAGCATTTAAAGTCTCGCGCGCTTTTTCGGAAAGACTGTGCCTTGGAGCCGGTGTGAGCCAGATATCCACGTCTGTGCCGCGCTGATGACTGGCATGACCGCTTGGCATTGGACCACCGCGCGCCATACTCAAATCACCGATAAGTAAACCCGGCCAGCCGACTTTTGCAGCCCGCGGTCCCAATCTCTCAATATAACCAATTAAACTCGGATGAGCCCAGATGCGATTTCTGGAAGGACGCATAATTTGCCAGTAAGGGCTATCGGACCTGAGTTCCTTTCCTCCTGCTAAACACCCGCAAGTAGCAGTTCCAATAGCACGACTCGGTAAATCGGCCGGATATTTCTTTGAAGCGAAACTCGCACGAGCGTCGTCGCCTAAGTCAAAAGAATCAGCTTCTTGCGCCGTAGATAGAACACAAATAAGTGCCACAAAACAAGCAGTCAAATTTTCATATTTTCTTTCAGCGTCAGGCATAAGGCGATAGTTTCTTTCAGTTTTCAACTCATTCGATTCGTACTAAGCTCTGACAATTCTTCAGGAGCTGCGCATACTTGCGCTTGCCGTCCAAATCCAGATATTCCTCGCATTCTTTCAGCTTAACTAGAAAGTATTTGACGCACTCATAGTCCTTTCTTTCCAATCGTGTTTCCGCCGCACAAATTAGCGCGTCACTAAGCAATTTCGGAACCACGCTACGATGCTTAGCGACTTCGATCAGCGAATCAAGAGTACCCATATAGGGCTCAATTTTTTTAGCTCCAGAAAAAGCCTTTAGCAAACAAGCCAAATCATATTCGCCAATCCGGTACAGATTAACCGGTTTCAAATCATCATAAATTTCAATTCCAAGCTTCACTTTCTCAGGATTGCTATCAGGCAATAGCTCAACTATTTTGCATATGGAACCATAAGCTTTCGTCTTTCTCCAGCGTTGAACTTCCCCAGATTCAATTTTTCGAGCTGCCAGCAGGGATTGCCGCACTAGGGGCGGAATCATCTCATACTGCCTCTTCATTTCATAAAGCTGAGCCATAAGAATGAGCATTAAACATTTGCTCACAGGAGCACTCGCCCTAGCAATTCGATTCTCGAGTATCTCTTGTGAAAAATGACATTCTTGTGCGCGGTCTTTGCTCTCCGGAGCCTGGTAAGGCAAATTTTGCAGAGAACGTGTAAAAACACAGGAAAGATCTGCCGCAATCGAATCATCAGAATTGTCTATAAATTGCAGCATGATCTCCACTAAATCGTCAAATGATGAACCTTTTCCCCGCGACAAGGATCTTTTCTTGAGCTCAGCTAATACTGCAGCAAGAGATTCGCGATAGTTCAGATAGTCGCTCGGGTGCGCAATCCAGCTATCAATCAAAGGCGGCAAATACTGACTGTCGTGCTTCAGTTCCAAAAGACTTAGAATTCCGAGAACTTGCATAGCGAATTTGTCGGCCACAATTCCATTTTCTGGACTTATGGCAAAAAGCGCAGCAAGTGCATTGGCTTCTAACTCGAAGTTTCCGACAGCGACTTTGCTATCCGCGATATGCAGGATCTGACTGTGCAGGTCCTCTCGCCAAAGAAAATTCATTGCTCTAGTCTCTACTATATTTATGACTAGTTTGACAAGAAAGAAAACAAAAACGGAAAGAAAGGTCCTCGGCGAAAGCAAACAGCATTTGCAGAAAACTCCACAAGAAAGCGCAACCCGGTGCTTTTTCCAGGTTCGCTCACTGTAAAGGAAAGGTCTGCGGATTCAACAACTAAAGGCTATCGGTCAGGAGTAATTGCAGTCTAACTAAACAGCCGCTCGCGGAGCCCTTCTTCCCGGCAAGAACCCGGTCGTCTGGAATGGAAAGACTTTGCGCTGCCTTAACCAGTCTTCCACGGCTTGCAATGACTCTTCTGGAAACGGCTCGAACGAAAGGTTCAGAGTTCTGACACCATACTCTACAATTCGACGACGCATTCGCAGACGCGACAGCCGTCTGCGGGCAAGATTCCGCGCCTTCCTGGAATTGCCATATACCGCGGCTGTGCGAAACCATGTCAGAATAAACCACCTTCGAGCCATAAGCTGTGCAGTCGACTCGTTCTCAAGAGGGACAAGATTTTCCGCCCCTGCCACCAGCGCAACACGAAACTCGAGCTCGCCGCGCGTGTTTCTGTTTTTCAAAATGATCATTGTGTTATCAGCACCCATAAAACTCCTTGTTAAGGAAAAGGAACATAACGGCTGGGCTCTCACAGATTGAGCCAGACCGGTTTGGAAATGCCACGCGCATTTCCTTTTTGAATTAAATAATTAGACTGTGTCAATCTCTCCCATCCCCAATTGAACAGAAGAACCGTTCTCTGCAGACTAATGGCACTAGCCAGAACGCTGCTCAACTAGCAATTAGGATCGCATTCAAGAACTTGCAGAACTAGTTTGACCATGTACTTTGGCTTTAGGCGAACAGTTCCTTCAATTGAAAGATAGAGCAATACACAGAAGGAGATTAGTTGAAACTGCCGGCCCAAAAGAAGAAGCCGAAAGCAAGAGCAAAGCAGTTAACTGCGGCAAATACGCTGAAGGCGAGTTTACCCACTAGCGTGAAATCCGCATCTCACTCATTCAGCGCTCAGCATCCCGGAAAAGCGGCTGCTCCACTAAGAACCTTGCAATTTTAAGACGGACAGATTTTGATAATTTTTGAGGAACTTCGAATAGTTAAGCTTGCAATTCGAATCCAGAACATTCTCCACTTTTTTCAGCTCGGCAACAAAGAATTTGACTCCCTCATAGTCCTTTCTTTCCAGTCGCAAATCTGCCGCTTCAATTAGCGCGCCATTGAGCGCATTTGAGACCGCACTGCGCTCCTTAGCTGCTTCGATCACTTCAGTTAAAGCTTGCTTGTATGGCTGAATATCATTTGCAGCAGAAAGTGCTTTTAACAAACAAGCCAGATGATACTCGCCAATCCGATACAAATAGCTTGCTTTCAACTCGTCATATAATTCAATTGCAAGTTTTGCTTTTTCAGGAAAACTATCCGGCAATTGCTCAAGTATCCGGCATAAGGACTCATAAGCTTGTCTCTTTCTCCAGGATTGAATTTCCCCTCCTTCAATTTTTCCGGCTTGAAGAAGAGAGCGCCGCACTAAAGACGGCATCCGCTCGTATTGCCTTTTGATCTCGTAAAGCTGAGCCGCAAGTATCAGCAAGAAGCACCTGCTTACAGCCGTTTTTGCTGTATAAATGCGCTTTTCGAGTATCTCCGGTGAGAATTGAAGTTCTTGCGTATTAATTTCGCTATCCGGAATAGATTCCAGTAAAGATTGCAATGAAATTGCAAAAATGCAGGAAAGATCTGCAGCGTCCGAATCATTAGAACTATAGATGCCGTTCAGCACAAGCTCAACTAAATCTTTTATTGAACTATCCTTGCCACGCGACACTATTCTTTTCTTAAGCTCGGCAAATATTCTTCCAAGAGGCAACCTACAACTCAGATAATCGCTGGGGTGCGCCGCCCAACTATCAAGCAACGGCGGCAGAAAGCGACTTTCATGCCGCAGTTCCGAAAGCTCCAGAAATTTCAAAAGATGAATAACATATTCGTCTGCTACAACATTATCGCCGGGACATACGGAAAAAATAGCAGCAAGTACATTGGCATGCAGCTCCGAATTGCCGGCTGCTATTTTGCTGTCCGCTATGTGTCGAAGCGCATCATAGAGCTCTTCTCGCCAGAGGAAATTCATCTTCTGCGCCGTTTTCAGCGTTTCGATTATGATTTGCGGATCCCGGCAGCCCTGCAAGAATTCATCCCTGGATACGAGCTCCAGAGCTTTTTCCGAATAATCGCGCGCTGTCAAATTCCGGCCGATATGCAAATTGCAAATTGCCAGATCATTCAAAATTCGAATTTTTTGCTCCGGTTTGCTCTTCCTGATTTTTAAGGCATCCTCAAACAAGAGCAGGGCAGCCTGATTTCGGGAGCCTGCCAAAAATTTTTCTCCGCAGTCTTTCAGAAACAGATACCTATTCTCCTCAGGCAAAAAAGAGGAATAGGCTTCCAGAAGTCCGACCGGACCAGGATCTGAAAACACGAAAATCAGGGAAAGCAAAAAAGCAAGAAGCAAAAGCAAGGACAAAAAATGAGGCGCAGGTCTCTTATCTTCTTTCTTGAATTCCGCTTTGATAGCATCGGATACGGAAAGACCGGGTATAGCTAAACCTAAACTGGTCTTGCCGGATTGAATAAGTTTAAAATCTCTCGACATTTCTTCGGCACTTGCATATCTTTCCTTTTGCGATTTTTGAAGAGCTTTGAACAAAATCAAATCAACAGTCTCGGGAATTTCCGACAGATTTTTGGAGAGGCGTTCAGGAGTCTCATTGAGGTGCTTGTATATAACACCAATTGCGGTATCAGCCTCAAAAGGAACTTTGCCGCTTAAAAGCTCATAAATGATGCAAGCAAGCGAATAAAGATCGGAACTTGCATCAGGGTCTTTGCCGCGACACTGCTCAGGGCTCATATAATGAGCCGTACCCAGTAAGAAACCGGATTCGGTCAAGGTTTTCTCATCAGCTGCGGGCTCGAAAAACTTTGCCAGTCCGAAATCCAGAACCCGCAATTCGCCATTTTTCAATAGAAAAATATTTTCCGGCTTCAGGTCTCTATGAACAACACCTCTAGCATGAGCATGCGCAAGAGCAGCCGAAACTTTTTCAGCGATTGAAAGAACCTCAGACAGGCTCAGGCGAGCTTCCCGTTTTAAGAGCTCTCGCAAACTCTCGCCTTCAAGATACTCAAAAACGATATAAGGCAGCTGCCCCTGCCAGATTCCAAAACTGAAGCATTTGACTATGTTTGGGTGAGTCAGGGAAGCCAGAATTTTTGCTTCTCGCCTGAAGCGCAATTGCGCATTTTCATCAGCCAAATGTTGTGAGTGCAGAACTTTGACTGCGACTTTGCGTTCGAGTCCAAGCTGCCTGGCCAGATAAACCATAGCAAAGCCGCCCCGACCAATGATCGATTCAATCTCGTATGTGTCGTCTAATACAACACCGGTCAAATTCATCAAGTTACCGCCTGGCTGGCACGCGCTGAAAACTCATCTTCTATACCATAAGTTGAAATTGACTTGCAGCAAAATTGCCGACTTCAAGCAAAAGCAAAGTCGGTCGGCATACTAAAACAAAGCACCCGGAGTCTCTGACATCTTATAGTAACGCGGGTGCAAAGACGAAGGCTGCCGAAGCAGCCACGTTGTTTTTCAACGTTTTCGTCCGGACAGAGCACTGCTTCGGCGGCAGTCACTATCCAATCCTACATCCAGCGCCAGGATTCGTCTGTTCCGATTGTGGCTTTCGGCTCATCAAGCAGTTCCCAGATGGAAGCATCGGGGAAAAGAACCCGGCGAAGCCTGCCGCGGTAGTCGTAGGAAAGCGCCATGCCGTTGCGATAGCACAAAGTCCAGTAGCCATCGATGAAACCCACGCCGGGCTCTTCTTCGCCGGGACGGGCAGCCAGAGAAGCTTTCTTCAACTGGTAGGGCAAGCAGTAGCGCAAGCACTTGACTCGCAAGTAGAAAACCAAACAGATACCGGCACCGGTAGCCGACGACATGCTGAACTGCGTCCAGCTCAGGTAAGCCATGAGCAGGGAAGCCAGAGCGAAGCTCAAACCCAGCCACTTGCTGAATTTATCAAGATCAAGGGTCAAACAAGCACCCCGACCGTAGACGATGCCGAGAAAGGCTCCCAGGGCCCCGGCAATCATCAAGTTATCCAAAAATTCAGGCATGATAGCCCTCACTGACAGGGAAAGTCTATGGATGAAAATGTGAGAAAAGCGACCGGCTTCTTAAGGCCGGTCGTTTTTCTCGGCAAAGCGCCCGCTTATCGCAGGCGCAGTTGACTTAAGCCCGGGCTGCCAGTTTACCCAGGGTACTCGGATTGAAGCGCGGCAGGGCTGCAAGAGCCTCGAGCACCAGTTCTCCGAGATTACTCAGTTCCTTTTGACTGAGCGGCAGGTTAGCGTAAATCGACCTCTGGCAATCAGCACAGACCAGCGTCAGCGGCTGCAATGCCGGATGAGCGCCGTCACTCAGAACTTGCAGTTCCGTGACCGTGACGGCATCCAGATTGTATAGCCGCCGAAGCAGTCCTTCGAGCCCGGTCAGCAAAGGCACCTGCGCCTCACCCTTTTTCAGGCGAGCAAGAATCGCATGCACCTGTCGAACCGCCTCACGCCATTCGTCCGTGTCCGGCATCAGAGGCGCCTTTTCTCGGCGGTAAACCGGGCGCATGAGCAGATACCAGAAGGAACTCAGGAGCCCGAAGAGTCCAAGCGCCGCCAGCCCCACCGTCAGGATATAGCCCTGGCTCTCGGCATATACAGCGGGGCGGTCTTTCGGGTGCTTCGTTGTTTTGTCGCCATCGTAAGTCCGGCTGCTCGAGAACTCGAGAGCAGGCAGGATTGCGACCTTGCGTTCTTTCGTAGCCAGAACGCGGTAATCGACACGCAGCTCAGCTTTGTGTCGTTCTTCAAAAACGAAGCTCTGCAGCTCGACGTCCAGCTGCAGTACACGCGACCCGTCCGGCATAGCCTGAATTCGGACTTTCGAATCGCGCAGGCGCGTATCGCCGTTGACCATCAGGCTCCTTGTGTCAACGACGATTCCGCTTGGCTCGTGGATGTAAATCCGCACGGGCAGGATGTCACCCGTGCGCCAGCCGATGTCCGGTTCCATCTGCACCACCGCCGCCGGCAAGCCGGCAGCGACAGTCGGGAATTCGGGCACTTGCATGGGACGGACGAAATAGCGCCAGGCGCTGAAGCTAGCGGCCGCCACGAGCAGCACGGCAAGCCCCAGGTAGAAGATGCGTTTCATCTTCATGACTGTTTCTCCTCATTCTTGAACCGGAAAAGAATCGCTGGGCCAAGCAGGCAGAGCTGCCCAGCAAAAATCGCCGCGAAAGCGAAGAGCACAGGCAGGCGATAAAGATCCTCCTGACTGCGTCTGGTTTGAGTCTCAAGCTCGAATTCATCGGCATCGAGCTGGAAGTCGCTGAGCTGGTTGACACGCATGTAGCTGGCATTGAGCTTGCCGGCCATCTTGACCAGAGCCTCATCGTCCCGCGCAGTGAGCTGCGTCTGACCGTCGAGCTGCAGCACGGTTTTGCCGCTCATGAAGTACTGGTCGCGAGCACCAAGTTGCTTCACTGAAATCGCCAGCGGCGTGCGCCCGCCCAGACCGACCAGCATGACCTTCACCTTGCGTTTGGCAAGCTCAGTGACGATTTGAGCGAATTTCTCGCTTTCCTCATCAAAGCCGCCGTCCGAGAAGATGATCAGCAGTCGATGCCGGTTGGGCATGCCGTCCACGTCCATGTAATACAACGCCATCAAGAGCGCCGCCTCGATGTTGGCACCCTCTCCGCTGGCCGAGCCAATCTTGAGTGAGTTCTCAATCACCCAGGTAAGCGCCTTGTAGTCGTCGCCCAGGTAAGCCTGGTCGAAAGCGTTTCCGGCGAAAGAAACAATGCCGAGGCGATTGCTGGCCAGCGCCGGAATCAAGCGATCGCGCATGATCTGCCGCGCCATATCCAGACGCGTCCCGCCCGCGAAAGCCTCTCCGCTGGTCAGCCCCGCGTAGTCCTGTGCAGCCATGCTGCGACTGACGTCGGTGATGCAAATCACGTCCATGGTCCCCTGCGGGAACTCAGCCGTGTCCGACTGCCGCTGAGGGCGTGCGATGCCGACGCAAGCGCCGAGCAGACCCAAGCAAACAGCAAGACAAACCGCACTGTAAATGCGGCGGCTCAAAAGCGATGAGCCGGCTTCGATGAGATTGGACTCACCGTAAAGTTGGTTGGAAGCCCGGTAGTTGCGCCAGGCTTGAAGTAGCAGAAGTCCCGCCAGAATCACGGCCGGGACAGTCAGAATCATTGACCACAAACTGACGAAGGTGATCATGTTTTTCTCCTTTCTTGTCCAGGCTAGATTTTCTTCTTGCCCTGACCGGGCTTTTCGCCCTTGTTGCCGCCTGATTCACCGGAAGACTTTTTCGCGTCTTGCAGCTTCTCGAGGTTGTAGATGGTGATCAGGTCGCCCTGCACCAGCCGCAACGACTCTTCGTAAGCCGCAATCGCGTCGTCGTTCTTGCCCAGGTTGAAATAACTGTTGCCGATGTAGGATTGAGCCAGAGCCGCAAGTTTGCGCTTCGACTCTAACACCTGTCCGTTGGCATCGCAGCAAGCTGCGTAGACTTTGAGCATGAGCTTGGCGCTCGTGTCGTAATCGTGTTGCTCGTATTCACTGAGCCCCTGGTTGTAGATTGCTTCGGGGCTGTTGATCCAGACCTCGTTGTTCATCGCGTCGCTGTAACGGTTCTGCAGCATCGGCAGGTCGAACTGCAAGAAGCGAAAGCCGCTGTAAGCAAGCACGCCCAGCGAGAGGATGAGAGTGATCCAGCAGCCCGGCACGAGAAGCACGGGCGACCAGCGCTTGAAGGATTTCATGAGAATGCTCCTTGTTGAGCTACTAGACTCCAAGCAGAGCCAGCAGCGAAATGGTCCAGAGGAAAATCAGCAGGAAACCCGCAACAAGCGGGTACTGGTACAGTTCCTGGAAGTTGTTGAAAGAAGTCACGGTCACCGGGCCGCGTTCGAGCTGGTCGATAGTGTTGAAGCACTTCTGCATGTCGTCGGCCTTTTCGACCAGAAAAACGGAGTTTTCACCGCCGTCCATGTAGTCGCGCGCCAGTCGCTTGATGTCAACCTCTCGAGTCGCCAGCGTTTGTCCGACGCCGACAACATAGAGTTTGACATTGTGCTTTTTCATGAGCGCCGAAAGGCGTTTGAGATGCTCATCCGAGATCTCATCCTCGCCGTCCGTCACCATAATCAGCACCCGCGCCGGAGACTCGCCGTAGTCCCGGAAGTGCGAGCAAGCTTCATCGATCGGACCGGGACCCTTGGCACCGAAATTGGTACCACTTCCCAGAACTTTCTCGCCGAAGAGATTGCTGGGCAGGAAATCGGTGCGGCGGAAGATTTGCTTTAGGTCGTCGGTAAGCGGCCAGGCAACGCGCGGTGAATCGTCGAACAGAATCATGCCGACGCGGTCGCCGGTTTTCAGTTCAAAACGATTTTTGGCAAAGCTCAAGATTGCATCCTGAGCCGCGTCGATGCGACGGGCCTGGCGATTGCCGTTGCGAGCCAGCGGTGAAGTGTAGCCGGGCAGAGGCGCCCCCATGGAGCCGGAGAAGTCTTCGGCGATCATGATATCGCGCGCCAGAATCTGCTTGTCGCTGTCGGCTTTGAAGACTCGAGGTCCGGCAAGCGCCACGGTGAAGCAGATGAGCGCCAGGCTCGAGAGAGTCATGGGCAGGCGCAGAATGCAGTGTGAGCTCGCGGCACGCTTGCGTTCCATCCCGACACCGGAGTGTACGAGATAAGTAAGCCGTCGCGGCAAAATCCAGAGCAGCGGGACAACGAGTCCCAGCAGCAACCAGAGTGGCTGTGCAAAAGTCATGGCTGTTCCCTTTCGGAAAGAGGTTTGATTCGGGCAGATTGAGAATCGTGCTCCACTTGCCTGTCTCCTCGCGGAAACAAAAGCCTTGAAGCTGGGTTTGTTGAATGAATGCGGAACTATTCTTTCGCTAAAACTGTTCCTGAAAATCGATATGGGGCTGAGATAAGTTCAGCCTACGCCACTCGGTGCTCCCGAGCCGAATATATAAAATCTAAGGGAATTATTTAGATACTAATATATAGCGCGCAGCGGCAAGCCCCGCGAGCCCCACTGCGATAGCTTCTCCCCCCCTGCCCCGAGCACCGAACGCCGCCCGACCGGTCCGCCTGATGCTCGGTTACTTAAGAGCTTGCGATAAGTATCGCGAATCGGCTCGCTCGATATCAGTGGGAAAAACCGGTGTCAAATAGCAGTAAGAGCGTGACAAAGTCCGGCTCCGAAAGCAAGACGCCCCGGAGCGATAATGACACCACCAGCAATGGCGCGCAAAATTTTCACAATCGAGACAGGCAAAACTCTAGAGCACCGAGAGGGCTTCCTCAAATATGCTCAATCCCTCGTCAAGCTCTTCCTTACTTACGTTTAGAGGCGGCAAGAAACGCACGACGTGATCTGACGGACCACAATCTAATAACAGCAAGCGACGCTTTTCGCATTCATCAACCAGGCGTGAGAGCCGCTCACCATCAGGCATTCCAGCAGCATCAACAAACTCGATACCAAGCATTAAGCCAAACCCGCGTACATCACCAATAAATTTATATTTCTGAGCCATGCTTTTAACTCTCTCAGTCAAATAGGCCCCAAGAGTACGTGCATTTTGCAGCAAGTTTTCTTTCTCAATGACATTAATGCTGGCAAGCGCCGCCGAACACGCCACGGGATTGCCACCGTATGTACTACCATGTTTGCCGGGCAACCATTTTTTCATAAGCTCGGCACGTGAAATGACCCCGGCCATGGGCATGCCGGATGCAATGCCTTTAGCGACCACCATGATATCGGGCACGACGTTCCAGTGATTCACGGCAAACCATTCACCGGTTCGACCAAATCCAGTTTGCACCTCATCGACAATCAGAAGAATCCCATGCTTGTCGCAGAGTTCTCGCAAACGCTGCATATAGCCGTCTTTGCCTGAATATCCGGAAGCCAGCGGCACATAACCACCCTCGCCCATTTGCGGCTCCAGAATAATCGCAGCGACGCTTTCCGGCTTCACAAAATGCTTGAATGCTTTTTCGACAAGGTCAAAACACTCAAGCTTACAAGAACCGGCTTTCTGACCCACAGGGCAGCGATAGCAATAAGGGTAAGAGATATGATGAATTCCGGCCGGCAAAGGTTCAAAACCATCGCGATAGTGCGATTTTGCGGCTGTCAAAGCAGTACCGAGCAGCGTCCTTCCGTGAAACGCTCCCGTGAACGCAATTATGTTGCTGCGCTTGCTGACGAAGCGGGCCATTTTTATAGCCGCATCGATGGCTTCGCCGCCGCTGTTGTTCAGGAAAACGGTATCCAGATTTCCAGGAGCTAATTCTGCCAGTTTTTCAGCCAGCCTAATCAAGGGCTCATTAGAAGCGACCATAGCTACGTGAATGAGCTTCTTCGCTTGCTCGCTGATTGCGGCGACCACATCGGGATGGCAGTGCCCGACATTGTTGACGGCGATGCCGGAAGTAAAGTCCAGATAGCGAGTGCCGTTTACATCCCATAGATAAGAACCCTTGCCATGACTTGCGACAATGTCGAAAGCTCGTGCATTTGTAGCAGAAACGTGCTTAGCACCGCGTTCCAACAAGGTTTTGTTCATGTCTTCTTTGACCGCACTCACGATAAGCTCCTCCCTGAGCTGAATAGCAGCAATTGCCGAATCGCTATTATGGCAGGAGCAATTTAATAATTCAGCAAATCCTCTCAGTTTATTTTCAGAAACGCAGTCTATTCTCATTGGCATCAAGGGGCTAGTTGAGGGCAATAAAATGAGCATCGAAAACCGGGAAGTCGAACGCAAAGCTACTGTTCTTGAAAATGACATCCGCCACGGCGACACAGCCAGTGTTCAAGCCAGACTTGCCTGGGAAGCTCAAAACAAGCCGGAAGAATTTGACGCCGTAGTTCGCCGCTTTCAGGAAAAAAACGCTCAGGATTGCCAAAAAAACGGCTTATTACCCAAAGTTGAAATCCACGAAGACGGCGGATTTCTGGGCTTCGGCTCGCATGTAGACGATGTCAAAGTTTCAAGCAAAAGCGCCTGGGGCATGCCTAGAAAAGTTGATGTATATGACAAAGTAGACGCTCCTCAGCAGGCTATACCGCAAGATCTGGAGATTCAGGGCATCAACATGCAAGCTCCCCAACAAATCGATACAAATAACCCACTGCGCGCTTTGAGCAATGCCTGGAATTCATTCACCGGCGGCGCCAACAAAGACCCCGAGAATTCTGTCAAAACATATAACGGCGAAGTTCTGCCGCAAGCAGGCTTCGGCAGATATTAAGCCAGTGTAGATTTTCACTTGCTGCAGAGCAAGCGGCAGGAAGAGTCCAAATTGTGTCCTTTCAAGGGTAAAACGCCCAGCTCCTGAGACTCCTTCTCTCAGTATCCGGTTTATGACGCCCCCCACTAGACCCTAAGATGGAGCCATATACGAAGTCGATCCCAAAGAGTCAGCCGCAAGGGTGAAAGCAAAGAGTAAGAAGCTTTTCCGGAAATGCCAGATCTAAAAATTGCCCAAGCCGGGCAAACTTGAAGCATCGGCTCCGGAAACAGCAGCCCGCTCTTTGAAAGAGGGGTTCAAACTCTATCGTCTAACTCAGCTGCGGCTAAACCCAGTCTTACGGTCAAAAAGCAATTTAGATATGCCAAAGTGGCGTATCTGCTTGCGACCGGAGGTCTTTAACAGAAGGAACTTAGAGATGAGTGGCTTGTTAGGTCGTTTTTTCAAAAAGCACCCGGGAGCTCTCAGCTTTATCCCGCAAAAGGAGCCAAGGAAGCCCCCGGTAGAAGCAGCGGAGGACGAGTCGCTGTCCTTGACCAACGTAAAATCAACACTGGTCAGGCAGTACGCACTCGGCCGAGAAGATGTTTTGAAACATCAGATCTCGGTCTGCGACGAAGCTCTGGCGGCACTCAACTTGCGATATCAGGAGAAGTGCCATGAAATACTTCCAGTTGAAATCGCTCAACGGCGGATGCTCGACGAGGAGTACAATCGCTGCAAGAACGAGATCGAGAAAGCCCGGGCCACCAGGCAGCAAGATTTGCAGAACTTGGGTCGAGACTCGCGCTACCCGCGAATCGACATGAGTTTCATGACCCGGACCAAAGCGAAAAGCCAGGACGGAGTCGTGCTGCCGGCCTTCGGATTCTTCTCCCTCGACAACGGCGTTTGCAGACTGCAGAACCTGAGCTTCGACCAGGAGAATGGAAATCAGGTTCAGCCGGAGCTGTATCGCAAATGGACTTCCCCGACCCAGAAGTCGCTGAAGGAGAAGGTCTCCAGGACCGACGGATGGATCGCTCTAGCTCAGGTTTCGGCGGAATTTCCCGGACGAATTCCGGATGAGATTCGAGAGGAAATCCATCAAGCCAGACCGCATTTTGAGGAAATGTATCTGGTTACGGAAAAGCCGAAATGGACAGTTAAAACGATTGTCCGATCCGGAACCTGGGAAGACCGAAACATTCTTCGAGATCTCAGTTTCAACCCGCTTCAGCACGAGCCGGAGCCTAGACCGGTCATCCTTCCGTCACACCGGCTTGACCCACTGGTAGTCGGTCGTCACGGAAGCGAGTTCTGGCTTATCGCTGCCTTTGATGTCACAGAGGCAGAAGAAAACATCATGAAATTCCACACGTCCGGACCGGCAAGCGCCAAGGACATCCTGCGCGTCGATTCGAATCCGTAAAGATCCGCCTTCGATAACCCCGGAAGAGCACCCAAATGCTGTAAGGACGACGCCATGTGGTGCCCGGGACGATGTCTACATGTAGGGGCGTCGCAATGCGGCGCCCGGTGGGATGTTTCCGGTTAGGGGCGAAGTTTCGAGTGCCCTCGGCAGCTTACTTCTCGTGAATCAAATTGCAGCGCTCTAACGCGCTGCTTCTTTTCAGGAACAAAACTATGAGTGACTTTGAATCATCCGACGCAAAGAATGAAAACAGGGGACTCATCCTTCCCATAGACAAAGAAAGGGGACTCATCCTTCCCGAAGACGAAGAAAGGGGACTCATCCTTCCCGAAAACAAAGACCGCAGCCTCGTTTTGCCCGAAAGCACGGACTCGGAGCACATTGTGCCGAAACTGGGGCATTCCCAATCGCAAGCTTTCCCAAGTCCAAGTCCCGAAAAGCAGAGAAAACGAAAGCGCTCAAACGAAAAACGCCGAGAGGCGGATCCTTCGATCAAGATAGCCCTGATTGCAGGATTGCTCTTCCTTCTATCCTGCTTCGGGTCGCTCTTCACGAACCTGGCAAAGGACCACTCGCTGATCGAGCGCTATCTTGAAGCCGGCGCGGTTTCAGCATTGCTTGTTATCGCCGGCTTTCTCTTTTCGTATACACGAAAAGAGAAGGCGATCGGCGCACTGATTGCATCAAGCGGCTTTGCTTGCCTCTGGATTCTTGCATACGCCTCGCATTATGTCGAGAGCTGGAGGCTTGTCTCTGATCCGCGGATCTCTTGGATTTTGCAAGGCAGTGTGCTGCTTGGATTTGCGATCATCGGTTTAGTCGATCCGGTTCTGGGCTACTGCCGCATGCCAATTTCACTGGCGATCGGTGAAGTAATTTTTCACAAGCTTAGTAGCCTGGAGACAATTACTATCGACCTGCTGGATCAGCGACTCAGTGCCACGAGCTGCGCTCTGGCAATAAGTTTCGTCTGCTGCATCGGCCAGTCACTCTGGCATGACAAACGGACTGAAGTCTTTGAAAAAGCCGGCGATAAGCACAGGAAAGAGCTTTCCATCTTCTTCTCCTCGGCTTACCACCTACTGGCAATATTTGCTCTAATGTTTTACCCGTCGATGACTGAACAGTGGAGCGCCGCATCACTGTTGCTTGCAGCAGGAGCGGTCGTTCTCTGGTTGAGCTGCCGAAAGAGCAAGAGCATCTTCAAGCACATGAGCATTCTGGCTCCGACGGCAGCCTCAATGCTTTTCGCCTGCGGCTTGGGACCGGCGTCCGGCCCCATCTGCGCAGCCACACTGCTGCTCTGTTCGCTTCTAGGACTTGCGTATAGATTCGCAGACAGGAGGCTTGGGGGTCTTGAAGATTGCATTTGCATGATATACATCTACGGGTCGCTCCTGACCCTGCTTCTGATGCTTCCTTTCAAGCTGGGAGTCGCACAAGCACTGCCGTACTTGCCTGCGATCGGATTTGCGACAACTTTCTTCAGCTTGACCTGCAAAGATCGAGTTCTGGAGTACCTATCAAAAAAGCTTTTGCCACTCGGGCTCTCAGTGGTCTTCACAGAGGTCCTAATCCAGTTTGTGTCTGTGGACTTGTCTCTGTCTTCGACTGGGCGCTTCATAAGCTTTGGAACTTTTGCAGTTTCGATCTTCTTTTCTTACTCGACGGCGTTTGTCAAACTTTGCGCCTTCATTTATGGGCAGGAGAATTCAAATCCCCTCATAAAAAAGAAGGTAGAAGGTTTTACGCTAGGCATCACAGCAGGAACGCTGTGCGTGTTTCTACCGGGCTGCTTCCTTCTGGACGAGCCCTCGTTAGTGACAACCGCGATCGGGATAAACGCCGCGCTCTTTGCTTTGTTCTACGTGCTCTGCGGAAACGATGATTACAAGGAGCTTGCTTATCTTACACTTGGCTGCGCCGGTGTCAGCGCGATTATTTATGACTGCGTGCTCAGACATGGAAATGTCGTTCTGTCGTTCGGATTGATTGGAGCAATTTTGCTCCTACTCACTTTCATCGGTACACGGAAAACGAAAACGATTGAGTAACGCAGGCAGAAGCAATGCGGTGGATGCTAAAGAAGCGCATCCACCGCATTTTGCATTTTTAAAGGCCAAAAAGCTCCAAAAGCTAAGCCAAAAAGGTCGAAAAAGGTGAGAAAAAGGCAAAAAAGATAGAAAAGGGCTGATGAAACAGCCCTTTTCTCTGGTCACAGCTTTGAAGAGCCTGCCCCGGCGAAACACCGAAAACAGGCTCTGCCATGACGAATCAGCGAGTCAGACGCGGAGCAGTGCTGCCGTCGAAGTCGTCGACCGTGACTCTCACGTTGTCGCCGACCTTCAGCGAGGCACCGCCGGTTTTGTTGTACGGCAGGATGCCCTTGAGCTTGCCGAAGTCGATGACGAAGCCGGAGCTGGCGCGGCGGAGGATGCTGCCCTTGTGCTTGCTGCCCTTGCAGAAGCGGCGCTTCAGTTCGTCCATCTCATCGACAGGCAGAAGCGGCAGCAGGTCGGCGAACTCGTCGGTCTTGGGGCTGACGACGCGGCTTGAAGAACGGTCGGCTTGCTCGGCAAGCCAGTTTTGGTGGGCCATGGCCCGGGTGAAAAATCGTGGCATTCGGATACTCATCTCACAGAGAACAGGGAATTTGCGCTGCAACACGCAGCACAGGTTAACGAACAGGAACAGAACCGGCAGAGAACTCAGGCAGGATAACTCCGCTGCGCCGGCGAGAACAGCGGAATCAGGATGCCGGCTACAAGTAGACCGACAAGCCAGGAAACAACGAGGTTGCAGTGCTGAGGAAGCTCGGCTTGCATGTGAAGCAAGATGGCGACCGGCACAAGCATCACAGACAGGACAGCCAGACCCTGCGGCACTAAAGCCAGCAGATTCGCAAGACGCGGCTTGCTGCTCAAACGCTTTTGCAGCTTGCCGAAGACCGGCTTGCTCAGCGCCTGCACGAGCATGAAAAGAATGCTCATGCCCGCGCCGACGGCAAGACCGACATAGGCC